>JAUIEZ010000208.1 GCA_030429665.1 Gammaproteobacteria bacterium | reverse complement strand
CCGTAGCGCAGGATGGCAACGGCCTGTCCTCCCTCGGCGGACCGCCGACCAATGCCCTGGACATCCCCCGCCCCGAGGCATCGCCGCCACCCCGAAGCGATGAGGCCAACCGCGTGCTCGACCTCGACGCCTCGAACCGTTCCCTGGACCGGCTGCGCTCCGAGCGCCTGGACGAAAGCACCCATCGCTATCGCGATACCCTGCCCTTGCGCCAGGACAACCGCTCCATCGATGCCCGCAGCCAACGACGCCTGCAGCCACTTCGCTAGGCAACAGGCCCAGCAGGCATGAAAAAAGCCGCCCTCGGGCGGCTTTTTTCGGAGTAATGCTGGTCGGGGCGAGAGGATTTGAACCTCCGACCACCTGAACCCCATTCAGGTGCGCTACCAGGCTGCGCTACGCCCCGACGAGTCTTTATCCTTCCAGCAGTTCGTAGATTTCCTCCAGTTCGCGAACGATTCCCTGAATCGCCTTGCGTGAGGTGGCGGGGTTTGCGCCCGGCTTGTCGCCGTCGCTTTCCAGCTGGTTGCGCGCGCCGCTGATGGTGAAACCGTCGATGTACAGCAACGTTCGGATCGTGCGTATCAGCTGAACCTCGTGGCGCTGATAGTAACGACGGTTGCCGCGCCGTTTGACCGGCTTCAACTGGGGAAATTCCTGCTCCCAGTATCGTAGCACATGGGGCTTGACCGCGCACAGGTCGCTGACCTCGCCAATCGTGAAATATCGTTTGCCTGGAATCGGCGGCAGCTCGTCCGCGCCGGGATCGAGCATCGTCATCGGGACTCACCCTGTTGCTCGAGGAAACGGGAGATGGTTTCCACGTTGGCGGCCACGTCGTCCTTGAGCTTCTGACTGGCCTTGAACGTGACAACCCGGCGAGCGGACACGGCAACCTCTTCGCCGGTCTTCGGATTTCTACCCGGACGCTGGTTCTTGTCCCTGATGCTGAAACCGCCGAAGCCCGACAGTTTCACTGCATTGCCCTGCTCCAGAGACTGCCTGATCTTCTCGAAAAACAGGTCGACGAAATCCTTCGCCTCTCGCTTGTTGAGCCCTACCTCCTCGTAGAGCGCAGCAGCCAACTCTGCCTTGGTGATCGTTGAAGTCATTGACCCTTCTGCCTGTTCATTATTTACGTTCTTAATTTTCCACCCAGTTTCTTCTCGACCGAGTTCAATATCTTTCGCATGCCCTCCTCAACTTCGGCATCCGTTAGATTGCGGGAAGAATCCTGTAACGTCAAGGTAAAAGACAGGCTCTTTTGACCTTCCGGAACACCCGTGCCCTGGTAGATATCGAACAACTCCAGGTCGACGAGAAGCCGGCCGCCAGCGGCGGCTATCGTGTCGCGGAGTTTTGCCGCCGGCACATCGTCATCGACAAGAATCGACAAATCGCGCGTCGTCGCGGGGAACCGTGAAACCGGGGAATAGGACGGGACACGCGAATCCCTCAGCGCCTCGGCGTCCAGTTCGAAAAGGTAGACGGGTTGGTCCAGATCAATGGATTGTTGCAACGCGGGATGCAACATGCCAACCCACCCCACCGTGCGGCCAGACCTGGAAATCCGGGCGCATTGACCCGGGTGAAGTGCCGGATGCTTGCCGGCGGCGAACGAAAACGCCCCCCGGCATCCGGACGCGTCGAGCAGCGCCTCGACATCGCCCTTGGCGTCGAAGAAATCCATGCGTCGCTCACCCTGCCACGCATCCCGGTCAATCGGTCCGGTCAGGATCGCCCCGATGCGGGACGACTCGCGTCGCTCACCCTGTTCCACGTTGAACACGTGACCGGTTTCGAACAAACGAAGGCGCCGGTGCTGGCGACGATAGTTGGAGCCCACCGTCTGCAGCAGGCCGGTCCACAGCGACGTGCGCATGACACCCATGTTGGATGCGATGGGATTTCTCAAAGCGATCGCAGACTTTCCGGGCTCTACCTGTCCCTGCAACGCGGGATCCACGAAGCTGTACGTGATCACTTCGCGATAACCCCGGTCCACCAGTAGGTTCGCGAACTGCGACAGGGGGCGGCGAGACTCGCGCTGGCGACGATGTGCCGGCTCGACCCTCGGCGGCAGTTCGGGAATCCGGTCGTACCCGTACACGCGTGCGACCTCTTCTATGAGATCGTGTTCGCCCTGGATGTCATAGCGTCGGCTCGGGGCCTTCACACGCCAGCCCTTACGCAGCAAGCGCACATTCATGTCCAGCCGCGACAGGATCCGGATTACCTCCCGTTCCGGGACGTTGACGCCCAGCATGTCGCGCAGGCGGTCGCGGCGCAAGGTGATGTCCGCGTGCTTGGGCAGCTCCCGGGGATGTGCCTCGTCAATGAACGGTCCGGCTTTTCCGCCAGCGGCGGCAACCAACAATTCGGTCGCCCGGTGGATGGCGGTTACCTGCAGCTCGGGGTCCACGCCCCGCTCGAACCGGTGCGAGGCATCGGTCTGCATCCCCAGCATGCGCGCCCGCCCGGCGACAGCGCCGGGTCGAAAACAGGCCGATTCCAGGAAAATATTGGTGGTTTCCGCCCCAATCGCGCTATCGGCACCGCCCATGATGCCGGCCAGGGCCACGGGCCCGCGGTAGTCGGCAATGATCAAGGTACCGGCGGGGATCTCCACGTGTGAGCCGTCAAGCAGGTCCAGCGACTCTCCCTTTCGCGCGTGGCGCACGATAATCCCGCGGCTGAGCCGGTCGAGATCGAAGGCATGCATCGGCTGACCGATTTCCAGCATGACGTAGTTGGTGATGTCCACCGCCAGGCTGATTGGCCGCAATCCGCATTTTCGCAGCCGTTCCTTGATCCAGTCCGGGGTTCGGGCATTGACGTCGATACCCTCGATCACCCGCCCGGCGTATCGGGGGCAATCCTCCGGCACCTTGATCGAAACGCCGAATTTCGTCCGGGTGGCGGGTTTGACGGGCTTGAAGCCGGGACCGGACAGCGGAACGCCGAACAGTACTGCAGCCTCGCGGGCGATGCCGGCCACGCTCAGACAATCGCCGCGATTCGGGGTCAGTTCCACGTCAAGAACGTTGTCCTCGAGGCCGAGGTGCTCGTTGAGCGACGCACCCTTTTTCGCCCGGGCGTCCAGCTCCATGATACCGGCACCGTCGTCATCGATGCCGAGTTCCTTCGACGAGCACAACATGCCCGAAGAGACGACATCCCGGATCCGGGTCTTGGCGATCTTCACCTTGCCCGGCAGTTCCGCGCCGATCATGGCCACGGCGCTCTTGATCCCGACACGGGCATTGGGCGCGCCGCACACGATGGACAGCGGGCGGGCGCGGCCGATGTCGACGTCGCAGACCCGCAACTTGTCGGCCTTGGGATGGTCCTCGACCTTCACGATCTCTCCGACCACGACAAGCGGTGAAACCGGTTCGAAGTGTTCGATCGAACCGACTTCAAGGCCCGCCATCGTCAGGGACGCGGCGATTTCCTCGGCGCCGGGAGCGGTGCGAACCCACGTTTTCAACCACGATTCACTGATCAGCATGTTCGCCCTCCTTACTGGAACTGCGCCAGGAAACTGACGTCGTTGTCGAAGAACAGGCGAAGATCGTCCACGCCGTAGCGAAGCAGCGTCAGGCGCTCGACTCCCATGCCGAAGGCGTAGCCGGTGTATTTCTCGTAGTCCACGCCGACATGGCGGAACACCTCGGGGTGCACCATGCCGCAGCCGAGAATCTCGATCCATCCGGTGTGTTTACACACCCGGCAGCCCGGGCCGCCGCAGAACACGCACGAAATATCGACTTCCGCCGACGGCTCGGTAAACGGAAAGTACGACGGGCGGAACTTGACCTTCAGATCGGTTTCGAAAAATTCGCGCAGGAAATACGACAGCACGCCGCGCAGGTGTCCGAACGTGATGCCTTCGCCGACCGCCAACCCTTCGACCTGGTGGAACATGGGCGTGTGCGTCATGTCCGAATCGCAGCGGTACACGCGACCCGGCGCGATGACCTGCAGCGGCGGCTTGTGCTCGAGCATGTAGCGCACCTGCACGGGCGACGTATGCGTTCTGAGCACGCTCTTGTCGTCCACGTAGAAGGTATCGTGCATGGCACGCGCCGGGTGGTCGGCGGGAATGTTGAGGGCCTCGAAGTTGTAGAAGTCGTCTTCGATTTCCGGCCCCTCGGCGCTGTCGAAGCCGAGCGACGCGAAAATATCCTCCATGCGCGCGATGGTGCGGGAAATCGGATGCCAGGAACCAGAGGTTGCGTGACGGCCCGGCAACGTAACGTCGATTCGTTCGGCTTCCAGGCGCGCCTCGATGGCCTGGCCGGCGAGATTTTCGCCACGCGACCGGATCGTCTCGGTCAATTCCTGCTTGAGGGCATTGACCGCCTGACCGAAAGAGCGGCGTTTCTCGGGATCGAGGGTCGAGATCAGCTTGAGCTGCTCGGTGACCAACCCCTTTTTTCCGAGGTAAAGAACACGCAGGCGCTCGAGCGAGTCGGCGTCGGCGGCCTGGTTGACCGCCTCGACGGACTCACGCGCGAGGGATTCGAGGTTTTCCAAGGTGGAGTTGCTCAATCGGACACCATTCGTACTGTTTCGGGTAGAGAACGCGGCGCGCGTGCCACCCGGACAGTGCGGGTGGCGTCCTCGCCACCCCTGCCTGGAACTTGTTGGCCGGGCATCGGTGGCGATGCCCGTTGAACCGTCAGGCGGCGAGCGCTTCTTTCGCCTGGTTCGCGAGCGCGCCGAAGGCTTCCTTGTCGTGGACTGCAAGCTCGGCCAGCACCTTTCGATCGACTTCGATGTTGGCCTTGTGCAGTCCGCTCATAAATCGGCTGTACGACAGCCCGAATTCGCGGGCGGCGGCGTTGATGCGCACGATCCAAAGCGCGCGGAACTGGCGCTTGCGCTGGCGACGGTCGCGATAGGCGTACTGGCCGGCCTTGGCCACCGCCTGGTTGGCGACCCGGAAGACGTTCTTGCGCGCGCCGCGATATCCCTTGGCGCGTTCAATCACCTTTTTGTGACGGGCGTGGGCGGTAACGCCCCGTTTGACCCTTGGCATTTATGACCTCTTTGCTCTCATCAGGCGTAAGGTAGCATCCGCTTCACAGCGGCCTGATCGGCCGCGTCCACGAGTTCGGCGTGGCGCAGATGGCGTTTTCTCTTGGTCGATTTCTTGGTCAGGATATGGTTGAGGTACCCTTGCGACCGCTTGAATCGTCCGCTGGCCGTTTTTTTGAACCGCTTGGCCGCACCGCGGTTGGTCTTCAGTTTCGGCATATCGAATCCAGCTCGTGTACTGTTCGGTTACTTGCGAATCGGGTTAAGCACCATGACCATCTGGCGTCCCTCCATCTTGGGATGCTGCTCGACCACCGCGTATTCCTCGAGATCGTTTTCCACCCGCTTGAGCATCTTCATTCCGAGCTCCTGGTGGGCCATCTCGCGACCGCGAAAACGAAGCGTCACCTTGGCCTTGTTGCCCTCCTGCAGGAACTTGGCCAGCCGCTTTAGCTTGACGTCGTAGTCGCCTACGTCCGTACCCGGACGAAACTTGACCTCCTTGACGACAATCTGTTTCTGCTTCTTTCGAGCTTCCTGTTTCTTCTTGCTCGCGTTGTAGAGAAACTTGCCGTAGTCCATGACTCGGCAGACCGGCGGGTCCGCGTTCGGTGAAATCTCGACGAGGTCGAGACCCTCTTCCGCGGCCGTGCCGAGCGCCTCATCGAGACTGACGATGCCAACCTGCTGACCGTCCGATCCGATCA
>JAUIEZ010000207.1 GCA_030429665.1 Gammaproteobacteria bacterium | reverse complement strand
CGCGGTAGCGCCGCTCGCCGATCGTGCCACCGCGCTTTCTCCGAGCGATGTACAGACAACGCTACGAGCGCTGATCGCGCCGCCGACTTCGTAGGCGAAGCAGCTCGCCTCGTCGACTTCAGGACGTGCCGTTCGCCGTGATCGTCTTCCAGTTCTCGGCGATGTAGCGACCGGTACGATCACCCAGGGCGGCGGTTGTGATCTGTGGAGGAACCCCCACGGAGGATGGGAAAACGCTCATGTCGCTGACGAACAGATTCGCGATGTCGTGACTCCGGCCGAACGAGTCGACGACGTGCCGCTCGGGGTCCTCGCCCATCCGACAGGTGCTCTGCGGATGGGTCGAGGCGATCTGGATCTCGTTCTTCCGCACTCCACGCTTCTCGATCACGCCGAGATCGTCATCGGGCCGGAGCCACAGCGGTGACTCGTAGGGCGCCAGCACTTTGCGTGCGCCTCCAGCGAAGAGGATCTCGGCGCAGTGGATCATTCCCTCCGCGAGCAGTGCCTGCTCCCGCGCTTCGAGTTCATAGGAGATGCTCGGCCGGGTCTCCGAACCACGGCCCACGACCCCGGCCGATTGGTCGTGCAGCAACACCAGGATGCCGACCATCCGATGGTAGTTGCGCATGATCTCCCAGTGATCCAAGCCGAAGCCCGGAAGCTGCGCCGCGGTCGCGACCGGGAAGCCGAAGACCGGCATGAGCACGTAGCCGCTGTCCGGGTTCTTCTCCAGGTCGATGAACTCGTCGACGTAGTAGCTCTGCGGAATGCCGCGGTATCCGTGGATCTCGTCGTCGTAGAATCCGGCGATCAACACACTCGGATGCAGATGCAGATTGCGGCCGACTTGGCCGCTGCGGTTCGCCATCCCGTTGCGTAGCAGCAGATGCGGCGTGTTGATCGCGCCGGCGGAGAGTACGAAGACGTCGGCCTTGACGCGGAAGCGGCGGCGGGGCGTGCCGAATCGGTCGACGATGTCGCCACGTACCGTCCGGATGCGACCGTCGGCGCCGGCTTCGAAGCTTCGTACCGCACAGTCCGCATAGATCCGGGCCCCCGCATCGGAGGCGGCCGGGACGTAGGTCACGAGCATGCTCTTCTTCGCATCGTACGAGCAGCCGAGCATGCAGTAGCCGCTCTTCAGACAGTCCGTACGATTGTGTCGGGTGACGAACCCGCTGTACCCGAGCTTCTCGCAACCCTGGCGAATCCGGTCGTTGAGCACGTTCACCTCGTGCTCCTGGATCTGCTTCACCTCGAGCATCCGCTCGACGCGCTCGAACGACGGTCGCATCTCTTCGGGCGAAAGATGACGCACACCATCCTCGCGCTGCCACTTGGCGAGGATGGGATCCGGTGTCCGGAAGCAGTAGCACAGGTTGTGCACGGTCGACCCGCCGACACCGTGGCCTTGCAGGATGAGCACCGATTGATCGTCGGTCGCGCGCTGCCCCATCTCCTCGAAGAGGAGCGGCATCATCTTCTCCTCGCGCTGCGAGAAGTCTTCCTTCGTGTGGTAGCCGCCCTTCTCGAGCACGATGACGTCGCGCCGGTTGGTGAGCGGCGTGATGAATGCCGACAGCAGGTAGCCGTGGGCGCAGTGCACCTCGATCATGTCGAAGCCGGCGCGCGCGGCCATCCCGGCGGCGCGCACGAACTCCTCGCACACGCGGTCCATGTCGTCCCGCGTCATGGCGCGCGGAACCTGGTTGGCGGGCGACCAGGGAACCGGCGACGGCGCCATGACTTCCCAGTTGCCTGCCTCGAGCGGCTGGTCCATGCCTTCCCAGCCGAGCCGGGTCGAGCCCTTGGGGCCGGAGTGGCCGACCTGGAAGCAGATCGTCGCGGTTGTCTCGTCGTGCACGAAGTCGACGATGCGCTTCCACGCCTTCTCGTGCGCGTCGTCGTACATGCCGGTGCATCCGGGTGTGATGCGCCCCTCGGGGCTCACGCAGGTCATCTCGGTGACGACCATGCCGGCGCCGCCCTTGGCGCGTTCGCCGAGATGCACCAGGTGCCAGTCGCCGGGCAGGCCGTCCACCGCCTTGTACTGGGCCATCGGCGAGACGACGACGCGGTTCTTGAGCGTCAGTCCGCGCAGCTTGTACGGCGCGAACATCGGCGCGCGCACCGGTTCGGAGGGCGCGCCGGCGCCGACCTGGAACCACTGCTCGGCGCCGCGCAGCCACTCGGGATCGCGCAACCTGAGGTTCTCGTGGCTGATGCGCTGGGAACGGGTCAACAGCGAGTAGTAGAACTGGGGCGGATCGAAGTCGAGGTAGCGTTCCACCTGCTCGAACCACTCGGTGGAGTTGCGCGCTGCGGACTGCAGGCGCAGCACTTCCAGGCGCCGCTCGTCCTCGTAGCGTTGGAAGGCGCGTT
This sequence comes from Gammaproteobacteria bacterium, assembly GCA_030429665.1. Taxonomy (GTDB): domain Bacteria; phylum Pseudomonadota; class Gammaproteobacteria; order Arenicellales; family CAJQKF01; genus BQJD01. The sequence goes on along the minus strand of JAUIEZ010000207.1, from coordinate 3,452 downwards.
GCATTGAGCTGCCGTCGTGCAGGTAATCGGCGAGCGCGATGGCGCTCTCCAGGGCGAGCTTCGAACCCGAGCCGATGGAGAAGTGCGCCGTGGCCGCCGCGTCGCCCATCAACACCACGTTCTCATGCGACCACTTCTCGCACAGTACGCGCGGGAAGTTGAGCCAGGCCGAGCCGCGCAGGTGGCGCGCGTTGGACATGAGCTTGTGGCCGTCGAGCCAGGGCGCGAAGATTTCCTCGCAGGCGGCGCACGACTCGTCCTGGGTCATGTCGCCGAAGCCGAAGGCGTTCCACGTCGCCTCGCTGCACTCGACGATGAACGTGGCGGTGTCCTTGTCGAACTGGTAGGCGTGCGCCCACACCCAGCCGTGGCGCGTTTTCTCGAAGATGAAGGTGAAGGCGTCGTCGAACTTCTGGTGCGTGCCGAGCCACACGAACTTGCAGGCCCGCGTGTCGATGTCCGGCTTGAAGTGCTCGGCGAAGCGCGCGCGGGTCCTGGAATTCAGCCCGTCGGCGCCGAGCACGAGATCGTGCGTGGCGGCGTAGACCGCGGGATCGTCGATCTCCGACTCGAACCTCAAGTCCACGCCCAGCTCGCGCGCGCGCTGCTGCAACAGGATCAACAGCTGGCGCCGGCCGATGCCGCAGAACCCGTGCCCGCCCGAGACCAGCCGGGTGCCGCGATAGTGCACCGCGATGTCGTCCCAGTAGGCGAAGTGCTCGCGGATCGACGCCGCCGACACCGCGTCGTTGGCGTTCAGGTTGTCCAGGGTTTCCCGGGACAACACCACGCCCCAGCCGAAGGTGTCGTCCGCACGGTTGCGCTCGATGACCGTCACGTCGTGGCTCGGGTCGCGCAGCTTCATGCAGATGCCGAAGTACAGCCCCGCGGGGCCGCCGCCGAGACAGGCGATTTTCATGCCGCTTCTGCCCATGGATTGACCGGGTAACGAGTGTAAACAATCAGTTCAATTATTTCAAGCATAAAATAATTAAGCATGAACTATCTCGACGCGGAACCGGTTTCGGGCGTTTGCGGCCGTTAGAATCCCGCCATGTCCACACCAACGGGAGCACTCGTGACGGAAATCCGATCCGCCTGGCGCCACCCGTGGCGCGCATTGACCCTGGCGTTCGCGTTACTGCTCGCCGCCTGCGGCGACACCGAGCCTCGCCTGGCGCCGCTGCGCGACGGCGCCGTCATCCTCGCATTCGGCGACAGCCTCACCCGCGGCACCGGCGCCGGCCGGGGCGAGGACTACCCGTCGCAACTCGCTCGCCTGACCGGCTACACGGTAATCAATGCCGGCGTGCCCGGCGAGCTGAGCGAAGCCGGACTGAAACGACTGCCCCGGTTGCTCGACGAACACCAGCCGGATCTCGTGATCCTCTGTCACGGCGGCAACGATATCCTGAGGAACCTCGATGTCGGCGAAACGGAGAAGAACCTACGGGCGATGGCGCAAGAGAGCCGGGACGCCGGCGCGCAGGTCATGCTGGTCGCCGTTCCGGCGAAGAGCCTGTTCCTGGGCGACGCCGAGTTGTACGAGCGAGTTGCCGACGAAATGCAACTCGTGCTCCTGAGCGAAGTCGTCGCCGACGTGCTGGGCGAGCGCGAACTGAAGTACGACACCGTTCACCCGAATGCCGCGGGGTACGAAGTCATCGCGCAAAAGATCGCTGAAGTGCTTCCCCGGTAGCAAGAAAGCAATCTACCGTGCGGCGAAGATTTTCGGCGACATATTCTTGATTGAAATATTTCAGAATGCTCGCCGATATGGAAAACTGAAACGTATACTTTCAGTCACTATTTACCTTCCCCCTCGCGACCTCCGTCCGCATAATACGCGTGGACAGGGATGAAGGCGCCGGTCAAGGAAGACGACCGTGGACGGGTTGGACGCACAAGGCGAGTGTCAAGGACGAATAAAGGGTGCCCGGCGGCACCGCGCACGGATGCATGCGTTTGGAAGCGCATCGCCTGTCAGGGAATTGCGGTTGGCGCTACGGATATGGAGGTACGCTTCGCAAGGAGTGCGCCAAGAGCACAAGTTGTCGTGCGCTTCGTGTCGGCTAACGTAGTCACGTGCTCCACCCGCCCCCGGATGGATTCGGGGGCGGGTTTCTTCGTCTCCCGGTATCAGATCGGGTCTGCTTCGCCGGTCCCGGTTCAACCCGACACGACGCAATCGCCCGATCGAGCACTGGGCGAACGATTCCTGACTGCTGCGCCGCAACATCGCGCAGGATGCTAGTCCGGATCCGGCACGGCCCGGTCCCAAGCCTCCACGCCTTGCGGACTTCCGCCTGAATACGAAGGGATGAAGGACGATCGCGTACTTCTCCGACGGGAACACCAGCATCCGTGTTTCGAAACATCGCTCCACCGATACGTGACGTCGCGGCCGAGGCGTCGAGCGAGCACGAGCCGACGTCGGCCCGGCGCATTCCGATGCCGAAGGGTGCGAAGTGATCGCGCGGAAGATTACTGCTGTTTTTCCCCGAAACAAGAAAGATTTTTTTCCTTCAACGGTGAAATTCGATAGCATTTTTTCAGTGGAAATGGTCCAGAATATTCCTGCCAGGACAAGGTGATCGTATACTTTCGGTTACTATTTACCTTTCCGCTCCTGGCACCCGTTCGCATAATGCGATCGGACACGGACGAAGGCGCCGGTCAAGGACGACGACCGTGGACGGGTTGGACCCACAGGGTAAGTGTCAAGGATGAATAAACGGTGCCCGGCGGCACCGGACACGGACTTATGCACGGGAACCAGCATCGCCCGTCAGGGAATTGCGGTAGGCGCCATGGATGCCCTGGCCGTACCCAGGGAACGGGTACCTCAAAAGCACAAACCGTCACTGGACGTGTGCCAGCTAGCGTGAACCACGCTACACCCGTCCCCGGATTTCTCCGGGGACGGGTCTTCCTCTCATCACTGCAATTTCACCACGCAATCGTTCATCCAATGGACTCCAATGGATCGTCCGGCCTTTAAAACCGCTCGAAATCTACAAAGGGGTTAAAGGGTAATTAAGACTCGCTTTCTTCTCGGGTTGATACGTGCGTATTCGACAATGGGTTTACTTCGATTTCGGTCCGAATGGTATGGGATTGTGGTGCCCTCATTGGAGCGCAGCAGTAGAGAGAATTATAGTTTTACGTAGTTGTTAGGCAAGGAAATGGGAAGTATCCTAGCCCGTGGTTCACACCGACCTTTGTTTGGTGACTAAGAAGATCATCCAAGCGTTGGGCTACTAACGATATCCGTCGGCACACCAAGCCGCACTAGGACTAACAGTCCGTGAGTCGTATGAAGTTTTCGGGTAGTGTCAAATATCTTTCGCACATTCTGATTGGCGGCAGTCTCACGCGGTCAGTTGCTTTTCGATTTCCTCCTGGTCGAGCAACTCCATTCGAAGGTACTTGCGCGTTCCCCATTTCGTTCC
>JAUIEZ010000034.1 GCA_030429665.1 Gammaproteobacteria bacterium | reverse complement strand
GGTGGGGTCGGCCTTCAGCTCCAGCAGTTCGGCCTGCACGGAAACCGACTCGAGCATCGCGTCGACGCCCTCCCCGGTATGCGCCGACACCGGACAGATCTGCACGTCGCCGCCCCATTCCTCGGGCACCACCTCGTAGGTGGTCAGTTCCTGCTTGACCCGCTCGATATCGGCCTCTTCCTTGTCCATCTTGTTCACGGCCACCACGATCGGCACCTCGGCGCTGCGCGCGTGATGGATCGCCTCGATGGTCTGGGGCTTGACGCCGTCATCCGCCGCGACCACCAGTATGACGATGTCGGTGGCCTTCGCGCCGCGGGCACGCATGGCCGAGAACGCCTCGTGGCCCGGCGTATCGAGGAAGGTGATGGTGCCGTGACTGGTGGGCACCTTGTACGCGCCGATGTGCTGGGTGATGCCGCCGGCCTCGCCAGCCGCGACCTTGGTCTTGCGAATGCGGTCGAGCAGCGATGTCTTGCCGTGGTCCACGTGACCCATGACCGTAACCACCGGCGCGCGGGCCTTTTCCTCGCCTTCGCGCTCGGTGCTCTCGTCCAGCAACAGCGCCTCGGGATCGGAGGCCGTCGCCTGCTTCGCGACGTGACCCATCTCCTCGACGATGATCGACGCGGTATCCCTGTCCAGAACCTGGTTGATGGTCACCATGGTGCCCATCTCCATCAGCTTGCGGATCACCTCGGTCGCCTTGACCGACATGGCCTGGGCGAGTTCGGCGACGGTGATCGTCTCGGGAACGTTCACCTCGCGCACCACGGGCGCGGTGGGGCGTTCGAATCCGTGCTGACCGCTGGTGATCGAGCGAACCTTGCCCGGCTTCACGGTACCGCGCGGCTTGCGGCGGCCGCGTCGGTCCTGTGCGACGTGCAACTCCGCCCGCTCGGTGCGCGCGGCCTTGCCCTTCTTTTTCTTGCGTCCCTTCTCAGTCTCGCGCGCTTCTTCGGCGGGGGCGCCGGCGCGCGGTTGCTCGCGGCGTCGATCGGGCTCACCCTGGGCCTCACCCTTGTCGGCCTCGACAGGTTCGGCCTTCGGCGCGGTGTCGTCCGCCTCGGTATCGGCGGTTTCCCCGGCGGCGGCTTCCGCCGCGTCGGATGTCTGCTCGACCGCGCGGGCTTCCTCGACCGCCTTGGCCGCCTCGGCGGCGGCTTCTTCCGCGGCCTGTTCGGCGGCAAGCCGTTCGGCCTCGAGACGGGCCGCCTCGGCGGCGGCTTCCTCTGCCAGGCGCACTTCCTCGGCGCGACGTGCCTCCTCGGCCTCTATCTCGCGCTGGCGAGCTTCCTGCTTTTCGCGTTCCTTTTGTGCTTCCATCTCGGCCTGCTTGACCAGCTCTGCCCGCTTGACGAAGGTCCGGCGTTTCCGCACCTCGACCTGGACGGTGTGGGAGGCACCGGTCTTGGACGTTTGCTTGATCTCGCTCGTGGTTTTGCGCTTGAGCGTGATCTTCTTTCGCGCCATTTCGGTTTCGGCCTGCCCACCCTTCAGGTAGGTGAGCAGCTTAACCTTGTCGTCGTCGGAGAGCGTGTCATCCACGTTGCGCGCCGTCACGCCGGCAGCGGCGAGCTGCTCGATCAGGCGCTCGGGCGGGATGCGGATCTGATCCGCGAAATTCTTGATGGTGACCTCGGCCATGTATTGATCTACTCCTGCTCGAACCAGGGAGCCCGGGCGGTCATGATGAGTTCTGCCGCGCGCGCCTCGTCGATGCCGGTCAGTTCGGTCAACTCGTCGGCGGCGTACTCGGCCAGTTCCTCCATCGATCGGATTCCGCGCGAGGCCAGCAAGTGCGCGGTCGTGTCATCCATGCCATCCATGGTCAGCAGATCGTCCTGCGGGGTATTAGCTTCCTCGGTGGCGATCGCCTGCGTAAGCAGGCTGTCCGAGGCGCGGCTGCGCAGTTCGTCCACCAGCGCCTCGTCGAACTCCTCGATCTCCAGCAGTTCCTGCTTGGGAACGAAGGCGACCTCCTCGATGCTGGTGAAGCCCTCCTGGACGAGGATATCGGCCACGTCGTCGTCGACGTCGAGCGCCGTCTTGAGCTTCGCGCGCAGTTCACCGGCCTCTCTCTCGGCCTTCTCCGCGGCAACGGTGTCGGTCATGATATTCAGTTCCCAACCCGTCAGCTCCGACGCCAGGCGCACGTTCTGTCCGCCGCGCCCGATCGCCTGGGAGAGCTGGGACTCCTGGACCACCACGTCCATGCTGTGCGCATCCTCGTCGAGAATGATCGACTCCACCACCGCGGGCGCGAGCGAGTTGATCACGAAACTCGGCGGATCTTCGGACCACGGGATGATGTCCACGCGCTCGCCGGCGATCTCGTTGGAGACGCTCTGCACTCGCGCGCCGCGAATTCCCACGCAAGCCCCAACCGGATCGATCTTCTTGTCATTGGAGCGCACCGCGATCTTGGCGCGCACGCCCGGGTCGCGGGCCGCCGCGAGTATGTTGATGATACCCTCGCCGGCCTCCGGCACCTCGAGCTGGAACAGCTTGATGAGCAGTTCCGGGCAAATGCGGTCGAGAATGAGCTGCGGCCCGCGCGCCTCCGACCGCACCTCCTTGAGAATCGAGCGGATGCGATCGCCGGGACGTAGCGCCTCGCGGGGAATCATGCGGCCGCGCGGCAGCAGGGCCTCCACGCCGCCGATGTCGACAATGGTGTCGCCGCGGTCCGTGCGCTTGACGGTCCCGGAGAGCATCTCGCCGATACGCGGCTCGTACTCCTCGCAGATCTGTCGGCGCTCGGCCTCGCGGACTTTCTGGTGAATCACCTGCTTGGCGGCCTGCGCGGCAATACGGCCGAACTCCACGGGAGTCAAGGGCTCCTCGATGAACCCGCCCACGTCGATGCCGGGGTCGATCTTGCGCGCGTCGGCAAGGCGGATCTGCCGGCTGGGAAACTCCAGCTCCTCCTCGTCCTCGATCACTTCCCACTGGCGGAAGGTGTCGTACTGCCCGGTGTCACGGTGAATGGAGACCCGCGCCTCGATGTCGTCGCGGTGGCGCTTGCGCGTCGCCGTCGCCAGGGCCGCCTCGATGGCCTGGAAAATGACTTCTTTTTCCAGCCCCTTCTCGCGGGACACCACGTCTGCCATCAGCAGGATTTCGTTATTGCTAATCACGGTCTCGATGCCTTCATTCAACCCCGGATGTGCTCAGCCGCCAGGTCCCCGAAAATCGGGCGCCAGCCTCGCGCTCTCTATATCATCGTAGGCGAACTCGTAAGTTTCGCCGTCAACCTCCACGACCACCCCGCCGTCCACGACCCGGGTGAGCACGCCGGTAAATCGCTTGCGTCCCGAGATATTCTTCATCAGCCTGACCTTGACCCGTTCTCCGACATGGCGGCGAAAATGCTCGTCGCGCACCAGCGGACGCTCGATGCCGGGCGAGGACACCTCGAGGTTGTAGGCGCCCGCGATCGGATCGTCCACGTCGAGCACCGCGCTCACGTTGCGGCTCACCAACTCGCAGTCGTCCAGGTTCACGCCACCCGGGGCATCGATATACAACCGCAAGATGCGCTGCCCGGAGCCGATCAGCTCGATCAGCAGCAACTCGTAGCCCAGGTCCGTAACCACGGGCTCGAGCAATTGTCTCATCTGCGGCGAATCGTCCACCTTGGTACCATGCCAAAAAGGCGGGCAAGCGGTGCTTCCGCGACCGCGTGGACCCGCCCTTCGTTCAACCCGGCAAAAAACAAACCCCGCATTCGCGGGGTCGTAGTTCACACCTTCGAAATTGGTAGCGGGGGTAGGATTTGAACCTACGACCTTCGGGTTATGAGCCCGACGAGCTGCCAGACTGCTCCACCCCGCAATCGGGCCGCAGATTATAATGAAATCAAACAACACGGGCAATACGCTCGCACAACTTTTCCCGCGACGTCGGCGCGGGCGCGCGGGCGCCTTCGTCGCGGGCCCGAAACTGTGGAATAATCCCCGCCCGCGAAGACTTCCGAGACCCTCGTCCACCTTACAACCCCACCGGGAATGTCAGATTTGATCGAGACCCAACTCGCGGTCCAGGCGCGCTGGGTGCTCCCTTCCGCCACGGGCGGCGTCCTCGACCGCCACGTCGTACTGGTCGACGAAGGACGCATCGTCGATATCGTGGATGCCGCCACGGCGCGCGAACGGTACCGGGCGCGGGAGTGGGTCGATCGTCCCCACCACGTCCTGATCCCGGGGCTGGTGAACGCTCACACCCATGCCGCCATGACCCTGATGCGCGGTTTTGCCGACGATCTTCCGCTCATGGAGTGGCTGAACGACCACATCTGGCCCGCCGAGAAGAACCACGCCGACGAGATTTTCGTGCGCGCGGGAACCACGCTCGCGGTCGCGGAGATGTTGCGCGGCGGCGTCACCTGCTTCAACGACATGTATTTCCACCCCCAGGCCGCCGCACGGGTCGCGATGCAAACCGGCATTCGGGCATGTATCGGCATGATCGTGTTCGACATGCCGACGCACTGGGCGTCGACGGGCGCCGAATGCATCGAGAAGGGCCTGCGAGTCCACGACGAGTGCCGCCACGCGGAGAACGTCACCACGGCGTTCGCGCCGCACGCGCCGTACACGGTGGAGGACGCCACCTTCACCCGCGTGCGCACCCTGGCCGACGAGCTGGACGTGCCCGTCCACATGCACGTGCACGAGACGGCCCACGAAATCGAGATGTCCCTGGACCGCTACGGCGTGAGGCCGCTGGAACGGCTGGCGTCGCTCGGCCTGGCCACGCCCCGCCTGATGGCGGTGCACATGACGCAGCTGATGGACGAGGAGATTCGGTTCTGCGCCGCCGAGGGCATCAACGTCGTGCACTGCCCGGAATCCAACATGAAGCTGGCCAGCGGTTTTTGCCCGCTCGCCGCGCTGGTCGAGGCGGAGATTAACGTGGCGATCGGTACCGACGGCGCTGCCAGCAACAACGATCTCGACATGTTCGGCGAGACCCGGACCGCGGCGCTGCTCGCCAAGGGGGTGGCGGGCTCGCCGACGGCGGTGCCCGCTCACACCGCGTTCGAAATGGCCACGATGGGCGGCGCCCGCGCGCTCGGCCTGGACGCCGACATCGGCACGCTCGAGCCGGGAAAGTACGCCGACATGGTCGCGGTCGACCTGTCGGCGCCGCGCACCACGCCGGTCCACGATATCGTGACCCAACTCGTCTACAGCACGGAAGCAGGCCAGGTGAGCGACACCTGGGTGGCGGGCAAGGCCCTATTGAAGTCGGGTAGTTTGACCACGATAGACGAGGATGCCGCCCTCTCGGAGGCGGCGAAATGGCGCGGCGTGCTGGCATAGCGCCTCCTGCCGCGCCCGGCTTCGCTTGAACCTGGACCTACCGTCATGAGTACAACGAGCAACGTCGATCCGAACGAGATCGAGAAATTCGAGGCTCTCGCCAGCCGCTGGTGGGATCCGGAGAGCGAATTCAAGCCGCTGCACGACATGAACCCGGTGCGCCTCGACTACATCGCCGAGCGCGTCGCGCTCGACGGTGCCACGGTGCTCGACGTCGGCTGCGGCGGCGGCATCCTGTCCGAGGCCATGGCCATGCGCGGCGCGAAGGTGACGGGCCTGGACATGGGCACCGCACCTCTCATGGTGGCGCGCCTGCATGCTCGCGAAAGCGGCGTCGACGTGGAGTACCGGCAAGGTCCGGTCGAGGAACTGGCCGCGGAACGGCCCGGTGCCTACGATGTCGTCACCTGCATGGAACTGCTCGAGCACGTGCCCGACCCGGCCAGCGTGGTCGATGCCGTGGCGCGGCTGGTGAGGCCAGGGGGGCACGTGTTCTTCTCGACCATCAACCGCACGGCCAGGGCGTGGGCGATGGCCATCGTCGGCGCCGAGTACGTTCTCCGGCTGCTGCCGCGCGGCACCCACCGCTACGCGAAGCTGATCCGTCCCTCGGAACTGGCGCGATGGTGCCGCGAATCGCGCCTCCCGGTCGAGGAAATCACCGGCATGCACTACAACCCCGTCACCCGGCGTTTCTGGATCGCCCCGGGGGTCGACGTCAACTATATCGTCCACTGCGCCGCGAGCCCGGCCGCATGACGTTGCCGCGCGGCGTCCTGTTCGACCTGGACGGCACGCTGGCGGATACCGCCGCCGATCTCACCAACGCGCTCAACCGTGTTCTGGTCGATCACGACCTGGAACCCGTGGCTCTCGCCGACACCCGCGAGCACGTATCCCGCGGCGCCTCCGCGTTGCTGCAATTGAGTCTTGGCGCGGCGGGCGACGACCCGCGCATCGACGCCTGGCGGCCCGCGTTTCTCGACTACTACGCGAAGGCGTTGTGCGAACACACCCGGCTTTTCCCCGGTATCGCGGGACTCATCGAGGGACTCGCCGATCTCGGCATTGCCTGGGGCGTGGTCACCAACAAGCCGCGCGCCTACACCGTGCCCCTGCTCGACGCGCTGACGCTGCCCTCGCGCCCGTCGGTCCTGGTGTGCGCCGACGATCTCGCCCACAAGAAACCGCATCCGCTTCCACTGCGGCACGCCTGCGAACGACTCGGTGCCGCCACGTTCCACTGCGTCTACGTGGGCGACGACCGGCGCGACGTGATCGCCGGCTTCCGCGCGGGTACCGGCACGGCGGCCGCGCTGTGGGGTTATATCGGCCCCGGCGAGAATCCGGCGACGTGGGGTGCCGACATCATGGCGCCGGATGCGCCACGCCTCGCCGATCACCTTTTCACCGGCGGCGGAAACTAGGGCTGGGCTTCGGCACCAGCGTCGAGAAATAGCGATTCCACGAGGTCGCGGACGTCGGCGTCGTCCCACGCCACCGCGCCGAAACTTCCGTAACGCACGCGCCCGTCGGCATCGAGCAGAAAATTGGTGGGAAAACCGTAGACGTTCCAGCGCCGCATCTCGGCGCCGTCGCGGTCCATCAACAGTTCATAGCGATCGAGATCGAAGCGATCGATCACCGGTGCGATGGTTTCGGCGTCCTCGCCGACATTGACCGCCACCACTTGCAGGCCGCGCGTGGCGTAGTCGCCGAACAGTCGCGACAGGGACGGCAATTCCTCGATGCACGGCTGGCACCAGCTCGCCCAGAAACTCACCAGGGTCACGGGTGAAGCGGCGGCTCGCAGCGAACCGGTCGCCCCCGATGCGGTGGGCAGTTCGAGCATCGAGGGCGCCTCGCCCCGCATCGGCCTGAAGCCGAAGCGCGATCGCTTCCTGTCGCGCTCGACCGTTGCCGCGACCGCCGGTGCCGGTGCCGCGGGCGCAGGTAACCGCGACAACAGGTCGATGCCTTGTCGCAGCATCCGCGGCGCACGGGATCGCGCTGCCAGGTCGGCATCGTTGGCGTCTTCTTCGCGCGCCAGGTAGCCGGACTGCACCCCGGGCAACCGCTTCAGGAATACCGGGCTGCCGCCCTCCCTCAATACTCGTGCCGCTTCATCGATCCGCCACGCCGCGGTGCTGTTACCCGGTTGGACGATGAATACGGGCACGTTCGTGGCACGCGCGACCGGCAGCCACGCCGCCGCTTCGCCGGGCGTCGGCGCGACGTGCAGCAGCGGCGAGAAGAGCACGGCGCCGACGACGCTCATTGGACGAGCCGAAACCTGAAGGGCGCGAATGCCACCCAGCACGTTCGCGGCGCCGCGACCGCCGCCGACGACAACGACGCGACGGTCGCTCGAGCGGTGCACGGCATCGATCAACGCCGCGACGTCCTCGTCGGGAAAGGCCGCGACACTGGCCCTGCCGATGTCGACGAAATAGGCTGCGTGCAAATCGGCGAGCCAGGTTTCGATCCCCGCCCCCGCCAGCCTGGCCGCGAGAGTATGCATTGACGGGCGAATGCCGCGACTGCCGGGTAACCACAGCAATACCGGACGTTCACCGGCCGCCGCGAAGCGTGCGACCGGCACGGATACCTCGTCGGACAGTTCGATCTCGACCGCTTCAGCGAAGACCGGCGCGGCCCACCCCGCTGGCACCAGAAGCGTTAAAAATATCAATATTTTCAAGAGACTTGCCATTTTCTTGTCAATGCATCCGGCAGGCGCCCGGCGAGCGCGCATTATCGGATGCCGGCGACGGCGGCAGGAACTACCCGGTTGGGAGAGCATTGATTGACGTTTACGTAAACGTCAATGTAAGCTTTGCCGCCCGACGCCACCCATTCCCGAACGCGCCATGTCCGGTTTCACGCCAGCCGATCCCGACTTCGCCGATCGCGTCCGATCCAGTTTCGCCCGCCAGCGGGTCATGGACCTGCTCGGAGCCAGGATCGACGCAGTCTCGCCGGGACACTGCCGGATCACCCTGCCCTTTCGCGACGACCTCACCCAGCAGGACGGTTTTTTTCACGCCGGGATCACCAGTACCATCGCCGATTCGGCGGGCGGATACGCCGGTTTCACCCTGATGCCGGCGCACGCCCGCGTGCTGACGGTGGAGTTCAAAATCAATCTCCTGCGTCCCGCCGCCGGCGAGCGAATGGTGGCGGAAGGCCGCGTCGTGCGCGCCGGACGCAACCTGACATTCACCGAGGTGATCGTCGACGTGGGAGACGACGGGAACATGAAAACCTGCGCCAGCATGACCCAGACCCTGGCGTGCTTGACCACAACGAACTGAAGGCACTACCGATATGAGCACTGCCTACCCGAGCCTTGATTTCGGATTCGACGAGTCCATCGAGATGCTGCGCGATACCGTGCATGCCTTTGCCGTCGACGAAATCGTGCCGCGCGCGGCCGACATCGACCGCGACAACGCGTTTCCGATGGATCTTTGGACCAAGCTCGGCGACCTTGGCCTGCTCGGCATCACCGTCGAGGAGGAATACGGAGGCAGCGCCATGGGCTACCTCGCCCATACCATCGCCATGGAGGAAATCAGCCGAGCATCGGCGTCGGTCGGGCTGTCTTACGGCGCCCACTCCAACCTGTGCGTCAACCAGATACGTCGCAATGGCAACGAGGCGCAGAAATCGAAGTACCTGCCGGGACTCATCAGCGGCGAAGCCGTCGGCGCGCTCGCCATGAGCGAAACCGGCTCGGGTTCGGACGTCGTCTCCATGAAGCTCAAGGCCGAGAAGCGCGGGGACGTCTACGTGCTCAACGGCAACAAGTTCTGGATCACCAACGGCCCCGACGCCGACGTGCTGGTGGTCTACGCCAAGACCGATCCCGACGCGGGATCGCGCGGCATTACGGCCTTCATCGTCGAAAAAACGTTCAAGGGCTTTTCCACCGCGCAGAAGCTGGACAAGCTGGGCATGCGCGGATCGAATACCGGCGAATTGATTTTCCAGGACTGCGAGGTCCCGGAGGAAAACGTGCTCGGCGCGGTCAACGGCGGCGTCGCGGTGCTGATGAGCGGGCTTGACTACGAGCGCCTGGTGTTGTCGGGCGGACCGCTCGGCATCATGGCCGCGTGCATGGACGTGGTGCTACCCTACGTGCATGAGCGCAAGCAGTTCGGAAAGCCGATCGGCGAGTTCCAGCTGATGCAGGGCAAGCTGGCCGACATGTACACCACGCTCAACGCCTCGCGCGCCTACGTCTACGCGGTGGCGCGGGCGTGCGACGCCGGGCGCACCAGCCGCAAGGACGCCGCCGGCGCCATACTGTTCTCGGCGGAACGCGCCACGCAGATGGCGCTGGATGCGATACAGGCCCTGGGAGGAAACGGCTACATCAACGATTTTCCCACCGGACGCCTGCTGCGCGACGCCAAGCTCTACGAGATCGGCGCCGGCACCAGCGAGATCCGCCGCATGCTGATCGGCCGCGAACTGTTCGGCGAGTCAGCCTGACCCAATCACCACCTCGAACCACCGGACTATACGTTCATGCCATCCGATCCCGTCGTCATCGCCGCCGCCCGTCGCACCCCCATGGGGGGCTTTTTGGGCGACCTCTCCGCCGTCCCCGCCGCGGCTCTCGGCAGCGCCGCCATCTCGGCGGCAATCGAATCCGCCGGCGTCGACCCCGCCGCCGTCGAAGAAGTCATCATGGGCTGCGTGCTGCCCGCTGGACAAGGCCAGGCGCCTGCGCGACAGGCGGCGCTCGGCGCCGGTCTGCCGATGGGCACCGGCTGCACCACCGTCAACAAGATGTGCGGTTCGGGCATGAAGGCGGCCATGCTGGCGCACGACGCGCTCATGGCCGGCAGCAACGACATCATGGTTGCCGGCGGCATGGAGAGCATGTCGCGCGCGCCCTACCTGCTCGACCGCGCGCGAGCGGGCTACCGTCTCGGCCACGGCAGCGTGAGTGATCACATGTTTCTCGACGGACTAGAGGACGCGTACGACAAGGGCAAGCTGATGGGAAGCTTCGCCGAGGACACCGCCGAGCACTTCTCGTTCTCGCGGGAGCGCCAGGACGAGTTCGCGATTCGCTCGCTGACGCGGGCCATGAACGCCATCGACAGCGGCGCATTCGATGCCGAGGTCACCCCGGTCACGGTCAGGCATCGTCGGGGCGAGTCGCGGGTCGAACACGACGAACAACCGCACAAGGCGAAGTTGGACAAGATTCCAGGATTGAAACCCGCCTTCCGCGAGGGCGGCACGGTCACGCCGGCCAACTCCAGCTCGATTTCCGACGGCGCCGCGGCACTCGTGATGATGCGCGCCTCGACCGCCGACAGGCTCGGCATCACGCCCATGGCGCGGGTCGTCGGCCACGCCACCCACGCCCGCGAACCGCGTTGGTTCACCACCGCGCCGGTGGGCGCCGTGCAGGCGCTGTTGGAAAAGACCGGTTGGAGCGTATCCGACGCCGACCTGTGGGAAATCAACGAGGCCTTCGCGGTCGTCGCCTTGTCGGCCATCGACCAGCTCGGCCTCGATCCGGAAACGGTCAATGTCAACGGCGGCGCGTGCGCCCTCGGCCATCCGATCGGCGCCAGCGGCGCCCGAATCGTCGCCACGCTGCTGCACGCACTTAAGGCCCGCGGCGGCTCGCGCGGCATCGCGTCGCTTTGCATCGGTGGCGGCGAAGCGACGGCCATGGCATTTGAGCTGATGAGCTGACGAGCACCCGCGAACTCATTCATCGAAAGGGGAGCCAACGCCGATGAGCAAGCCTATCGAGTTCTTTTTCGATTTTTCCTCGCCGTACGGCTACCTGGCCGCGTGCCGCGCGGCCCACATCGAGCAGTCGACAAACCGTTCGGTGGAATTCAGGCCCTACCTCATGGGCGCGGTATTCAAGACGACCGGACGCAAACCGTTGAACAACCACCCCCTGGTTTGGGATTACGCGCGCAACGACATATCACGCTCGGCGCGGCGCCTGAACATCTCGTTTTCGCTGCCGGACCCGTTTCCGGTGGTGACGGCGTCGGCGTGCCGGGCGTTTTACTGGACCCGGTCCCGGGAAGGGGAAGACGCGGCGCGGGCGCTGGCCATGCGCCTGCTGCATGCCTACTTCGCGGACGGACGAAACATTTCCAAGACCGACGTGGTGGCCGAGATCACCGGCGGCGATCCCGACACGGTGACCACCGCGCTGAACGACGAATCACTGAAGAACGACCTGCGCCGGCTGACCGATGAAGCCGCCTCGCGAGGCATCTTCGGTTCACCGTTCTTCCTCGTCGACGGCGAGGCGTTCTGGGGCAACGATCGCGTCGACGACGTCATACGCTGGGCCAACGGCGCCTGGTAGGAAGGTCCGGCAAGCCGTCGGCTACTACTGTACCCATCCCGGGAGCAAACATTTATGTACGGACTGGAACTGGTGCGCCGCGACGACGGCGTGGTGTTCATCGAACTCGACCGCGCCGAGGTCCACAACGCCTTCGACGACGAGTTGATCCGGAGCCTTTCGTCGGTTCTGGACGAACTGGCCGCGGACGACTCGACGAAGGTCGTGTGCCTGAGAGGACGCGGCAAGACCTTCTCCGCCGGCGCCGACCTGAACTGGATGCGTCGCATGGCCGACTACACGCATGACGAGAACCTGGCGGATGCGCGGGCGCTGGCGCAGATGCTGAAAAAGCTCAACGAATTGCCGCACACCACGGTGGCGCTGATACAGGGCGCCGCGATGGGTGGCGGCGTGGGCCTGGCAAGCTGCTGCGACATCGTGATTGCCGCCGACAACGCGCGTTTCGCGCTATCCGAGGTCCGCCTGGGGATCATCCCGGCCACGATCAGCCCCTACGTCGTATCCGCGATCGGGGCGCGCCACGCGCGACGCCTGATGCAAAGCGGGGAACGCTTCAATGCCGACATGGCGCTGCGCATCGGCCTCGTCCATGAGGTCGTTTCGGCCGGGGAACTCGAATCGACCGGCGAGACCGTCATCGGGGAACTGCTCAAGTGCGGCCCCAACGCCCGCCGGATCTCCAAGGAGCTGGTATTCAACGTCGCCGGGCGCGCCATCGACGACGCGGTGATCGACTACACCGCGCGCCGCATCGCCGAGGTGCGAGCATCGCGCGAAGGGCGCGAGGGTGTGCAGGCCTTCCTGGATAAGCGCACGCCGAACTGGGATTGACCGACGGCGCGCGGCGACGAACCCGGGTTGTCCGCGAGCGTTGGAATTCGCGTCGCCCGGCGAAGCAGCCTCACGGCTTAGGGCGTTTGCCGTCGTACCCGCGACGAGGCCGACAATCTGCGCTGCATACCCGGTATATCCAGCCTCCCCTTTCCCGCGACCGCCTCGTGCTGCGCCGCGCGCTCCTCCCGGTACAGGATGCCGAACGGGAACGGCAGGCCGGACGAATCGTCGATTGCCGCCAGCTGGCGCGCCGTATCGCGATCGGTGACATCATGAATCAGCGCGCGATGATGGCCGGTGTCGAAGGATTCGAGCCGGCCCCGCTCATTGCGGCCGAGCACCTTGCCCGCGAATTCCATCGGCTCGCCGTCCACGAGGTCGACACGGCCCCGTTCGTCCCGTAGCGCGTCGAAGACGCCGTCGAGGAAAATCGGGCAATTCTGGAGAATCTCCACGAACACGCTGCCGCGGTGGGAGGCCGCGGCGATGAAGATGTCCTGTAGTCGGGTCGTATCCGTGTCGATCGCACGGGCGACGAACGACGCGCCCGCCGTCACGGCGAAATCCAGCGGACGCACGGGATCGTCCGTATTGCCGGCGGGACTGGAGCGCGTCGGCAGGCCGCGTGGCGAGGTCGGGCTGAACTGGCCCTTGGTCAGCCCGTAGATACGGTTGTTGAACAGCAGGACCTTGATATCGACATTGCGTCGCAGTGCGTGCAACAAGTGGGACGCCCCGATCGACAAGCCGTCGCCGTCGCCGGTCACCACCCACACGGTGAGATCCGGGTTGGCTACTTTCAGGCCCGTGGCGATGGCCGGCGCCCGGCCGTGGATGCCGTGGAGTCCGTAGCAGTCGACGTAGTACGGAAACCGGCTGGAGCAGCCGATACCGCTGACGATGACGTGTTCCTCCTTGCGTGCGCCGATGGCGGCGAGCATCTTGTGGAACTGGGCCAGGATGGCGTAGTCGCCGCAACCGGGGCACCATCGTACGTCATTGTCCGTTTGGTAGTCCTTGCGCGACAAGGTCCGTTCCGTCGCAGCCAGTTCGGTGCCGGGATTGTTCATGAATTCAGCGCCTTGACGATTGCATTGTGAAGTTCGCGGCGGCCGAATGGCCGGCCGGCCATCATCGACAGTCCTCGGGCATCGACCAGGAAACGGGCGCGGAGCCGCTCGAGCACCTGTCCGCGATTGAGTTCAGCGACGAGCACCCTGTCGAAACCGCGAGCAATGTCACCGATGGAATCGTCCATCGGATTCAGCCAGCGCAAGTGCAGATGGCTGACCGCGTGACCCAGTTGGCGCGCATCGCACACCGCCTGGCGCACGGCGCCGTAGGTGCCGCCCCAACTGACCATCAACAACCGCCCGGACAGCTCGCCGTACACTTCGATGGCGTCGTCCAGGCGCTCGCCGATAACGGCGACCTTGCGCTCTCGCAGATCGGTCATTCGTTCGTGATTGGCGCCGTCGTAGCTGATCTCACCCGTGCCGTCGAGCTTTTCGAGTCCGCCAATGCGGTGCTGAAGTCCGGGTGTGCCCGGCACCGCCCAGGAGCGTACAAGGCGCGCATCGCGGGCGTACGGTAGCCACTTGGCGCCGCCCGCCGGCGCGCGGGCGCGCGGCACGCGAATCGGCGCGATGTCCGCCAGCTCGGGCGTGGACCAGGGTTCGGCACTGTTGGCCAGCGCGGCGTCGGACAGCAGTACCACGGGTGTCATGTGCTCCACGGCGATGCGCGCGGCCGCGATGGCGGCATGGAAGCAATCGGCCGGCGAGCGCGCGGCCACCACCGGGACCGGGGCTTCTCCGCTGCGGCCCGCCAACGCGATATTGGCGTCAGCCTGCTCGGCGCGGGTGGGCATGCCGGTGCTGGGCCCGGCGCGCTGCACGTCGACGACGACCAGCGGCAATTCCAGCGAGACGGCCAGCCCCAGGGTTTCGCTCTTCAATGCCATGCCGGGACCGCTGGTAGCGGTCACGCCGATGGCGCCGCCGTAGCTGGCACCCAGTGCCATGCCGATGGCAGCGATCTCGTCCTCGGCCTGGATGGCGACGACGCCGTTGTCACGTTCGTTTGACAGGTAGTGAAGGATGTCCGAGGCCGGGGTGATCGGATAGCAGCCGACCACGAGCTCGAGATCCGCCAGCGCGGCCGCTGCCATCAGGCCCAGCGACAACGCCTCGTTGCCGGTAATGGTGCGCTCCCCGGCCGCGACGGTATCCGCGACAGGTCGTTCGAAAGCCATGAGCTCGGTCGTTTCCGCCCATGCCATGCCCGTCTTGAACGCCGCCGTGTTGGCCTGTCGGACAGTGTCGCTGCGGGCGAACTTCTTCCCGATCCATTGCAGCATCTCGTCTTCGCCGCGCCCGAACATCCAGTAGACCACGCCGAGCGCGAAGAAGTTACGGGACTTGAGCGCCTCGCGCCGTTTCATGTCAAACCCGCCGAGCGCCTCGAGTACCATGGCGGTCATGTCCACACCGACCAGGCGCGCGCGGTGCGGATCGAAGTCGTCGAGCGGATTGTCCCGGTAACCCGCCTGGGCCAGCGCCTTTCGGCCAAAGGCGCCCGTGTCCGCGATCAGGATTCCGCCCGCCTTCAAGTGCGCCAGGTTGGTGGTCAGCGCCGCCGGATTCATGGCAACCAGCACGTCCGCCTCGTCGCCATGGGTATAGACCCGGTGGTCCCCGAACTGGACCTGGAACGCCGACACTCCGGCGGTGCTTCCCGCCGGCGCGCGTATTTCGGCCGGGAACTCGGGAAATGTCGCCACATCGTTACCCGCGCGAACGGCGTCGAAGGTAAAACGGTTGCCGGCGAGCTGCACGCCGTCGCCGGAGTCGCCGCAAAAACGCACCACGACCGACACACCGGTCTCATCTCGTCTCGGGATCTCTTCGGCTATCGCCATGGGAGCCTTCCTGTCATTTCCAGTGTTTGAATACCGCGTCGTCAGTTCACGGCGCCGAGCGAGAAGCCCAGCCCTACCGAGAGCAATACCAGGGCCATCACCCGGGTCAGCAAGCGGTCCGGGACCAGGGACGTGAGCCGTGCGCCGACGTAAACGCCCGGCAGGCTTCCAACCAGCAACGGCCAAAGCATGTCCACGTCCACGCCGCCCATCTGCCAATGACCGAAACCGGCCACCGCAGCCAGCATGACCGCGTGGGCCAGATCGGTGCCGACAACGCTGGCGGCGGACAGTCGGGGATATAGGCAAAGCAGTAACGCGGCGCCGACCGCTCCGGCCCCCACGGACGACAAGGCGACCAGTGCGCCGAGCACCACGCCGCCGACAATCGTCACGACGCCTCGCGGCGCACCGGCGGGCATGCCCGCGAACGAACCGATACGCGGTCTCGCGAGCACGATGAACGCGGTCAGCACCAGCGCGCCGCCGAGCACGGCGGTGATGATGCCGGCATGGTCGCCGCCCCCGGACCGGTATCGGCCGAGCCACCACAGGGCGAACAATGCCGCCGGCAGGCTGCCCACCGCGAGCCGCGCCACCACCCCCCACCGGACATTGCCGCGCGAGTGATGAAGCATCACCCCGGTCGACTTCGTGATGGCGGCGTAAACCAGGTCAGTGCCAACCGCCACTGCCGGATCGACACCGTACAATATCAACGCGGGCGTCATCACTGCGCCGCCGCCGACGCCAGTCATTCCGACCAGCAGCCCCACCGCGAGGCCGGTGGCCACCAGCATTGGATCCATGGACGCGAGTTCGGCGTGATGATCTCAACCGGCCTTGCGCAGGTTACCGGCATGCAGGCCGCACTCCCGGTGCTGCAGGCCTTCCCACCACCAGCGTCCTTCACGTTCGTGCTGGCCCGGCAGCACGCTACGCGTGCAGGGCTCGCAGCCGATACTGACATACCCTCTCGCGTGCAATTCATTGAAGGGCACGTCGTTGTCCCGGATGTAGTCCCACACCATCGCCGAACTCCAGTGCGCCAACGGATTGAACTTGACCAGCGATCCGTCGCGCCCGGCGAACGCGGTATCGGACTCGACCACATCCACGTCGCCGCGCGTACCCTCGCTCTGGTCCCGGCGTTGGCCGGTGATCCAGGCATCGAGCCCGGCCAGCTTGCGGCGCAGCGGCGCGACCTTGCGCACCTGGCAGCACGCCTTGTGGCCGTGCTCGAAGAAATCGAACAACCCCTGATCTCGAACCAGTTCCTGCACCGACGACGTGTCGGGGAACAAGATCTCCAGGTCGAGCCGGTATCGCTCGCGAACGAGTTCGAGGAAACGATAGGTTTCAGGATGAAGCCGGCCGGTATCCAGCGTGAACACGGCGACATCGGGCCGGATGCGCGTTGCCATGTCGACCAGTACGACATCCTCGGCGCCGCTGAACGACAGGGCGATGTGGTCGAAGCGCTCAATCGCCAGGGCAAGTATATTGATCGGATCGCGGCCGCGGCCGGTTCCCTCAAGCGACGTCTTCAGTGACGTGAGCTCGGCGGTCATCGTGTTACTCCCTTTTCAAGCGTATCGGATTCCATTGATTCGGTGTCAGCACGCGGAGACGACATCGTTCGCAACAGGCGCTCGCGGTAGGCGACGCGGATATACCCCGGCCGATCGGCGGCGTCCATGCCATTCTCCAGCACGATGTCCGCCACGCCGTATTGCTCGAGCAGCGGCAACTGGTCGGGAAGCAGGTCTCCATGCACTTCGACCTCTCCGTCGAACGTGCTCGTCTCGGACAGCGCACGGACCTGGGAGAAAACCCGGCCATCGGTGAACGACGGCACCTGAATCCGCACGCGTCGTGCGCCGGCGGCTCTTGCGACGAGCTCGTCGACGGTGACGGCGGTGTCGACGTCGACGACCAGGCGCTCGTCCACCGAATCGGTATCAACGCGTCGGGTTGCCATAGACGCTCTCCTTGAACGGTGAAATACCGATTCGGCGATAGGTTTGCAGGAATGCTTCGTCGTCGTCGAGTCGAGCCTCGAGGTAGGTTCGCACGATGGCATCGACCGCGTCGACGACCGCGTCGCGCGCGACCGCCGGACCGATTCGTTCGCCGAGCGCCGCATTGTTCGCGGCCGAGCCACCCAGGGTCAGTTGGTACCACTCTTCGCCCCGCTTATCGACGCCGAGTATGCCGATATGACCGATATGGTGGTGCCCGCACGCATTCATGCAGCCGGAGATGTTGATGCGCAGTTCACCGATATCGTGCACGGCGTCGATCTTCGCGAACCGCTCGTTGATCTCCTCGGCCAACGGGATCGAGTGGGCGTTGGCCAGGCTGCAGTAATCCAGGCCCGGGCAGCAGATCATGTCCGTGAGGCCATCGATGTTGGGCGTCGCCAGCCGGAGCGCCGACAAGGCATTCCAGAGCGCGTGCAACTCATCGACGCGAACGTGTGGCAAAAGCAGGTTCTGCGTATGAGACGTTCGTATCTCTGCGTACGAGTAGCGCTCCGCCAATGCGGCTACCGCGTCCATGCGATCGGCATCGAGGTCGCCGGGCGCCTGACCCGGCGCCTTGAGCGACAGGAACACGGCGCGGTAGCCGGCATGGCGATGATCCACCGTGTTGTGCTTCAACCAGCGAGCGAAGGCCGGTTCCATCATGCGACGGGCGGCGAATCCGGCGGTGTCGACGACCGGCTCGAATGCAGGCAGCGCAAACTGCCTCCGCAGGGATTCGAACTCCCCACTATCGACCACCGGCACCCGCTCACGTACGCGCCGCCACTCCGCTTCCACCATCTCCCGGAAACGTTCCACCCCGGTCTCGCGCACCAGGATCTTGATACGAGCCTTGTGCTTGTTGTCGCGCCGCCCCAGTTGGTTGTAAACGCGCAGGATGGCGTCGAGATAGGCGAGCAGTTCGTTGCGGGGAAGGAATTCGCGGATCACCTGGCCGATCACGGGCGTGCGCCCGAGTCCACCCCCGGCCAGCACGCGGAATCCCGTTTCACCCTCGTCGCCCCGGACTATCTGCAAACCGATATCGTTCAACAGCGTCGCGGCGCGGTCGGTGGGCGCGCCGGTGACGGCAATCTTGAACTTGCGCGGCAGGAACAGGAATTCCGGGTGCAGAGTGAACCACTGTCGGATCAGCTCGCACCAGGGGCGCGGATCCTCGATCTCGTCGACGGCAATGCCGGCAAGGTGGTCCGTGGTGATATTGCGAACGCAGTTGCCGCTGGTTTGCATCGCGTGCATTTGAGCGCCCGCGAGCTCCTCGAGAATATCCGGCGCCATCTCCACGGCAGGCCAGTTGAACTGGAGGTTCTGACGGGTGGTGAAGTGACCGAATCCGCGATCGTAGTTGCGAGCGATTCGCGCCAGCGTGCGCAACTGGTCGGCGTGCAGCACGCCGTACGGAATGGCGATGCGCAGCATCGGCGCGTGCAGCTCGAAGTAAAGGCCATTCATCAGCCGCAGCGGACGGAACTGGTCCTCGCTCAGGCGGCCGTCCAGGTAGCGCTCGGTCTGTTGCCGAAACTCGGCTACGCGGCGCGTCAGCAGATTCTGGTCAAACTCATCGTAGGCGTACACGTTGGCTCCTCCGTACCGTCGGATGCGCCGGCGAAACCGCTTGCCGGCGGGCTGTGGAGCGAAATGTACGCAATCCGATAAATGATTAGAAAGAATAACTTTTTATTTTTTTATAACCATGCGTTATAAGCGATTCCGGGCACGATCACCTCAGGCCGGATCGAAATCCCCGCAGCCAGCGCCGAAACTGCCCTCCGGGAAGGGCTTGCCCATGGCATTCAGCGTCCAGCGTCCCTTGTCATGGCAATGCGCCGCGGCAGGCATCTCGAGCGAGACCCATTGGTAGTCGATCGCTTCCCCGGGCCGTTTGTCCCCGACCAGGATTCGCGCGATGTTGCGTCCCGAGACCAGGTTGCGGTTGCCCAGGCCGTCGCCGCTGATGAAGGTGTGAATGCCGTCTTCCTCGTGTTCGGCGGACACATGGATGTGCCCGGCGAGAAGCACGGGACTTTTCGTCAAGGCTTTCAATCGATCCGAGACCCAGCCAACCTCTCGACCAGCGAGCGCGTGTTCTTCCTCGTTGCCCGAAGCGAAGCGCGGATCGTGCAAAGGTCGGTGGGTCATCAGCACCCAGTGTGGGAACTCGTTGCGCCGAGCGGCCATGGCGTCGAATAGCGCCTCTCGATCGCCGGCCGATACGGGCCAGGTCGAGGCGGCCGTGTCGAAGTTCACGAACATCGTTTCGCCCAGCGCGAAACAACTGTTGCGCGGTCCGATGTCACGGGTGAACTCGCGATGCACGAAAAGGGATTCGCCGTGGAAGTCGTGGTTGCCTATGCTGGAGTACATCGGCAAAGGCGCGTTTTCCAGAACGCGGGGAAGAGACCGGAAATCTCCCGGCGAGTAATAGAAATCGCCGGCATGCAGAAGGAAGTCGGCGCCCACGTCGACGGCACGCCGCAGGCACCACGCCAATTCGCTGCCACCGCCGGTGTCGCCGATGAACGCGAAGCGAAACCGATCGGTGAAGGGCGCGCGCACGACGAGGCGATAGGTTCCCGGCGACAACTCCATGCCAACGGTCCGATTGACGGTTGTCAATTCGGTGGTATGAAACGATACGTTCCCGTCGACCTCGATCACCGCCGCCGGCGCGATGTTGCGAAGCGTCAACGCCAGGGAAAGATTCCTCGACACCGTAAAGCGGATCGCGCACTCGGGCGCGAAGGCGCGCAGGTCGAGGGCGAGACCGCCTTCGCGTCGTGTCGCGCCGCGCAGGTAGAGGCGATCCATTTCGACGCTAATCGGCGGATCGAGAAGCTCGATCCGGTTCGGCCTGGCGTCCGGTTCCGCCTGCAAGACGGGAAACCGGATTCCGCGGGCATAGCCATGGATGCCGGCGGCCGCGGCAAACGCCGCGCCACCGGCGATCAGGCCGCGCACGAGTTGTCGTCGATTCATACCGCGCGACGCGGCGCGGCCGTCGAGGATTGCGAAACGCGCATGTGGGAAGTGAAGCGATAAAGGGGTTACCGGCTTGCCGCATGCCAGGCCGGGGAACCGGTATGGTCGTTTAACATGGCGAATGTTTCAAGTCGCGTTCACCGGCGCGTCGAGCGGCTTCGTCAACGGCCGGCGACAATGTTGACCATAGCCAGGATTCCCGATCTCACGATACCGGTGTCGTCGTACGAGATCCCGTGTGGATTCGACGTTTTACGCGCGGTAACCGTCATGCGGATAGGCGTTGAGTTGAATCAATCGTTCCTCGATGCCGATATGGCGGCAAACGACCGCGAAATCCGCCTCGAAGTTTTCGAACCGGCCGACGAAGTCGATGGCCGGCCGACCATCGCGACCGCACGACGTCGGACGCTGTAAGAATTCTCCGCGCCGGAGTTCGTAACGCACGACCGCCCCGAAACCGGCGCGGTGCCGGATGCAACGGTGGAAGCAGATTCGTCCCTGTTCACGACGGCGTCGTACTCGCACACCGGGTGACTCCGGGGGTCGCGAACGAACGAGATATTGAAATAGTCATCGAACAGCGTCGACGGCATGCGCCGCGGCGCCTCGCTCGACGCCGCGTGGGCACGGTAACGGTAACGTCTATAGTCGCGGCCGAGGACAACCCTTGCCGCAAACGCGCTCAGCCTCGACGACGGTCGCTCGATGGCATCAGCGGCCAGTACCTTTCCGATGCTGGTACCCGCGGTCTTTTCCACGGGCACGAATACGAACGGCTTGTCGTCCGAGATGATCACACACGACGTCGGCGCCGTACCGGGGCAAATTCGGTTTTGACGTTGTTAACCGCGCACGTCGGGGCGACGACGAGTTCGCGGTCACCGCGCAGTCACCGAACTGCCATCAAGTTGCAACGAGCGGCTTCGAGAATTCCGATCGTGCAACGGCGTGGCGATTCAGCTTGAATTCGATTCTCGACTCCCTGTCCCGGCTCGACACGGCGTTCTTCGTCTGGTTGAACACCTTTCGCCGCGACACCTACCCC
The DNA here is from genome assembly GCA_030429665.1 of Gammaproteobacteria bacterium. GTDB lineage: Bacteria > Pseudomonadota > Gammaproteobacteria > Arenicellales > CAJQKF01 > BQJD01. Next base: position 18,016 of record JAUIEZ010000034.1, on the reverse strand, counting down.
TGGCTGAGCCGGCAGATCTCCCGCAGCGGCGACGGACCGCTCTACGGACTGATTGGCATCGGCCTCGTGTACGCGGATCCGACGCTCGGGTTGCAGACCGTGACCGTCGGTCTCGTCGCCTTCTCTCTTGAATTGCCCGCATACCTCGTGTTGAAGGCCCGTATCCGCCGTCACCGTCCCCGGGTGACGATCGTGGAGGCGAGAGCATGGCTGGAACCCTCCGACGAGTTCAGTTTCCCGTCCGGACATACCGCGGCAGCCTTCGTCATGGCAACGGTTCTCTGCACGTCCCATCCGGCGTTGGCACCCTGGTTTTTCGGCTGGGCCGTCTTGATCGGGTACTCGCGCGTCGCGCTCGGTGTGCACTACCCGGGAGATGTCATCGCCGGCGCAGCCCTGGGTTCGACATGCGCGGCGACCGCCATTGCCGCTCTTGCCTGATTTCCATTCGTCCGTACCCGGCCCAAAGCGCATACCCGATCATGAAAATACTCTACGGCGTGCAAGCGACCGGCAACGGTCACATTGCTCGCGCACGTGCCATGGCACGCGCGTTCTCCAGTCGACACGTCGAAGTTGACTACCTCCTGTCGGGCCGCGAACGCCACGAACTGTTCGGCGTGGAGTGCCTTGGCAACTACCAGCACCGGCGGGGATTGACGTTCGACGTACGCCAGGGTCGCGTGCGCTACGTGAAAACGGCGTTAAGGCTGCCCCTAGCACGCACGCTTCGCGACATCGCCGATCTCGACGTCCGGCGCTACGACCTCGTCATCAGCGATTTCGAACCGATCACCGCCTGGGCGGCACGGATGCGACGCGTACCCTCCCTGGGCATCAGTCACCAATGCGCATTTCGCTACGCTATTCCCAAGGCCGGCGGCAATCCCCTGGCGCGGGGTGTCCTGCGCCTGTTCGCACCTGTCCAGTACGGCCTCGGTCTGCACTGGGACTCGTTCGGCTTTCCCATCATACCGCCGCTCATCGACCTGGACCGGGACGCTCTCGCGCGCACCAGCGTGAAAGCCGACAAAATCGTGGTCTACCTGCCGTTCGAAAGCCGGGAAGAGATCCTGTCCTTCCTCGGCCCGTTCACCACGCACCGGTTCGTGGTCTACATGGGCGCGGACCCTTCCATGAGTCGCGGTCACGTTCAGTTCAGGAACTATGACAAGGCAAAATTCCAATCGGACTTACTGTCGAGCGCGGGCGTTATCTGCAATGCCGGCTTCGAATTGCCGAGCGAATGCATTCACCTGGGCAAGAAACTGCTCGTCAAGCCGGTATACGGACAGATGGAACAACTTTCCAACGCCCTCGCACTCGTCGAACTCGGCTACGGGAATCGCCTCGGCGGACTGGACAAGGAGGTGTTGAACGAATGGCTTTCCACGCCTGCCCCGCCGCCGCGACCGTTCGGCGATGTGGCGGGCGGCGTCGTCGATTGGCTGCTCGAGGGCCGAATGAACGACACCGCGCCGCTCGCCGAACGCCTGTGGTCGAACCTGCCGTGGTGCGTCGGCGACAAACGGGCGTCAGCGACCGCCGAATAGATTCAGACCAGGGTAACGAAGCAGTTGCGGGTTATCGCGACCATGCAGTCGTTCCACGTCAGCAGGAAGTCGAGCCCGCAAGGCGCACGTTCGTAGTTTCGATTGACGTCATGCCAGAATGACAGGCCGAGTCCTCGCACATCGAGGGGGCGATCCGTTTCGCATTCGGCGTCGTGCACGATAATGCCGCCGGACTCATGCAACGAATCGACTTCCACGATCACCGTGGTGCTGATTCGAGGCGATTGCGCATCGCCGAACCGAAACCGGTCCAGGCCGTCCCATTCCGCGGCGCCGAGCAGCGCCAAGTTCGCGTTGCTGCTGTGAGCGCCGCCCGTTGCCCCGCACTGGAATCGCAGCCAGGCCACGAGAGACGCGTCACGCCGCAAGTCCGAACTAAGCCACAGTCGACTGTCCATGCTCAGCAAGGCGCAGCAGACGGCAAACCCAGCCGCGCTGAGTTTTTCCGAGTTCGGTCTCGCATCGGGAACTTCGACGATCGCGCCGGGACACGAAGCCGCCGAAAGAACGGCGCGCAAACACTGACGAGAATAGCCGACGCGCTCTTCGTTACCTTTTCCTGGAGCGACGAGCGCCGCGTTGTCGATCATCGGAGGCATCAGGTCGACAGTGCCGCGTACGCACGGGGGTCAATCTCGATCAACGACCGGCCGACGCCGTATTCGACGGTTTCCGTCAGCGTGTCGATGAGTTCGTCGTAGTAGCCGGGTTGCTTGAGCAGCGCATCGAAGACGGCGGCGAGTTCCGCATGCCGTTTACGGGTACCTCGCAAACACGCCATGCCGGTTGTGCCATTGGCAAGACGGATGACGCAGCGGGTCATCCACGGCGACACGAGCAGCTTCACTCGCCCCGGTTGACGCGCCTCAAGCGGGGGCACCAGCCGTCGATCAACCAGTTCGTAGTCGGGCCGGGGACGCAGGGCGCGATAGCACTCGACGAGATGCTCGGGCGCGCTGCCGGCAAGAGTCCGCATCCAACGGCGCCGCTCCGCGGCCGTGTAGTGCGGCCGGCGTGAGGCGGTCTTCTCGGTGTCGTTTCGAGGCACGTGCCACCTCCGTGGAGATTGTTCAAACGTATCCGCGCCACTGATTCGCGCCTGTGCGCTACAGGCGATCTGGCTGGTTGTCCCAACTCGTCGGCGCACGTCGCTACTTGTACAGGCGAGTTTTGACAGAATTGTGAAATTACAATGACATAAAAAATAGTATGCCAGTACTTTCTAGTTTTAGGTTTCGAGCGCCATACGTCTTCTCGACTTCGAAAAACTGTCACACGGGCAACCTACCATCCGTCCTGCGCCACGGCGTCTGCTTGCGGACTATCGACACTGCACGCAGGTGACCACAACAGGATCAACCCACCCCGGTAGCGGTCCATGCAAACATTCATCCAATTCGCAGGCAGTCACATACTGGCCCGACTCGGACGCCAGGACCTGGATGGAGAACCGGTCGAACCAGGCATTCCGCCTCACCACCCGCGCACGGGTTCGACCGAGGTACGCGAGGACCGTCGACGCCCGCGTTACCGTACGATCTGGATTTCCGATATTCATCTCGGGACGCGCGGCTGCAATGCTGAGTCGCTGCTGGAGTTCCTGCGCTCCTACGACAGTGACACGCTGTTCCTGGTGGGGGACATTATCGACGGCTGGAAGCTGCGCCGCTCTTGGTACTGGCCGCAGACCCACAACGACATTGTCCAGAAATTACTGCGCAAGACACGCAAGGGGACGCGCGTTATCTACGTGCCCGGCAACCACGACGAATGCCTGCGCGACTATGTCGGTCATTCGTTTGGGGGCATCACGCTGGTGCGCGAAGCCGTGCATGTCACCGCCGACGGCCGGCGATTGCTCGTGGTGCACGGCGACGAGTTCGACGGCGTGGTGCGTTACGCCAAGTGGCTGGCCCTGCTCGGCGATTATGCCTACCAGGCGGCACTCTCGATCAACACGGTTTTCAACCTGGTCCGACGTCGACTGGGATTGCCGTATTGGTCAATCTCGGCATTCTTGAAGCTGAAGGTCAAAAACGCGGTGAGTTTCATTTCCGACTTCGAATGCGCGGTCGCGCGCGAGGCACGCCGCCGGCACATGGATGGCGTGGTGTGCGGTCATATACATCATGCCGCCGCGCACCGCATCGACAACGTCGAATACTACAACGACGGCGACTGGGTGGAGAGTTGCACCGCGCTGGTCGAACACTATGACGGGCGCCTGGAAATCATCCACCACGACGATCGGCGCGCCCTCGCCCTGCGCGCGGTCCCGGCTACGCGCGCCGAAGGTTGACACCTCCGACACCCGAAAGCAGTCCACGATCCCATGAACAATTCATCCAGATTCGATCGACTGGCCAATAACATCAATGACAAGGTGTTTCAGCGCCTGTGCAGCCGCAACCTGGTCTACAACACTTGCTGGGAGGACCCGGCCGTGGATCGCGAGGCGCTGGACATCCGTCCCGACGACGTGATGCTCGTCATCACCAGCGCCGGCTGCAACGTGCTCGACTATCTGCTTGACGAACCGCGGCGCATCTACGCGGTCGATGCCAACCCGCGCCAGAACGCACTCCTGGAACTCAAGCTCGCCGGTATTCGCACGCTCGAATTCGAGGATTTCTTCGCGATTTTCGGCCTCGGCCGCCACCGTCACGCGCGACGCATCTATCATCGTGCGCTGCGACCCGCGCTCGAGGGGTTCGCGCGCGATTACTGGGACCGCCATCACGATTGGTTCGAGCCGCGAAGCCGTACCGGCAGCTTCTATTACCGAGGGCTGTCTGGCGTGGTGGCACGACTTTTTCGTCTTTACGCCGACTCGCGTCCGCGCCTGAGAACGGCCCTGATCGAGCTCGTCGACGCACCCGACCTTCCGGCACAGCGCGACATCTACGACCAGCGAATCCGACCGATGATGTGGGGGAGCCGCATGAACTGGCTGCTGTCCCGCCAGATGACGATGAACATGCTGGGAGTACCTCATCCCCAGCGACGCGAGGTTGAGCGGCAGCACGTCGATGGCGTCGCCGGTTTCATCCGCGAAGCCATCGACTATGTGTTTCGTTGCCTGCCGATCAGCAGCAATTATTTCTGGACCGTTTACATCCGTGGTCACTATACGCCGCAGTGCTGTCCCGAGTATCTCAAGGAGCACAATTTCGCCCGCCTGAGAAGCAGCCTGGTGGATCGCGTCCGGGTGCGAACGCGGCTCGTGTCGGAATTTCTTCGCGACCCGGGACCGGCTGTTTCGCGCTACGTCCTGCTCGATCACATGGACTGGATGGGTTCCTACGCGCCCGCGGCGCTAGCCGAGGAGTGGCGATTGATACTGGCCCGCGCGGCGCCCCGCTGCCGCATCATTTTTCGCAGCGCCCATCGCGCACCGTCCTACCTCGAGCAAACGTTTGTCACGCGCGGCGCGGACAGCAAGCCGATCAGCGAATTGTTGTCGTTCGATACCACGCGCGCCGCCTCCCTGCAGCGCCTTGACCGCGTGCATACCTACGCCGGCTTCCACATCGCGGAGCCCGCGGCGGCATGATCCGGGATCTCGGCAGCGACCTGCGGGTGCTTGCCGCCATGGCGCGGGGCGGCAACCGTGGCGGCGACGCGAAGGATCGGCTGGATGCGTTCTATCGACCGCAAGCTGTCGACTACGACCGATTCCGCGAGCGGCTCCTGAACGGACGCGCCGAATTGATCGCGCGGCTTTCTCCGGGACCCGGTGAGTACTGGGCCGAGATCGGCGCGGGTACCGCGCGAAATCTTGAATACCTTGGTTCGAGGCGCGCTTCGCTGGCACGAATCGACGTGGTCGACCTGTGCAAGCCGCTACTGGCGCAGGCGTACCGGCGCTGCCGCGACTGGCAGAACGTGCATGTCATCCGCGCCGATGCTCGCCGTTATAGCCCGGCCGCGCCTCTCGACGGAATGTGGTTCTCCTATTCCCTGAGCATGATGGACCATCACGAGGCGGTACTCGAAAACGCCAGCCGCATGCTCAAGCCCGGCGGGCGCATTGGCGTGGTCGACTTTTTCGTGTCCTCACGAAACCCGGCGCCCGGCCGCGCACGGCACGGGCCGCTCACAAGGCACCTGTGGCCGCGCTGGTTCCGCCATGACGGCGTGCGCCTGTCACCGGAGCTCCCCGACCGCCTGCTCGAGTTGTTTCCGAATGCCCGGCTCGACGAGCAATTCGCTTCCCTGCCGTACCTGCCGGCACCGAAGGTGCCCTACTTCATATTCACGGCGACGACGCGAAATCCCGTGTGACTGGTCGAACTGTCCGGCGTGTTGTGACTGCGCGCGGCAACCCGGTAGCGGTTGCAGTAAGAGCGGTGGCAGAGGAACGATCCGCCACGCATCGCCCGGCTTCCGGTGGGAACGAGGTATACCGGATCGATCGCGCGGGTAACGAGGTGATAGTTGGGTGAGAACCAGTCCACGCACCATTCCCACACGTTGCCGCACACGTTGTACAGGCCGTATCCGTTCGGTTCGAAGGCATCCACCGGGGCGGTGCCGGCATAACCGTCGTCCATCGTATCGTGATCCGGAAAGCGACCTTGCCAGATGTTGCAACGATGCTCCCCGCCCGGCGTCAGTTCGTCGCCCCAGGCGTAGCGTCGGCCGTCGAGACCGCCGCGGGCGGCGAATTCCCATTCGGCTTCGGTCGGCAGCCGGGTGTGCGACCAACGGCAATACGCCGCGGCGTCATTCCACGACACGTGTACCACGGGATGGTCGAGTCGATGCCCGACGGTCGAGCCCGGACCCTCGGGTGCGGACCAAGTGGCGCCGTCGACCCGGCGCCACCAGGGGATATCGGCCACGACACGCGTAAATTTCTTGCGGTCCGCTTCCGACAGCATTCCCGCGAAGACGAACGACCAGCCCGCGCGCTCGGCTTCGGTCCGATAGCCGGTCGCCTCGACGAAACGGGCGAATTCCGCGTTGCTCACCGCGCGAGGCGAGATAGCGTAGTCGGCGCATCGCACCACGCGACGCGGCCCTTCGCCGTCACCGACGAACCCTTCGGCATCGTCGGTGCCCATGACGAACTCGACATTGCCAAGACGAACGAAGCCGTGATCCACCGGCTGATCGGCAGGACGAACCGCGGTCGGTTCCGCGACGGTCTCGCCGCCGCGCGAAGCGGCACAACAAGGCTTGGGGCGCGGCGGCGCTCGATTCACGGGAGCGGCTCGGCTGCACCGGTCATGCCGTCTCCTCGTCCTCCCAGAACGCCTTGCCCGGCAGTTGTTTCATCATTTCGAGAATTTTCCCGCGATCGATGACCCCGCAGCGCCCGGCCCACGCGTCATACTGCGCGGCAAGGTCTGCCACCACGTCGGGGTTCTCTGCCGCCACGTCGTGCATCTCCGTGCGATCCAGGCGCATGTCGTAGAGCTCCCAGTCGCCGGGATACTCGCGAACCAGTTTCCATTTTCCGAGCCGCACCGCGGCGTTTCCTTCGTGCTCCCAGAACATCGGCCGTTCGGGAAGATAGTCGTCGCGAAATACCGAGGCGAGGCTGTGACCTTCCATCGGCGGAATCTCGCGGCCGTGGTGCTCGCGCGGATACTCGGCACCGGTCACGTCGACGATCGTCGCCATGATGTCCGGGATGTGCCCCGGCGTGTGCCGCAGTCCACCGCCCTCGCGAATGCCCGCCGGCCAATGACAGATCAGGGGCGTCGACACGCCGCCCTCGTGAGTCCAGTGCTTGTAGAGCCGAAACGGCGTATTCGACAGGTTGGCCCACGCGGTGCCGTAGCTCTGGTAGGTGTTTTCCGGCCCCGGCATGATATGCGGGTAGTTGCCGGCGACGACCGGCTCGCCGTCCCGGGTGTGCGACCGGGCGATCAACAGTTCGTTGGCAAGCTCCTCCATGCGCACGTTCTCGGGTATGTCCTCGGCGCAAGCGCCATTGTCGGACAGGAAAATGACCAACGTGTTGTCGAGCCTGCCCGTTTCCTCGAGCGCCGCGATGATGCGGCCGATCCCCTGGTCCATTCGGTCCACCTGGGCCGCGTAAACCTCCATGCAGCGCAACAGCCAGGCCTTGTTCTCGGCATCGGTCCACGGGGGTTGGGTGGAATCACGCTCGGTCAGCAGCCAGTCGGGGGCGACGAGGCCGGCGGCGACCATTCGCCGAAGCCGCTCTTCGCGCAACCGGTCCCATCCGGCGTCGAAGCGGCCCTTGTACTTGGCGATATCCTCCTCGTGAGCGTGCAGCGGCCAGTGCGGCGCGGTGTAGGCCACGTACTGGAAGAACGGTTGATCCGCGTGATTGGCCGCGTGGTCGCGTATGAAACGCGCGGCCTGATCGCTGATGGCGTCAGTGTAGAAAAACTCGGGATCGTCCCTTGCCTCGTGGTCGATGTTCTCGTTACCGCGCGTCAGCGTATTCGGGTAGTAGAAACTGCCTGCGCCGATGATCGTGCCGTAGAACTCGTCGAAGCCGCGCTGCATGGGCCAGGAATCGGTCGGCTCGGTCAGGCTCGCCGATACGTGCCACTTGCCGCTCATGTAGGTACGGTAGCCGGCCTCGCGCACCACCTCGGCGATGGTCACGCAGTCGGCGCTGAGATCGCCCGCGTACCCTTCCGGACCCGTCGGATAGGTAAGGATACCGATGCCGGTCTGGTGTGGATACAAGCCGGTGAGCAGCGACGCGCGCGACGGGCTGCAGCGCGGCGTGTTGTAGAACTGGGTCAGCCGCAGGCCATCGTTCGCCAGCCGGTCCAGGTTCGGTGTTTCGATCTCGCCGCCGAAACAGCCGATATCGGAGTAACCCATGTCGTCGTTGATGATGACCAGCACGTTGGGTCGCTCTTGCATCGATTCTCGCTCCCGTTGAATGGTTGGACAGCGGCGCGGCTCAATCCTGCGCCGTTCGAATACGAAGACCGGACGTGGTGTCGAACAGGTGAATGGCGTCCGGCTCGAAGGAGATCGGTACCGTTTCGTCGTCGCCTGCCGAGGCGAAGGACGCCACGCGCACCTTCACCAGGTACTCGCCGAGGTAGAGGTTGAGCAGTACGCTTTCGCCGAGGTTTTCCGACAGGTACAGCCGTGTCGGCAGGCCGTCCGGATCGATACGCACGTGAGACGGACGGATTCCCATGGTCACGTCGCCACCCGGATGATCGGGCGCGAAAGGAAGTTCGGTGACGTGACCGTCGACGACCAGCCGCCTGCCGTCGAGCTTCGCCGGAAGCAGGTTCATGGGCGGGCTGCCGATGAACGACGCCACGGCGATGGTACGCGGGCGGTTGAACACCTCGTCGGGCGTGCCGACCTGAAGGATTTCGCCATCCAGGAACACCGCCATGCGGTCGGCCAGTGTCATGGCCTCCTCCTGGTCGTGGGTGACGTAGATGGAAGTCACGTTGAGACTGCGCTGCAACTTCTTGAGCTCGACGCGCGTTTGCAGCCTGAGCTGGGCGTCGAGATTGGACAACGGTTCGTCGAGCAGGAACAACTTCGGCTGGCGCACGATGGCACGGGCCAGGGCACAGCGTTGCTGCTGTCCGCCCGAAAGCTGCCCGGGGCGACGGTGCAGCAGGTGCTCGATGTGCACGCGCTCGGCAGCTCGCACCACCGCGGGCTCGATCTCGGCAGCCGGCACCTTGTCCATCTTCAGTGGGAAGGCGATGTTGTCGCGTACCGTCATGTGCGGGTACAACGCGTAGTTCTGGAATACCATGGCGATGTCGCGCTTGCCGGGAGGCGCGTAGGTCACGTCCTCGCCGTCGACCGCGAAGACGCCCTCGTCCGGCGGCTCGAGTCCGGCGAGCATGCGCAGCGTAGTCGTCTTTCCCGAGCCCGACGGTCCGAGCAGGGCGAAGAATTCGACCGGCTTGATATCCAGGTCGATGTGCTTGAGGGCAACGAAATTGCCGAAGCGCTTGTATATGCCCTTTAGATTGACCCTGCCTTTCGACATCAGATTCCTGTCCCGTCAGATCGTTGCTCGCGCCGGAACGCTACCTGCGCCCGCCGCCCTTCACCGCGCCGATGGTCAGACCCTTCACGATCTGTTTCTGCGCCGCGATGCCGATGATCACCACCGGCAACATGGCGATCAACGCCGCGGCCGACAGCTTGGCCCACAACGTCTGCTCCACCGACACGAAGTTGTACATGGCGACCGTCACCGGCCGCACCGTGTTGCCGCCGAGTTGCACCGCGAACAGGAACTCGTTCCACGCATTGAGGAACACGAAGATCACCGTCACCGCGATGCCCCCGCGCACCTGGGGAATGATGATGTGCCACAACGTCTGCCATCGGGTCGCCTTGTCGAGGAAGGCGGCTTCCTCCATTTCGAAGGGAATGTCCTCCATGTAGGAAACCATCAGCCAGATGGCGAACGGCAGGGAAAACGTCAGGTAGACGATGATCATGCCGGTGTAAGTGTCCAGCATGCTGACCTTGTTGAGAATGAGAAAATACGGGATGACCAGCCCCACCGGCGGCACCATTTGCGTCGCCAGGGTATAGAAACCGATCGATTTCTTCGCCGGCAGTTTCAATCGCGCGAAGGCGTAGGCGGCGGGCACCGCCAGGACGATGGTCAGCACGGTGGTCGATACCGATACGATGGCGCTGGTCGCCAGGCTGTCGAGAATGGAGAAATCGCCGAACAGCGCGTCCTCGTAGTTCCGACCGATCGGCTCGAAAAACACCGTTGGCGGATAGGCCAGCACGTCGCTTTCCGACTTGAAGGAAACGATGACCGCCCAGATGAGCGGGAATACCCACACCAGCAGCAACGCCGCGGCCACCGCCATGAGCACGACCTTGCGCCGGGTCGCGGCTCGCCTGTGCAGGCTCATGCGCTCGCCTCCCGGCGTCGCGGCGTGCGTACGTAGAACAGGATGCCGGACACGGCCATCGTGATCACGAGCAAGGCGACCGCCAGCGCCGAGCCGTAACCGAAATTGAGTTCCACGAACGACGTCTTGAACGCATACAGGTTGAGAATCTCCGAGGCCGTGCCGGGCCCGCCGCCGGTGGCAGCGAAGATGGCGGCGAACGCGTGCAGGGAGATCATCGCACGCATGATGATGACGATGACGATAGCCGGCCGAAGCAGCGGCAGCGTGATGTGCCAAAAACGCTGCAGCGCGTTTGCGCGATCGATGCGCGCCGCCTCGTACACGTCGCCCGGCAGCGAGGCCAGACTGGCGAGGAAGACCAGGAAGGCGAACGGCGTCCACTGCCACGTATGGATGACGATGACCGAGATCAACGCCGGCGTCGGGGCGCCCAGCCAGTTGATCTGCTCGAAACCCAGCCACTGCACGAGGAAATCGATCATGCCGAAGTTGGGCGCCAGCATCAGGGTCCGCCAGAACAGTCCCACCACCACCGGCGCAAGCACGATCGGCAGGATGGCCACGATGCGGAAGATCCACTGTCCCGCGGGAATCTGCATGACCATCAACGCCAGCCCCAGCCCGATCGCCACCTGTAGCGTCACGCTGGACACGGTGTAGATCCCGGTCAGGCCCAGGGCGTGCCAGAAGCGCGCGTCGTACCACATGTCGACGTAGTTCTGCACGCCGGCGAATCCGTCCAGGAACGGCATCGCCAGGTTGATGGTCTGGAAGGAACTCCAGACCAGGTAGGCAAGCGGAAACGTCGTGGTCACCAGCAGGACCAGGATGCCGGGAGCGGTGAGCACCAGGGCAAAACGTGTTTCGCCCTGGTGCACGCCGCCTTCCCGATTCACTCTGCCTTGCATCCTAGCAGCGACCCGCCACCGCCAGGGGATTCTCATACGAAAATTCCACGGGTCAGATCTCCGAACGCGACAGACGGTCAGCCCTTGAGAATCTTGTCGATTTTCTCCTGCGCGTCCTTGAGCGCGGCAGCGGGCGTCGCCTGTCCGACCAGCGCCGACTGGATGGCGGTGGCCATGGTATCTCCCACCGCCGGCCACTGGGGCAGGCGCGGACGCCAGTCGGGATCGGTATCGTTGGCGAACGACTCGGTGGCCGCCTCCACGTAGTTGTGACCGAATCCGCTCATCAGTTCGAGAAATTTCGCGTCCTTCCACAGCGAGGCGCGGTTCGCGCCGGTGCGCTTGTAGGCTCCCGGGTAGTTGTAGGTGGTGGCCACCTGCACCTCCTTCGAGCCGGCCCATTGCGCGAACAACCAGGTGGCCTGCTTCTGTTTCTCCGAGAGCGCGCCGTTGATCGGGAAACTCCAGTTCCAGATCGAGGTGACGCGCTTGCCGGATGGCCCCTTGGGCCAGCGCGCGAAGCCGATGTTGCCGACCACCTTGGACTTCTCCGGGTTGGCAACCACCGCGGCACTGCCGTGCGCATCGATGTAGGAACCTAAAGTGCCCTGGCTGAAGGCATCGGCGATATCGGGCCAGTTCCAGTTCTCCACGCCCGCGGGTGCGTAGGCATTTAGCAGCGATACGTAGTACTCCAGCGCCGCCAATGCTTCGGGCGAGTCGACGACGACACGCTCTCCGTCGAACCACTCACCGCCGAAGGATCGGAAAATCGACGGGTAGATGTACATGTTCTGGCCGGCGCCACGAAACCCTCGCAGGGCGCACCCCCAAAGCCGGTTATCCGGATCGTGAACCGCTTCGGCGTTCGCCCGGTATTCGTCCAGCGTCTCGGCCGGCGCGATCCCCTTGGCGTCGTAGACGTCCTTGCGGTAGATCTGGATCGTGGCCTCGCCGTCGTAGGGAATGCCGTACGGACGGCCGTCCACCGAAGTGGCGCCACGATGACCGGGTTGGATGTCCTCGTAGTCGAACCACGCCGCGTCGGTCAGCTTGTCGTCGCCGAGGTAGTCGTCGAGGGGATCGATCCAGCCGTTGGCCACGTACAGCTCGTAGTACATCGGGTCGGCGGCGTGGGAGGCATAGGTCCCGGTCTTGCTCGACAGGTCGAGCACCGCCTTTTGACGGATCTGGCCCGGCGGAATCATCTCGAGGCGCGCCTCGACGCCGGTCAACGTAACGAAGTCCGGCAACACCGTTTCCAGGTTGTTGAAGTACCCGGCCGGAATGACCGCAATCGTGATCTTCTCCCCCTCCGCCATGCGCCAGTTGATTCCGGCGCCCTGGAATGAGGCGAGATCCATGTACTCCCCGGCGGCGTGTGCGCGGCCGATCATCAGGCCCGGCGCGGCCAGCGACGTGGCCCCGGCGAGGGTGGTTTTGAGAATGTCGCGACGTGTGACGAGACCGGACCGCGCGCGGCCGGACGAATTCGGCTTGTGGGACATGTAATGACTCCTCCGGTGGGTTGACGAATAGCGATGAATCGTCGAAAAAGACCCAAAAGTCTCTTTTTTAGGCTGTTTGAATAAATGTACTATAGTAGGGACGTTTCACGCAACCTGCACAAACGAAGGTACTGACGCCGGATCGGAACATGGCCGCCACGCGAAAAAAGGATGCACACCCCGTGTTCGGCGCCAGCCGCGTACCACGATACCTGCAACTGGCAGACATATTTCGCCAGCGCATCGATCGCGGCACTTGGCGGCCCGGCGACATGCTGCCCTCCATCGAGATGCTCATGGCCGAGTTCTCGGTGGCGCGCGTCACCGTACGACAGGCCATTCGTCTGCTGCATGACGAGGGGCTGGTGTCTCCCCAGCGCGGCCGCGGAACCGTCGTGCACGAACACGCGCGCGCCCATCGCCAGTTGCGCGTACACACGACGCTCGCCGGTTTGGTCGAGATGTACCGCAACGACAAGCCGGTACTGACCAACCTCGTGGAGTCCAATGCCTCGCCCCTGCTTGGAGACGACGACGGCGCCGCCGCGCCCAGCTATTTCCACATGCGCCGCGTGCATGCCCGCGACGGCATCAAGTACTGTGTCAACTCGATGTACATCGAGAACTCGATCTTCCGCCGCGCGCAGGACGCGTTTCGCACCCAGGTGGTATTGCCGGTCCTCTTCTCGCTGCCGGGCCTTCGAATCGGCCGCGCACGCCAAACCATGCACATATCGAAGGCTGACGTCGAGGTGGCGTCGCTGCTCGATATACCGGTCGGCGAACCCATGGCCGAGGTCCGGCGCGTGATTTGCACACCGGAAGACACGGTGATTTATGTCGCGGACGTCCTGTACCGGGGCGACTACATCCACCTCGACATGGACCTGAAGCCATAGCACGCCTGTGCCGATCGCCAGTGGGCGGCGGTTTCCGGTCCCATTCCGTCATGGGCGGCGTCGGGACTCGCTGTCATTGAACCGGCACGACGCCTTTCCGGTCACGCATCCCGGTTCGAAGTGAGGCCCGGTCCGGATCGAAAAACCGGGCCTGCTCGCATGGACACGGTGGCGACGCATTTCGTATCATGCGCGCCCCGTCCACCGATCCCCGCCGATGTCCGCAGACGCCGCACAAGAACCGCTGGTTTTCTACCACGCAGGCCTGGGGAAAGTTGCATCGACTTACCTGCAAAAACGCGTCTTCCCAGCGCTCGACGGCATCTGCTACATCCACCGTAACCGGTTTCGCACGCACCCGCGGGTGATCGCGCGCCGCGCGCACTCGCGATACCTGCTCTCGCGCGAATGCGGCAAGTATCTCGACCGGCGTTTGAAGGAAATATCGTCGATCTATCCCGACGCCCGCGTATTGATATTTTTTCGCCGCCACGATGAGTGGATCGCTTCGCATTACCGCCGCTACGTCAAGAACGGCGGGTATCGGCCGCTGGACGCCTACCTGGACATCGTCGGCGACCATGGTATCTGGAAACGCGACCAGCTCTATTACATGGACATGATCGATCGGATCGAGGGCTATTTCGGCCGTGCGCCTTTCGTGCTCACGTACGACCGCATGCGTCGCGACCCGGCCGATTTCAATCGGCGGCTGTGCGAGCACCTCGGCGCGCGCATCGATCCCGCGCGGTTGGGAACCAGTCCCGTGCACCAGTCCTATGGCGTCGACCGGTTGCTCAATCTTCGACGGCTGAATCAACGGCTGCGCCTGCCCGACCCCGAGGACATGTCGTCGCTCCGGGGCAAGACCCGAAAGAGCCGCCGGTTGTCCCTGTACCGAAGCTATCTTCTTCTGCTTGCCGCGGGATTGATGCCGGACAACCCGGCAGCGAGAGAATCGCTGACACCGTCCGGCACCATGGAGGCGATCCGCAGGCACTACGCGGACGACTGGCAGCGCCTGCTCGCCTACGAGGCGGCACAGTTCGACGAGCCGGCGCCGAACCCGGACGAACCGCCTACTCCGAGTCGTCGATAATCCACGGTTCGTCGGCGGCGGCGCGGCACCAGGCATCGACCGCGGCGTTGCCGACGATATTCCTCGCATATTCCTGCAGGCCGCCGGTCAACGGGTGTTCGAGTGTACGCAAACGCATCACGACCGGCGCGTAGAAAGCATCGGCCACGGTAAACCCGCCGAACAGGAAGGGGCCGCCGCTCGACGCCAGGCAGCTGCGCCACACCGATTCGATGCGGGCGATGTCGGCCTCCACCGCCGGGGTCAGCGGGCGCCGACGCCTCTGCCGGATGTTCATGGGGACCGCCTCCCGCAATGCGACGAAACTCGAGTGCATCTCGGCGCAGATGCTGCGCGCCATGGCGCGGGCGCCGGATTCCTCCGGCAGCAGGCCGGCTTCCGGGTGCCGCTCGTTCAGATACTCGACGATCGCCGTCGAGTCCCACACGACGAGATCGCCATGAAGAAGAATGGGCACGCGCGGGGGCGCCGACCCGTAGGCGGCCAGTCGCTCGCCGGTGTCGTCGCGATACAACGGCACCAGCGTCTCTTCGAATGCGATGCCGGCATGGCGCATCAGCACCCAGGCACGCATCGACCAGGAAGAGTAATTCTTGTTGCCTATGACCAGGCGATAGCGGTCGGTCATGGTCGGCGCGTCCGGTACGGCATGGTTCGATACGAGGGAGACTGGCACGACATCATAACCCATGGCGAGAAACTTCCGGCGCCTTGCCTGTCGCTGCCGGGTTATCATTCTCACCGTACTCACCGAGAACGCCGAAGGGGGACGCCCGCATGTCCGAGGAAACCATCACACTGGCACCGAAATTTCACGACAAGCTGGGAGTCGTTCACTGTGGCGTCGTCCGGGAGGGCTTCGTCGTGGTCGGCGGCGAACTGCGCGAACTCGAAGACGGCGAGGCGTTCGTCTTCGAGCGCGTGCGGATTCACGTCAAGCGTGCCGGCAGCGAGTACACCTTCACTCGACAGGCTGGTTCTGGCGCCGACCCGCAGTGAATCGAGGGCCGAGCGGTCGCCAAACGACAGGGTACATCGACGGTGCAACGATGCGTCGCTTCGCACGCCGCTGGTGCACGTTCGCAGCCGCGAAGAGCCCGCGAAGCGACGAAAGTTCGCAAGAACCGGGAACGACGCGAGGATGGCACGATTCATGCTAGACGGTTCAGTCGAGACGGACCAACCTTCCCGACTGCGAAAGTGAGCGGCGAAATGAATAAGAGCGACCTGTCCAAGGTCATCGACCTGCGGCTCAGCGCGCTAAGCTATGCGCTCCGCGATCCCCTCGCGACGATTGCCGACCTGTGCGGCGAAGTCTTCGACCAGCCGATGCGCCTGAACCACGCGTTGTCCTCGGGAATTCAGCGGCTGCAATCCTGCGCGCTGGTCTACGTGGTGAATCCGTTCGGCATACAGATGAGCGCCAACGTGGGCCGCGAATCGACAGACGGGGGTTTCTTCGGCCAGGACTTGTCCGAGCGCGGATGGTTCAAGTTGGCGCGCGAACATCGCCAACCCATTTTTATGTCCGATGTCTACATCAGCCGCCCGGAAAACGCCATCGGCATCACCGCGGTGCACCGGATCAATGCGCGCGGCGGCGCATTGCTGGGATACCTCTGCGCCGACTTCCTGCTGCGCAACCTGCCGTTGATCAGCCCGGACGTCCCGCAGATGAATCACTGGAAGCGCATTGCCGGCGACCCGTCGATTCGCGACCTGATGTATCACCAGGAGCGAAACGTCAGCGACATGGAGCGGCAGTTCGACGACCTCAAGGTGATCATTCACGACCTAGTCGCGCACCGTGGCGTTTTTCATTTCAAGTTGCACTTCTCCAGTTCACGGGCGACGCTGTGGTGCGCCGATGACCCGATGCGCTACCGGGTCCACGTGCTGGAGGAAATCCTGCAGCCGTCCATTTGCCTGGCGTACAACCTCGCGCCGCCGGTGGAGGCGTCATGCGTGAACACCGAGCAGCTCGATCGCGTGCTCGACGCGTTCCACGTCCTGCGCACGAGCGATCCCTACCTGTACCTGCGCGCGGCGTCGTTGAACGTGGTGAACGGAATGGTGGGACTGAACCTGTCGTGGGATAGCCAGCACTTCCTGTCGGTGGACGAGTTCCTGGCGTCCGACACGGCACACTGGATCGGCGCCGACAACGTGTGGTTCGGGGACGACGTCAGCGGCGCCGAGCTCAACTGACGGCAACCCTCACTACAATCCGACGAGAACCCGCACCGCGTCGAGTCGCACGCGGGGTTGGCTCAGCGATGAGCGCGCGGCGTCAACCAGGCGCGTCAGCTGTTCGATTTCATCGCGACGCACCGCGGGATTGACCTCGGCAAGATGCCGCAGGCGCGACAGTTCGTCTTCGAGTCGTTCCACGCCTGCCCGTCCGTGCCCACGCAGGAGCATGTGCGCCCGTTCGTTGACGTCGTTGCCGGCGACGCCCAGCAGATCCCTGAGCGCCTCGCGTTTCAGGCCGACGATCTGGCGAGCCGCCTTGTACTTGAGCGGCACCCAGCGTGAACTGATCGTCTCGTGATCCAGTTCCGGGTCGAGCCGGGAACCGTTCTCGTCATAAATGTGCACGACCAGCATCGGCGGCAGATACTGCGTCAGTTGAGGGTACGAGAATACCGGAGCCTCGATGACGAACACGCACTGGACGGCGAGACGACCGCGCGGCAGGGCCGCGTGACGAATGCCGCAGATCGATGCGTTGCCGCGCTCGGTATTGAGCACGAGATCCGCGATCGCCGTTACCAGTGGGTGTTCCCAGGTCAGGAACGCCAGGTCCTCGTTTTCCAGCGCCGTGTTGCGGTCGAAAGTAGCCGCCAGGCCGCGCTCGGGCAGTCCGGGAATCGGCGTCAGCAGCCGCTCGCCGGGCACCAGCAGCACGCTGTTCCCGCGATAAGGGTCCACGGCGATGTCGTAACACGCCGCCGCTTGTTCGACGAAGGAACGAACCGAGTTTTCCTGGTCCGTCTGACGCGCAGTCTCGACTAGCCGATCGGCCTGCCCGGGCCTGCAGGAATGGGACTCGAGCAGCCGGTCGCGGCCGGCCTGCATGCGTTCGACGAGCTGCCGTCGCAGCGCCCGGGTCTCGTCGATGATTCGGTCGAGCGATTCACCGCCGGCGACCAGCGTCTCGGGCAATCTCG
>JAUIEZ010000206.1 GCA_030429665.1 Gammaproteobacteria bacterium | reverse complement strand
CGACCCGCCGTTGAAGTCGAGTTCGAAGACGCGATAGCCGAGTCGCAGGTTGAGGAACGGGAAGGGCGTCAGGGAAACGCCGACCTGGTACTCGGTGCCTTCCATGTCACGCAGCAGGCCGGCGTCGCCGAGATCCGGCATCCAGGCGCCGTGACCGTAGACGTACAACACGCCAAGGCCGACGCGACCGTCCAGTGTCAGGCGCACGCCTTCGGCCGAACCGCCGGTGATCAGCTCCGAATCCTGCCAGCCTGCGCCCAGGGCGATGAAGTTGTTGTCCGTCGGCGAGAATATCCGGCGCTTGATATCCACGGAGAAAGCCGAGCCGTCGGCGAAGCCGCCCCGATCGGGATCGGATTCCACGTAGTCGCCGGTCAAGCCCCAGCCGTCCGCCCACCACAGTTCGGCGTAGGCGCCGGTGCCGTCGGCATCGGTGTCGCCGACGTTATCGTCGTCGATATCGTGGGCCCACCAGGTGAGGCCGACCTCGGCATCAAGCGGTCCCAACGCCTGGGCGGTCGGAAGTGCGCCGGCGCCGAGCAGGGCAGCGAGGAACAGTCGGGTGAGAACTCGGTCGACGGTCATGAACGGGCTCCGTGTCTTTGGCGATCGCGAGGTGGTTTCGCGGCGGCGCGCTGGGCCGTGAATCACTCGATTCTACCGCAAGTTCGGCGTGTTGCGGGTGCCTCCCGCTACTTGATGAACGACAGCCCCGGCTTCGCGCGGGTGGAAAGCGCCGCCAGGCAGTCCAGGCGCGGACCTGAAGCGTCGCCGCAGGCGAGAACGTCATTGAGAAGCACGCGCGAGATCGAGGCGCAGTCGATTCCGTCGATAGGGAACACCTTGAGCATGGTCTTGCCCGCCGGCAGCGGCGCGGTCTCGACGGCAATGCGCCTGGCGACGATGCCGGCCGGGTCGAACACCACGAGGTCGAGCTTCAGCGTCGAGAAGCTGGCCGCGGAGCCGTTCTCGAGCACCATGAAAGCGCGGCAGGCGTCCTCGGCGGTTTCGAGTTTGTTCAGTTCCACGACAACCTCCCCGTCGGCGTTCGTGCCGACGGCGTACGACAGGAGGGCCGTCACCAACGCGGCGCGGATCCCGAAGAATCGCAGGGCAGTCGTCCGCAGGCCGTTCATGCTCTTCGTCAGTCGACCGTGTTCAGGTTTCGTCGACTTCCAGGACGAATCGTCCCTCGGGAATGTCATTGCGGATCATTTCCTCCACGTCGGCCGGCAGGCGCGTGTCGTTCGCGTCGAACAGCCCGCACTGACCGAGCGCCTTGCGGATGTTGACGTTGCGTCCCAGGTACTCCAGCAGCACGCGTGAGGCGCCGGGTTTACGGCCGCGGCGTATGGGGCCGCCGGTCTGGATGCCGACCAGCCGGTCCACCCGGCTGCGGTAGCTTGGATACAGCGTGACCTGGGTGATGGTCTTGGTGAGCAGTGTTTCGTACTCGATAATGAAGATGCGGTCGGCAATCAGGAACACCACGCCGACGTACTTGTTGATGGTGGCGGGCGTATCGCCGTCGCCCTGTCGAATGCGCTCGACGTTCTTCCAGTAGTGCTTGCCGTCCTGCTCGGAAATAACGCACAGCGACTTGATGATTCGTCCGGAGTGCCCGAACGAGTAGAAATAGCGGAAGTAGAATCCCTCGTAGCGCGACAGGTTGCCGCTTGCGGCGTAGAGGTTCTCAAGGTGCAAAAGGGGCTGTTTCAGGCGCTCGTCCGTAACCGGCCGCCGTCGCAGCCCGACGATTTCCTCGAAGCGATCCGGCTCCAGCAGGATCTCCGACTCGGTCACGCCGAAGAAGTCGCAGATTCGGCGCATGTTGTGTCGCGACGGGCGGGACTGACCGCACAGGTACTTGTTGAACTGCTGGCGGTTGATGGCCAGCTTGCGGCACACCTCGGCAATCGAAGTGTAATAACTGCAGAGCGTTCCCAGGTTTCGAGGCAGGTTGGCTTCCATGCGCCTATCGCACATTGATTCTGAATCGGTGTCAAGTCGCGAATGGTTGCGAAATTGATTCATCCCGCCTCGCTGGCCGACATTTTCGGCGTCCCGGGAACGGAATTGAATACAATTGTCCATGAAGCACATCTCGCCCTTCCCCCGCCGCGTGCGCGAGTTCGAGCACGTCCTGGTGCCGATGCCGGATGGTTGCCGTCTGGCGGCACGCATCTGGTTGCCGGAAGACGCCGAGTCGGACCCGGTACCGGCCATCCTCGAATATATTCCCTACCGTAAGAACGACCTTACGGCCGAGCGCGACGCGTCCATGCATCCGTACCTCGCCGGTCACGGTTACGCGGTGGTGCGCCTGGACCTGCGCGGCGCCGGCGACTCGGAAGGCCTGATGTTAGACGAGTACCTGCCGATAGAGCTCGACGACGGTCGCCATGCCATCGAATGGATCTCGAAGCAGCCCTGGTGCGACGGCGCGGTGGGCATGGTGGGCATTTCCTGGGGCGGCTTCAACGGCCTTCAGGTCGCGGCGCTGCAGCCGCCGGCACTAAAGGCGGTCATCTCGATATGCTCCACCGACGATCGCTACGCGGACGACGTGCACTACATGGGCGGTTGCCTCCTCGCCGAGCAGCTCTCCTGGGCGTCCATCATGTTCGGCCGCAACACGCTGCCACCCGATCCGCGCCATCGGCCGGATAGCTGGCGCGCCATGTGGCAGGAGCGGCTCGAGAAGAGCGGTTTGTGGCTCAAGAACTGGCTCGCGCACCAGCGCCGCGACGCCTTCTGGGAGCACGGTTCGGTGTGCGAGGACTACTCGAAGGTCAAGGTTCCGGTGTACGCGGTATCGGGCTGGGCCGATGGCTACTGCCGCACGGTTTTTCGGCTGATGGAGAACCTTTCCGGACCGCGAAAGGGGTTGGTCGGTCCGTGGTCGCACAAGTACCCGCACCTCGGCGCCCCGGGTCCCGCGATCGGCTTCCTGCAGGAATCCCTGCGTTGGTGGGACCACTGGCTGAAAGGCCGCGATACCGGCATCATGGACGAGCCCATGCTGCGACTTTTCATGCAACACGGTGACCCGCCGGCGCCCTGGTACGAATCGCGCAGCGGCCACTGGGTCGCCGAACCGTCCTGGCCTTCGCCCAATGTCACCCGCAGGCCATGGCTGCTTGGCGCCGGCGGCGCCCTGCGCGGGACCGGTGCCGTCGAACCGGCGGTTTTCGAACACCGCTCGCCGCTGTGGGTGGGTATGGGGGCTGGCAAATGGTGCTCCTACGCCCAGCGCGGCGACCAGCCAGCCGACCAGCGCGCCGACGATGCCGGCAGCCTGTGCTTCGAGTCGCCCGTTCTCGACGAGCCGGTGGATATCGCCGGCGACGCGCGATTGACGTTGCATCTCGCGGTCGACCAACCGCTCGCCCAGGTGGCCGCGCGCCTGGTGGATGTCGCGCCGGACGGAGCAGCATCCCGCGTGGCGTTCGGCATACTCAACCTGGCTCACCGGGACAGTCACGCCTCGCCCACGCCGCTGGTGCCCGGCGAACCGGTCACCGTCTTCGTGCCGTTCAAACCGGTGGCAACGCGTTTCGAGTCGGGTCATCGCATCAGGTTGGCTTTGTCGACGAGTTATTTTCCGATGACCTGGCCGTCGCCCCGGGCGGTGACGATGACCCTGTTCACGGCAGGGTGCATACTCGAACTGCCGGTAAGGCAATCGACGCGGGAAGACCGGGAACTGGCGCCTTTTGCTGAGCCGGAAGGAGCGCCACCGCTGGACATCGAGACGATCAGGGCACCGGACGAGCGCTGGCGCGTGATACACGAGGTTCACCGGGGCGCAGTGTGCCTCGAAGTGGGCGATGGCAGCGGCACCTTCAGGATCAAGTCGAACGACCTGACGGTACACAACCAAGGATACGAATCATACCGCGTGGCGGGCGACGACCCGACCACGGCGACGGGCGAGGTAACATGGGAGCACGCCATGAGCCGGGACGATTGGAGTATCCGCACCGTTACGCGCACGCAGCTTAGTGCGGATGCTGACGACTTCGTGATCGAGGCACGCCTGGAAGCCTACGAGGGAGACGAATTGGCGCACGAGGCGAGCTGGCGCGAACGAATTCCACGGGACCACGTGTGATTCGCGACTTGAAGCGCGAAATGCATCAAAAAGGTTCTCGCGCGAAATTGAAAAGCCCATGTCGGCTTTTTCTAATGGCATGCGAATTTCCGGGCGGCTTCCGCCGAAAAGCGGTCGCCGCGCGCGGCGAGACGTCATGCCAGTCACTCGGACCAAACGAGAACGCATAGAGGAGGCATCACCCATGAGACGATTGAACATTACGCGCCGTCATTTCCTCGCGTCGACCGCCGCGGTCGGGGCTATCGGCCTGTTTCCCGGCATGCCGTTGCCGGTCCGGGCGCAGGGCGGCACCCTGCGACTGCGATTCGACGGTGACAACAATATCCTCGACCCCGGCTACATGTCCGGCGGCACCGAGATCGAAACCCAGAAACAGTGTCTGCCGTTTCTTGCCGACTACGAGGAAGTGGACGGCACCTTCAGCTGGCGCCCGACTTATTTCGTGACCAGACTCGAGCAGCGCGATCCCACCCACATCGACTTCGAGTTGGCGCCGGACCTCACATGGAGCGGCGACTACGGGCCGGTGAAAGCCTCCGACGTGAAGTTCTCCTACGAGCGCATGAAGGAAACCGACTGGAGCGGCTACTTCGAAGCGCTCGACCACGTCGAGGTGACGGGCGATCGCACCGGTACCATCGTGCTCGGCAAGCCCTTCGCGCCGTTCATCATGACCACGCTCTGTCACGGCCCGGGCGCGGTGTTGTGCGAGCAGGCGGTCAAGGATGCCGGCGGCCAGTTCACCACCGAGTTTCCGGCCACCTGCGGTCCCTACGTTTATGAGCAGACGCCGGGTCAGCGCGCCGTGTTCACGCCGGATCCCAACTGGATGGGGCCGAGGCCTGTGTTCGAGCGTGTCGAGTGCAACATCATTAGCGAGGTCAAGGCCGCGGAACTGGCGTTCGAGGCGGGAGAACTCGACTGCACCGAGATCGGCGCCGACACGCTGGCACGCTACAGCGAGAACATGCCTGAAAACGCCGACGTTACCGTGGCCGGCGAGTTACAGTACATGTGGCTCGGCATGAACACCGAGCACCCCAAGCTGCAGAACAAGTTAGTGCGCCAGGCGATCCAGCACGCGGTGGACGTGGACTCCATCCTGCAGGGCGCCTACTCGGGCACCACGGCCAGGTCCAACGGCATCATCTGTCCCGGTCTGATCGGCCAGCGTCAAGAGACGACATACTATCGGTACGATCCAGCGAAGGCGCGCGAGCTCATGGCCGAGGCCGGGGTCGGCAACCTGGAGCTGTCGCTGCGCACGCTGAACAACCAGGAGCGCATGCTCGCGGCACAGATCATCCAGGCCAACCTGGCCGCCATCGGCATCACGATTACCGTCATGCCGCTGGACAGTGGACCGTACTGGGAGATGGGACAGGAGAGCAAGGGCGATACGTGGAAGGATCTGCAATTGTGGCTCATGCGCTTCGGTACCACGCCCGATCCCTACGAGGCGACCCAGTGGTTCGTCTCCGACCAGGTCGGGGTATGGAACTGGGAGCGTTGGACCGATCCCGAGTACGACGAACTCTACCGGCAGGGCATCGAGGAAACCGATCCGGACAAGCGCCACGAGATCTACGTGCGCATGCAAGAGATCATGGAAGCCACCGGTGCCTACGTGTGGATCAACCACGAGCCGGAGACGTTCGCGCATCGATCGAGTATCGTCGTCAACGCGGCCCCGTCCGGCGAATTGAACTACCGGCGATTCGAGCAGGCGTAATGTTGCCGGCGTGATCAAGATCCCGGCGGCGGGCCCGCGCGGGTTGCGCGCGGGCCGCGCTCGCGAGACGCGCGAGGAGGCGACGTGCTGATCTACATCGCCAAGCGTCTG
>JAUIEZ010000205.1 GCA_030429665.1 Gammaproteobacteria bacterium | reverse complement strand
AGTTCGAAGCCGATCGGGTTGTCGTTGTGGAAGTTGATCTGCACCTCGGTGTTGGGCAGGAGATAGCCTATCTGTTCCTGGAGGTCTTCGGCCGGCAAGCTGAGCTGCTCGTAGGTTTCGAGGTCCATGAAGACGAGCGCGTCGCCGTCCTGGTAAAGGTACTGCATCGGCCGCACCTCGACATGCGCCTTCTCCAGCTTGTCCTCCGATCGAAAGCGCTCGTTGAGCTTGGTGCCCTGGCTGATCTCCTTGAGTTCGAGCTGGGCGAATGCGCCGCCCTTGCCGGGCTTGACATGGTTCTTCTTGAGAACCCGCCACAGCTTGTTCTGGTACTCGATGAGATTGCCGACGCGCACCTCGGAGGCGGAAATTTTCATGGCAAATTGGGCCCAGGTTGAAAAAAGCGCTGTATTTTAGCAGTTTCACGGATAACCCCCTATAGCGGCATGCAAAGATTTTGAGTACCTTGACGCCCATGGAACAACGCTTTTCCGCCGCCGGCTGGTACGATGCCGGTTGTCGTCGCTGCCCACGCCTTTCGCGGTTTCTCGACGACGTACACACCGCGCATCCGGACTACCATTGCCGGCCGGTACCGCCGTTCGGCGACGAGCGGGCCCGGCTGTTGATCGTGGGACTGGCACCCGGCAAGCACGGCGCAAACGCAAGCGGCCGCCCGTTCACGGGGGACCATGCCGGTATTCTCCTGTACCGCACGCTGTACCGGTTCGGATACGCCAGCGCGCAGGATTCGCTTTCGCGAGACGACGACCTGCGATTGACCGGGTGCCGCATCACCAACGCGGTCAAGTGCCTGCCGCCGGAGAACAAACCCACGACCGCCGAGGTCCGGAACTGCCAGCCGTTTCTCGCACGCGAGATCGACGCGCTCGAGAGTGGATCGGTCATTCTCGCCCTCGGCGGCCTCGCGCACGGGGCCGTCCTGCGCTGCCTCGGCGAGAAGCCTTCCCGCTATCCGTTCGGACACGGCGCTCGCCACGAACTCGGGAACGGGTTACACCTGGTCAGCAGCTACCATTGCAGCCGCTACAACACCCAGACAGGGCGGCTGACGACTGCCATGTTCGAATCCGTGTTCGACATCGTGCGCGATTTGATGGAGGCTTGAGCGTGACTGACGAAGGGTCGTTCGACGCCCGGCAGTTTATCTCGACCGTGCCGGAGCGTCCGGGGGTGTACGTGATGTACGACGCCGCCGGCAAGTGCCTGTACGTCGGCAAGGCGCGCGACCTGAAAAAGCGCGTTTCCAGCTATTTTCGCAGTTCGATCACCGACGCCAAGACCCGCGCCATGGTGTCTCACGTCTCGCGCGTGGAAACCCACATCACGCGTAGCGACAACGAGGCCCTGCTGCTCGAGTACAACCTGATCCAGTCGCTCAAGCCGCGCTACAACGTGATGATGCGCGACGACAAGAGCTACCCGTACATCCGGTTGACCGACGAGGCATATCCGCGCCTGCTGTTCTATCGCGGATCCACGCGCGCCGCCGGCAGATACTTCGGCCCCTACGCGAACGCCGGCGCCGTACGCGAGGTACTCGCGCAGATTCACAAGATCATACCGCTGCGCCAGTGCGAGGACAGCGTGTTCAGGAATCGCACGCGTCCCTGCCTGCAGTTCCAGATCGGGCGCTGCAGCGCGCCGTGCACCGGCGAGATCGATGCGCAGGATTATCGGGAGGACGTCGAGCAGGCGGCGCTGTTGCTGGGCGGCGACGACCAGACCCTGGACGATCACCTCAACCAGCGCATGAACGACGCCGCCGCGAGCCTGGCATACGAGGATGCGGCGCGCTACCGCGACCGTATTCGTCGCCTTCGCAAGATCAAGGCGGGCCAGTTCGTCGCCCACCTCGAAGGCGACGTGGACATCCTCGCTCTCGCCCGACGCGAACGCCGATTCTGCATTGCCCTGACCACGGTCAGGGATGGCCGAAATCTCGGCCAACAGTTCTTCCTCGACACCGCGCCGGCGAAGACTCGCGGCGCGGAAATCGTTTCCGCGTTCATCTCTCAACACTACCAACGCCATCCTCCGCCGTCGGAGATCATTACCGACCAGCGCCTGGAGGACGCCGACTATCTCGGCGACGCCCTCGCCGAGGGTGTCGGACGGCGCGTGGCGGTGAAATCCGGCGTACGCGGCCGCCGAAACCAGTGGCTGCAAATGACCCGGATAAATGCCGCCAGCCACCTCGAGCGCGACATCGAGGACCGCGGTCGTAATCTCGATCGACTGCGCGAACTTGCCGAGGCGCTCAAGCTCGAACGGGTACCCGAACGAATCGAATGCTTCGATGTGAGCCACACCATGGGCGAGCGCACGGTGGCGGCCTGCGTCGTATTCGATCAACAGGGCGCGCTGAACAAGGAATACCGGCGCTTCAACGTGCGCGCCGACACCCGCGGCGACGATTACGCCGCCATGGAGGAGGTATTCAGGCGCCGTTACCGGCGCGTACTGGAAGGAGAAGGGCGGCTGCCCGACCTCGTCCTCATCGATGGCGGGCGAGGCCAGCTCGGCAGGGCGCTGAAGGTGGCCTCCGAGCTCGGCCTGTCGGACCTCGCCGTCATCGGTGTCGCCAAGGGACTGGAAAGGCGCGGCGGCCAGGAGCGTCTGTTCTTGTCGCCGCACGGTGCCCCGACTATACTCGATCCGGCATCCGGGGCCTCTCACCTGGTACAGGCGATTCGCGACGAAGCGCACCGATTCGCCATCACCGGGCACCGGGCCCGGCGCCAGAAAGCACGGACCGCTTCGCGACTCGAGGAGATACCCGGCGTCGGCGCGGTAAAACGGCGCGCGCTGCTGCATCATTTCGGCGGCTTGAAGGAAGTCGCTCAGGCAAGCGTGGAAGAACTGATGAAGGTATCCGGGATCAGCAAAACGCTGGCGGGAAAAATCCACCAAACCCTGAACCCGTAACATGCCGCTGAACACGCCGAACATCCTGACACTGATCCGCCTGCTGATCATCCCGGTGCTCGTGGTGGTGTATTTCATGCCGTCGCGCAACGCCAACGAGATCGTCACGTTCCTGTTCCTGTTCGCGGCCTTCACAGACTGGCTGGACGGCTACCTTGCGCGCCGTCTCAACCAGGGATCGCCGTTCGGCGCGTTTCTCGACCCCGTCGCCGACAAATTGATCGTCGCGACGGCGCTGATCCTGCTGGCGAGCGACCGCGAGGTGCTCGACGCCGTCTACAGCAAGATACTGTTCACGATCGTCACGTGCGTGATCATCGGTCGCGAAATCGCCATCTCGGCGCTGCGCGAATGGATGGCGGGCATCGGCGCCCGGAGCAGCGTCGCCGTGGGCATGATCGGCAAGATCAAGACCACCGCGCAGATGCTTGCCATCACGCTCATGCTCTACAACGATCCGCTGTTCGGCGTGCCAATTTTCAAGATTGGCGAGATCGCGCTCTATCTCGCCGCGGGCCTGACGCTGTGGTCCATGTTCGTCTACCTGCGCGCGGCGTGGCCGTCGCTCGTCGAGGAAAGGGTCAACTGATACGGCGCGGGCTTGACAGGGCAGGCGCAACGGATAGAATCAGCATCCCCGATGCGCACGTGCCCCCGGCGCGGCCGCATCCGAAAAGCCTTCCAGACGCGGGAATAGCTCAGTTGGTAGAGCACAACCTTGCCAAGGTTGGGGTCGCGAGTTCGAGTCTCGTTTCCCGCTCCATTTTTCCAATACTTCCAGTCATTTGTGCGGATCGCGCGGGCGGCATCGAGGACAGGGCCGGCATCAGGCGCGCGGGTTTGACAATCCCGTCCGCATCGTCTTAAATCCGGCGCCGCGACGCAGTGCCCGGCACCCGGCCGGAAACCGCGCGTTTGCCGCGATTGTCGGCACTTTCATCGACCACCCAGGCTGGGTGGCAGAGTGGTCATGCAGCGGCCTGCAAAGCCGTGTACGCCGGTTCGATTCCGACCCCAGCCTCCATTTTCCCACCATCCGTTGCCGAGTCAGCAAGGCTTCGCGACGATTTGCGCGAAGCAATCGCCGGATTCGTCTTGCCCTGTCCGGCGCGTCGGCGCGCGAAAAAAACGAAAAATCGGCGCCCAAAGGCGCTTCAATTCGCAGGCACGCACCCGGCGGGCGCGCTCCAGGGCGAATTGCGTCACCTCCACGGGTATGTGCGCGGGCGGGTGCGCGGGGTCGTTCCAGGCCCGTTCCATAAACCGTTCGAGTTCGTGCGTCGTCATCGTCATGCTCCTGCCCGTCAGGGCGGATCGGTTGATTGATGACGCAGTCTATATTTTTCCCTTACAGTTATTAATTATGGTAAAAGAATAATACCTTCTACGAATTTTTGATAATAATGAACGCAACCGAGGACATGACCGTGTTCATCGCGGTTGCCGACACTGGCAGCATGACGCGCGCCGGGGAACGATTGGGGCTTTCCCCGGCCGTCGTGAGCAAGCGGATCGCCACGCTCGAATCCCGCCTGGGGGTTCGGTTGCTGAACCGTACCACCAGGCGGGTGGCGCTAACCGACGAGGGACGTATCTACCTCGACCGGGCGAGGTCCATCGTCGAGCAGGTGGAGGACGTCGAGGCCGCGCTGCGAGGCCGGCAAACGGAGCCGCGCGGCGTGTTGAGAGTCACCGCGCCTGCCTCGTTCGGACGCAGCCACATCTCGCCATGGGTGCCTGAGTTCCTCAACACCTATCCGGGAATCGAACTTCACCTGCACCTTTCCGACAAGCTGGTGGATATCGTGGAAGAGGGGGTGGACGTCGCCATCCGGATCGGAGAGATGCGCGACTCCTCGCTCGTCGCCAGGCGCTTGGCCCCCAACCGTCGCGTGTTGTGCGCCTCGCCCGAGTACATCGCCAAGCGCGGCACGCCGAGTCGTCCCGACGATCTCGTCGATCACGACTGCCTGATGTTCAACGACTGGCGAGCGACTCACCAGAGCTGGCGCTTCAAGGGGCCGAAGGGGCAGTTCTCGGTTCGCGTGAGCGGCCGCATGGTGTGCGACATCAGCGAGGTACTACGCGACGCGGCCATCGGCGGGGTCGGCATCGCGATGGTCTCCGTGTGGGTGGTGGCCGATGACATCACCGCGGGGCGGTTGGTGACCGTGCTCGACGAATACCCACTGACGGACGCGGACATCCACGCCGTCTATCCACACCGACGGGGATTGTCACCCAAGGCGCGCGTCTGGATTGAGTTTCTGGCCAACAAGTTCGGCCCCGTACCGTATTGGGAGACGGGCGACTGAGGCGCGTCGTCGCCTGTCGCGATGTTAGAATGCTCGCCCGACGCGAACCGAAGATGCGCGCTCACATCGTCGATTCGAACCGCCCGGGTGGCGAAATTGGTAGACGCAAGGGACTTAAAATCCCTCGAGGGCAACCTCGTGCCGGTTCGAGTCCGGCCCCGGGCACCATTGGCCGATCTCGACCGCGACGGCAGCCGCTCCGACGCCACGTTCACGCGTTGAATACCGGGGCCCGGAAAGCCTTCGATCTCCCGAAAGAGCGGCCGCGCCGAACGAGCCGCGTCCGATCCGGCAATGCGGCGCCCGGGATCGATTGATAGACTACGACGCCCGAACCCGGCGATTGGCGCCGGAACACACCGACCACGCAGGATCATGCTCGAGAAAGTCTATATCAGCGCGCAGCAGTTGCTCGACGAATTGTTGAACCTGCGTCGTTAATCGAGTGATTCCAGCCTCTAACTTCGGTCAAGACAAATCCGGTCAAGGAGACCGCAGAACATGATCAAACTGACGCGGTTAAACGGCGAGCAGTTCGTGCTCAACGCCGACATGATTCGCTACGTCGAATCGCGACCCGATACGTTTATCACCCTCGAAGGGGGCGACTCGGTCGTGGTCCGCGAACCGATGGACGTGGTGATCGAGTTGGCGGTCGAGTACCAGCAACGAAAATATATGATTCCGGCACCGCAAAAACCGTTCGGTGTCGTCGATCCGTACAGCTAAGGAGCACCAGCG
>JAUIEZ010000204.1 GCA_030429665.1 Gammaproteobacteria bacterium | reverse complement strand
CCTCCAGTGAGAATACCGAAGCGGCGGGGGTGTGTCAACCGAGGCGTGGTGTTTTTCGCCGGGAGTCTCGTACTTTTCCGCCGCTCGATGAGTCTGAGCGGCTGAACCGAGCTGCCGCCTATTTGTCGGCCAGGCGAACGGGACGCGGCATGACGGGGCCCCAGGTAGGAACCCCGTTGATGTGCGCGAATCGGATGACCTCTACACGGCTTTCTTGCAGAAATACCAGTCGGTGCATTCGTACTCGGATTCCATCCGCTTTTCGGCTTCTTCCGCCGTAGCCGGGGGCGGAACGATGACCTTGTCTCCAGGTTGCCACCCCTCGGGAGTCGCCACGCCGTTGGCGTCAGACACCTGGAGCGCCTTGACGAGCCGGACGAACTCCGGGATCGATCGACCATTGCTCATCGGGTAGTAGACCATGGCACGGAGCACCCCCTTGTCATCGATAATGAACGTCGCGCGCACGGCAGACGTGTCCGAGGCGCCCGGCTGGATCATTCCGTAGGCGTTCGCGACTTTCATGGAAAGGTCTTCGATGATAGGGAAGGGAATCTCGACGCCGAATTTTTCCTTGATGTTTCTAACCCAAGCGAGATGCGCGTAGTTACTGTCTATCGACAGGCCCAGCAACTCGCAATTGAGCTTCCGGAACTCCTCGGCATGCTTGGCGAACGCCATGAACTCCGTGGTGCATACCGGGGTGAAGTCCGCCGGATGGGAAAACAGCACCACCCATTTGCCCTTGTAGTCTGAAAGCTTGCGCGGGCCCTGCGAGGTATTCGCCTCGAAATCGGGTGCCGGTTCATTGAGTCGCGGCATAGCAGACTGGGGGATTACTGTCTCTTGTTCCATGTTTTGCTCCTCGACCAATCGGTCTGTTGAGTTGTCGATAGAACAAGTCTAATTCTCATAGAAACCCGTTGCATTGATATTTGTCAATCCCTCCGCAATTCGCTTCGCATTGCGCCCGTGCGCGATCGACGGTTCGGTAGGCGCTCATTTCTCGGAAAAACCCTTCATCTCGAACTCGTCGAGCGCCGCGTGTTTCGCATCGAGCTCCCTTATCACCCCGGCGCGTTTGAACTCGGCAATCGAGCGGCTCGCGGTTTCCGTCGTAATGCCGACCATTGCACCGATGTCTTCCCGGCTTGGCAGGTAAAAGCGATCGGCGGAGCCGATTTCGGCAAGGCGCAGCAGTAGCCGTGCAACGCGGGACCGGGCCGAGCCGGTGGAGAGATCGGTCAACCACGCATCGGCCTCGTTCACGGCACGCTGCCAGCGTTTGAGCAGCTGCCGGTGCAGTCGCGGCGTGTCACGGCTAAGGCGATCGACAACCGCGACGGGAATGCGGCAAACGTCTGTGGGCTCCAACACGACGACGTCGTGTTGGTAGGGCTGGCCGAGCAGGAGTTCCAGTCCGGCGACGTCACCCTGTTCGAGAACCCGGACGATCCGTTGGCCGCCATTGGGCAGGTACTGGACGAGCTTGAGCAATCCCTGGCGAATCGTGAACAGGTATTCGGGCGCGTCGGACGTCCGATAGAGTACGGCGCCCGCGGAATAGGAGAGAACGTCTATCGGTTTGTGGATAAGCTGGAAGTCGTCGCTATCGAGGTCGGCAAACAGGACGAGATGCCGAATGCCGCAGAGCTCGCACTGTCGGGGCGCCTGCCAGGCTGCGTCGATTTCGCGCTGTTTCAACTGCCCGCTCCGTCCGGGCGCCGCCGTCGGGGCCCGAAACCTTGGTGAGAAAACGGAGAATTATAGACGCAGCGGCGTTTACCGGCACGATATGATACGCCCTCACGCCTGGACCGGCGTGTTCAGGGTATCGTGCAGGCTTGCATAGGCAGGATTACGATGGAGGAGTTCCTGGTGAGTGCCCGTGTCGGTCACTGTCCCCGCTTCGAGCATTACGATCCGGTCGACGTGCGCGAGATCGGCGGCCTTGTGCGTGATGAGCAACACGGTGCGTCCGCGGGTTGCCTTGTCGAGCATCGACATCAGCGATGCGGCGGTCGGCGAATCCAGGCCCTCGGTGGGCTCATCGAGCACCAGTACCGGCGTATCCCGCAGAATGGCACGCGCAACGACCAGGCGGCGAGCCTCGCCGCCCGAGAGTCGAATTCCGCCTTCGCCAACCAGGGTATCGTAGCCGTTCGGTTTCGCTGTAATCGTTTCATGAATTCCTGCAATGCGGCAGGCGCGCTCCAGCGTTTCCTGGTCCGCATCGGGCACGGCGATGCGGAGGTTTTCCCGGATCGTCGTATTGAAGAGATGGCTATGCTGGGATACGACGGCAATGCGCGAGCGAACGTCGTCAGCGCGAAAGTCGCGGATTTCGCATCCACCCAGTCGAATGTTGCCGGCCTGGTACTCCCAGAAGCGCAACAACAGGTTTACGATGGTGGTTTTGCCGGAACCCGAGGAACCCAGGATCGCTATCCGTTCACCTTCATTCACCCTGAAGGAAAGGCGCTTCAGCGCGCGGTTCCCGCCGGCTGCGTAGCTAAATCCGACATCGTCAAACTCCAGGTCGTAACGGCTCACGTGGACCGTCGGATTGGCCGGATCGAGCACCGGCAGTGGTGAATCGACGATCTCGAACAGGCGGCGTGCCGCGGTCAGCGTACTGCCCAGAAGCGCGAACGCTTGGGGAAGCGGGAAAACCGACTCGAACGCGGCAAGCAGAAACAGCGCGATCATGGCGAGTTCCGCACCGTCGAGACTCGCCGTGCGGACCAGCGGTATGGCCACGAGGAGCCCAACCCAGAGGGTGATATTCGCGGCAAGGCTGCTCACCGCTTCCGAGAGCCCGCGAACCTTGCTGAGGTAACGTTGGGCGTTCACGGATCGGGCGTCAAGTTCGGCGATTCGACGTCGGGCTTGCGCCTCGCCACCGAATGCCGCAATTTCTCCCATTCCCTGTATGCCGTCCACGATCGCCGTACGCAGGTCCGCGTCGTACTCGACTCGGCGCGCACCGATTCTCGCTCCCAGCCGCCAACTCGCGTATGGAACCGCAAAACCCGCAAACAGGAGTCCGAGTACGGCAACCAGCGCCAGGACCGGGTCGTAGAACTGCAGGAACAGTCCGGTGGCGGCAATACCGAGAATCGCGACCGCGGTCGGCACCAGAAGCCGCGCATAGAAGTTTTCCAGTGAGTCGATGTCGGCACGGATGCGACTTAACAGGTCGCCCCCACGAGCGAGCTGCAGGCGTGCCGGCGCCAACGGTTCAAGGTGATCGAAAAACCACAGCCTCAAGCCTCCGAGTATACGGAAGGTTGCTTCGTGGGTTGCGAGGCGATCGACGTAGCGGCCGCCTGTGCGAAGCATCGCGAAGGCGCGAATGAGTGCCGCCGGGGTAAAGTAGTTAATGGCCGCACCGGTAGCGCCGGCGATTGCCATAGAGGCAATAAACCATCCGGAAACCGCCATCAGACCGAGATTCGCCACGAGCGTCACGAGTGACGCAAACAACCCGAACACCATCCACCAGGCGTAGCCTTTCCCAAGCACCAACAGGCGTCCAAGCGTCTTCATGACCGGTTCCGTGAGTGTCCCGCCAGTGCGGCGTAGAGGCCGTTGTCGTGCAGCAGGTTGTCATGGATCCCGGATTCGACGATGCGCCCCTTGTCGAGCACGACGATCCGGTCGGCACTGCGGACTGTCCGCAGCCGATGGGCGATGATCAGCACGGTACGTCCATCGGCCAGTCGGTCCACGGCTTCACCGATGCCTGACTCGGCTGCCTCGTCGAGACTCGCCGTCGCTTCGTCCAGGAGCAGTAGCGGCGCATCTCTCAGGAATGCTCGCGCCAACGCTATTCTTTGTATCTGTCCACCCGACAGTCCTTGGCCGCGCTCCCCTACCACCGTGTCGAGACCATCCGGCAAACGGCTCACGAACTCGCTTGCGCCGGCCATCTCGATGGCGTCGTCGACGTCCGATTGCCTTGCGTCGGAAAAGCCGAGAGTCACGTTGTCTCTCAAGGTGCCGTGGAAGATGTGCGGCCTTTGCGGCATCCAAGCGATGTGCCGCCGCCACTCATCGAGCTCGATTTTCTCGAGATCCACGCCGTTGATGCGAATCGAGCCGGATTCGGGGTCGGCAAATCGGAGCAGGAGATTGAAAACGCTGGATTTTCCGGCTCCGCTAGGGCCGACCAGCGCGAGCCGTTCGCCGGGTGTTACATTGAGCGTTAGCATGTGCAGCGAGCTGACGCCGGAAGAGTAGGAAAGTGATACCTGGTCGAAATCGATGGAAAAGCCGGGTCCGTCGGGGATGGGGTGAATCGCCCGATCGCGTTCGGGTGTCGGCTGTTCGAGGTACTTTACCAGTCCCTCGGCGGCGCCGATTGCATCCAGCCGGGCGTGATACCGGGTGCCGAGGTTGCGAAGGGGGCGATAGAAGTCGGGAGCCAGTAGCAGGACGAAGAAACCGGTCCTGAAGTCGATAGTTCCCCACTCGAGGTACCCGACCAGGCGAAAACCGATAAACACGGCCACCACGGCGATGCTCACGGAGGCAAAGAACTCGAGCACCATGGAAGACAGAAAGGCCACGCGCAGCACCGACATGGTGCTGCGTCGGTACTCGTCGGAAATCTGCGCGATCACGCCGGCTTCGCGTCGTGTCGCGTTGAGGATCTTGAGCGTCGTCAGGCCCTGGATGGCGTCCAGGAGACGTCCGCCCAGGTGTGCCAGCTTACGCCATTGACGACGATTGAGATGTTCGGCGCCCTTGCCGATCAATATCATGAACAACGGAATGAGCGGCGCCGTGGAAAGGAACACGACGGCCGAGAACCAATCGCGCGGAAGCACGACCACGAAAAACGCAGCGGGGACGAGCGCGGCAAGCGCGGCGTCCGGCAGGTATCTCGCGTAGAAATCCTCCAGGGCCTCGATCCCCTCCATCACCAAGCTCGCGAGCGTACCTGCGCCGACGTCGCTCGCGTGCAGTGGGCCAAGTGCCTGCAGTCGACGAAAAAGCGCTTCGCGCGCGCGGGTCTTGACCGTCACCGCGGTTTCGAATGCCGCTCGTTCGGTGAAGAAAACGAGCGTCGAGCGCACGACGAAGACCGCGAGAAGTCCCCACAAAAAAGGCCACAACGAATCGAGGTCGGCGCCGAGAAATATTACCGAGTCGACGATCAGCGCCATGAGGTACGCCTGGACGATCAGCAGCAGCCCGGACCCAAAGCTCAATCCCACGGCGGTGAACAAGGAGACGCGAACGTGGCTCCTTTGGGTGGCGAGCCAACTCTCGACGCTCGTCACTGGCGGATCCGTACGCGATCAGTTGGACTCGCGACGCTTTTCCTCCTCCTGGGCGTCCAGAAGCGCTGCTCCCGCGGCGGAAATCAGGACCAGCATGACCGTACCCAGCACCCAGGCCAGATACCAGGCGCCGTAGTCACCGAGGATGATCGCCATGACGATAGCAACGAGGGCGATGAATCCGTACAGTACGAATCGGATAAGTGTGTTCATGCAATCCCTCCCGGATTCAATACGCGTGGTCGTTGGATTCG
The DNA here is from genome assembly GCA_030429665.1 of Gammaproteobacteria bacterium. Classification (GTDB taxonomy): domain Bacteria; phylum Pseudomonadota; class Gammaproteobacteria; order Arenicellales; family CAJQKF01; genus BQJD01. The sequence continues at coordinate 542 of JAUIEZ010000204.1, read as the reverse complement.
ACTTTTTCCGTGGACACCTTGCCTCGCATCACCCAGAACGCCCAACTCGTGTACCAGAGAATGAGAGGAACGAATACCACGGAGAATCCCAGCATCCACAGCAGGGTGTGTTCGCTGGACGATGCGTTCCAGACGGTCAGGCTTTGAGACGGTTCGGTAATCGACGGCATCATGAACGGAAACATCGCCGCGCCCACGGTGCCGATCACCGAAATCCATGCCAATGCCCCCATCCACCAGGCGAGATGTGGCAGACCCCGACGCGCACTCCAAATGCCCACGAGCAAGCCGACGTAGGCGAGGGCAGGTACGAACCACAGCAGCGGCACCCGGGTAAAGTTCGAAAGCCAATAGCCCGGAACAAGTACAACCTCCTGTTGCATCGGGGTTTGCGCCGTGGACGGTGCGGGCCCCTGAATGAGTTGATAGCCGTCCATGAACATTGTCGATACGCCGCCGAGAGAAAATAGTACGAGGGCTCCCGCGGCGCTCGCTACGAGCAGCTTCTTCGACCGATCGTGCAAGGCTCCCTCACCGCGCAT
>JAUIEZ010000033.1 GCA_030429665.1 Gammaproteobacteria bacterium | reverse complement strand
ACCGGCAGGATTGCCCGGGTACGTTCGGTTAGCGCTGCCGCGAGCAGCGCCGGATCCAGGTTATAGGTACGCGGATCGATATCCACGTACACCGGGCGCGCGCCGAGCAGCAGGATCATTTCGCCGGTGGCGGCAAAGGTGAACGGCGAGGTCACCACCTCGTCTCCCGCCTTCACCCCCGCGGCCATCAACGCGATCAGCAAGGCGTCGGTGCCGTTGGATACCGCGACGGCATGCCGCACGCCCGCGATCTTCGCCAGACGCTGCTCCAGCTCGTCGATCTCGGGGCCGCCGATATAGCGCCCGTGTGCCAGCACCTTGAGCAAACCGTGCTCGACACGGTCGCGGATGCGGCGTTGTTGATACGGCAGGTCAATGAACGGGATATTGCCTGGCGAAGCCTCCTCGGCAAGCAGCGCATCCAGGGTCACGGCGCCTTCGGGCGCATCCCGGGAAACGACGACGCGCGCGCCGGGCCCGAGCCGTTCGAGACCGTCGTATACCTGGCGCTCAAGCCAATCGTCGTGCGCAAGCAAGGCGCCGTCGCCGGACGGCGCCGCCAGCCAGGTGTAGTCTCGGGCAAACGCCGCGAGTTGTGCCCGCGCCGCGCGCCGGGATTGCGTCCCGTCGCCCGGTAGCGAACCGGCCAGCCGGGAGATTATCTCGCCCATGGCCGCGACCGGGAGCCACAAGCCGTCCGATGCTTCGCGGGCGCGGCGCACCAGGGCGTTGCGCCGCGGATCGTCCGTGGCGCGCAACAGTTCGACGACGAGATCGGGATGCAGCAGGTAGTCGGTCATGGGCTGGCGGTATCCGCAAAGGTTCAGACTCGGCCCTATCACGTTGCCGGAGCGCCCAGCCAACCGCGCAAACCGTAGACGACGATGCCGAGATATTCGCGGATGGTCTGCGCATTGGCGTGCATCGCGCTGGAAGACGGCAGGAAATCGAGGATTGCGGGGTGGCTATATGCGCTCACCGTGTAGTCCACCGGTACCGCGACGGCATCGACGCCGGCGCCCCTGAACGTGGCCAGGGCCCGTGGCATGTGCATCGCCGAGGTGACGAGGAGTATAGTTTCTATGCGTTCCCGATCAAGGATTTTCTTCGTTTCCAGCGCATTTTCCCGGGTGTTTCGGCTCCGCCCCTCGACGATGATCCGGGAAGCGGGAACACCCCATTCCTGAAGCAACCGCGACACGTAGTAGGATTCGCTGCGCACCGCGGCATCCTGTTCGAAGACGTTGCCGCCGCTGACCACCACCAGCGGCGCCCGTCCCGCCCGGTACAGTCTCGAAGCATACAGCACGCGGTCGGCCGCGTCGGCGAACTCGGCGTCGACGCGCGGGGGTACTGGCAGACGAAGCCCCCCACCCAGCAGCACGATGGCGTCCGCCGTCGGCGCGTCGGCCGCCCGCACCGGTTGGTACCAATGCTCGAGGTGTGCGCGAAAGCGCCCGGCCAGCCAGGGATTGGATGAGATCACGAAAACGATCGCCGACAGCGCGATCAGAGAAGCGCCGCTGCGCCGCGCGCCAAGGCGCCGAAGCACGAATCCCAGCACGCCCGACAGCAACACGACGGTCAACGGGTAGAGCAGGTGTGGCAACACCTTCGAAAGGAGGATCCACATGCCGCTAGCGCCCGGCTCGCGGGGCCGCCGCCCGGGATGCCGCCGGCGTCGTGGACTGCTCCCCTATCCGCGTCCAGGCGCTTTCGAGGCGCTTGGGCGAAACCGGAACCGAGGTTTTCAGGTGCTGGGCAAACAGGGACACGTGGTATTCCTCCAAGAGGAATCGGTAGTCGTCGAGCGCTGCACCGGCCGCCGAGCCACCCTGTCCGAGGCGGGCGACGAACGGGTCCACTCTCGCCAGATTGTCCGCTTCGGACGCCGGATTATGGCGGTACTTTTCCACCCTCGAAGACAACGCCTGGACGAAGCGCGGTAAATGTTCAAGCCAATCCACGGGTTCGGCAAAAGGAAATCCCGGCCCCACCAGGGACTGCAAGCGCGCCTCGATTCGGGCGCCGAACGCGGCGTCGTCGATCCCGTCGAGTTCCCGTCTCACGTTGAACGCCATGCTGACACTCTTTTCCACCAGCGCGCCGATTCGAACGCCTTCGCGCTTCATGCGTTCGCCGCCGGCATCAAGCCGGTCGCGAAACGCTGCCTGGCGCCGTGGCGGGTCCGAATAAAATCCGAGCGCCGATTCGATCACCGCATTGCACAGCGGCCCGGCCAGGTCCGCTCCCGGAAACAGGCCGGCGTACTGCAGCACCGCCCGCTTGACCGCCGGGGCGACGAGCAGGTCCTTGAAAAACCGACGTCGCACGAGCCTGACCAGTCGCATCACGCCGTGCCGGTGGATGGAACGCGCCCGGTCAGGATCGTCGACGAGCACCAGGTCGACGCGGTCGGGTCGCTCGAGCAGCGCCGGAAAGGCGCGTACGCGCGTACCGTATCCGGCAACCGGCACCGAGTCGGGGAGGTCGCCGAAGTCCCAGGAGACCAGGAAGCGACGCGGGTAACCCTCGGCCGACGCGTCCGAGAATGCGTCGCGCGCGGCGTCGGCGTGACGACTGCGCAGCGCCTCGAAATCCCGGTCCGCGTCGATCACGCGGCGGTCGCCATCGACGAGTTCAAAACGCAGCCTCAAGTGCGGCGGCAGCCTCCCGGCATCGAACTCCACCGCGTCCGCGCGCACGCCGAAGCGTTGAGCCAACGCCGCCGCCAGCGCCTCGACGAGCGAACCCTTCGTGGTGGCGATCATTTCCGCCATCGTCGCCGCGCTTCTCGACAGCGGTTGCAGGGCGCGTCGTTTCGACTTGGGCAGGGTACGCAGCAGACCCTCGACGTGTTCGGCGAACCAGCCCGGGATCTGCCGCGCGCATTCGTCGGGATCGAACTGGTTGACGAGGGGCAGCGGAACGCGAATGTTGACGCCGTCGGCATCGACGCCGGGATCGTATCGGTAGTTCACCGCCAACGGTGTGGCGCCGGCGGTTACGGCGACGGGGTAGTCGCGCTCGTGTTCGACCGCCGAGGGTTCGATCACGTCTTCGCGGCGGAGGCGAAGCGATTCGTCGGCACCGGGCTCTTCATTCAACCACCGCGCGAGCGTCGCGCGACTCGACACCTCTTCGGGCACCATGGCGTCGAAACGAGCGGCCAGTCCGAGATCGTCCGGCGCCGCGACCGGAATCCGTAATTTGCGCCTGGCCTCGGCGACCTCCTCGAGCAGGTCGCGATTGTGACGCGCGAACGCGAAGCGATCACCCATCGCGGCCGTGCACAAGGCCTCGTTGATGAAGATCTCCCGGGCGGCGGCGGCATCGGGCAGGCGGCTTCGCCGCCCGGCATACACGGTCAACCCGAACAGCGTGCCGCTCTGGTACGCCATGACATTGCCGCTTTTCTCGTCCCACCACGGTTCGCTGTACGTCACGCGAATTCGCGGCCCGGCTGCGCGCTCGATCCACGCGGCAGTGACAGGCAGTACCCGCCGCGCGTAGAGGCGCCCGGTTTCCACCAGCTCTGCGGCCACGAACCACTTCGGTCGTTTGCGAAAGCTGCGCGACGACGGGTGGATGGCAACGATCCGGTTGTTGGCGCCGCGCCATTGACCCTTGTCGTCGACAGCGGCGACGTGGGACAGGAAGGCCGACAGGAACGCGATCGCGATCGATTCCAGGGACGAACGACCGTCTCCTGGCAGGTGCCCGTTCTCGGCCATCAGCGCGCCGAGCTGCTCGTGCAGGTCGGCCCACTCGCGCATGCGAAACGGCGCCAGGAAATTCTCCTGGCACCACCGGTCGAGCCCGCGCCGCGAGGCCGCGGCGCGCTCGAGGCAATAGTCGCGAAACAACGAGATAGCGGCCTCGATGTCGGAATCCGCCTCGGGAAACGTCGCGTGATGCCGCCGGGCCTTCTCGAGCTGCTCGCCCGGTGTCACCCGCGGTTCGGGAACGGACAGGTATGACGCCAGCACCAGTACCTCGGCGAGACAGTTGCGCTTGGCGCCTTCGAGAAGCAAGCGGCCGATGCGCGCCTCGACAGGCAGCGACGCCAGCTCGCGTCCGACCCGGGTCAGTCGTTCATCGTCGTCGAGCGCACCGAGTTCGTTCAACAGGCGGATGGCCGAACGCACCTGGCGCGCGTCCGGAGGATCGAGGAACGGGAACCGGTCGATCGGCCCGAGCCCGAGAGCCTTCATCCGGAGCACCACCTGGGCCAGCGACGTGCGGACGATCTCCGGGTCCGTGAACGGCGCGCGCGCGTCGTAGTCTTCCTGCGCGTACAACCGCACGCACACGCCGTTGCTTACCCGACCGCAACGGCCCTTGCGCTGATCGGCCGCGGCGCGCGAAATCTTCTCCACCGGCAGTCGTTGCACCTTGGCGGCGGCACTGTAGCGGCTCACCCGCGCCAGACCGCTATCGACCACGTAGCGTACCCCCGGCACCGTCAGGGACGTCTCCGCGACGTTGGTCGACAGGACCACGCGCCGCCCGTTCGAGGCCGAAAAAATCCGTTTCTGATCGGCCGGCGAGAGGCGCGCGAACAGCGGCAGCAACTGCGCGTCGCCCGGCAATCGCCTGCGCAGGTAATCCGCGGCCTCCCGGATCTCGCGCTCACCCGGCAGGAACACCAGCACGTCCCCGGGTCCGCGGCGCCACACCTCGGCAATACCCTTGTACACGGCCGACAGCAGCGAATCGTCGTTATCGTCCTCGCCGCGCGGCCGGTACAGTACTTCGACCGGGTAAACCCGTCCCGATACGGACACCACCGGGCAATCGTCGAAGTGGCGCGCGAAGCGCTCGGTATCGATGGTCGCGGACGTCACCACCACGCGCAGATCGCGCCGGCGTCTCACCAGGCGCTTCAAATAGCCGAGCAGGAAGTCGATGTTGATGGAGCGCTCGTGCGCCTCGTCCACGATGATCGTGTGATAGGCGCGCAAGTCCCGGTCGCCTTCCATCTCGGCCAGCAACATGCCGTCCGTAAGCACCTTGATACGCGTGTCGCGCCCGGTCCGTTCGCCGAAACGCACCTTGTAACCCACCAGGGATCCGAGTCGCGTGCCGAGTTCGGCGGACACCCGCGCAGCGATCTCGCGCGCGGCGATTCGACGCGGCTGGGTATGGGCAATCATGCCGTCGAACTGTCGACAGCGCGGCAGGCAGATGCGCGGAAGCTGGGTGCTCTTGCCCGAACCGGTTTCGCCGGCAACGACGACGACCGGATGGTTCTCGATCAATGAAGCGATGTCGGCGGCGTGCGCCGCGATGGGAAGGCCCGGCGCCGGCGGCGCATCGGGCACCGGCGCGGCCGGCCGGGGCGCGAGCGGTACCCCCGCGCGGCGACGGCTGCCTCGACGCCTACGGCCGCCGGCCATCAAGCCAGGGGGAACCGACTCCCGGGTACGCCGCTCAACGGATACCGCCGGTCTACTCGGGCACCACCTCGGCCTTGATCAGCACGATATCCTCGGCCGGCACATCGCTGTAGGGGCCGAACGACGTGGTTTTGGCGGACGCCATCTTGTCGACGACGTCCATGCCTTCGACGATCTTGCCGAATACCGCGTAACCCCAGCCGTTCAGCGTCTTGTCGCGGTGATCGAGGAAATCGTTGTTCTTCAGGTTGATGAAGAATTGCGACGTCGCCGAGTTCGGATCGTTGGTGCGCGCCATGGACAACGTTCCGGCCAGGTTGTTCAAGCCGTTGTCCGCTTCGTTCTTGATGCCTTCGCGCGTCGATTTTTGCTGCATGCCCGGGAGCATGCCGCCGCCCTGCACGACGAAGTCGGGAATCACGCGGTGGAAGATCGTACCGTCGTAAAACCCGCTTTCGACGTACTTGACGAAATTGTCGACGGAAATCGGGGCCTCATCGGGATACAGCTCGATGAGAATGTCGCCCATGCTGGTGGTGAACTTAACCATGGTCGCGCTCCGGGTAGTGGTTTCGGCGCCAGCGCCAGCCGACCCCGCGGTGAAAAGGAAAACGGAAACGAAGAAGAACCGAATGATACGTCCGACAAACGGTGGCAATGCTTTCATCACTCCACCCTCCCGGCGGATTCGGAAACTGTCAGCACCCCGGCCCATTCCTCGGCCGTCACGGGCATGATCGAAAGGCGGCTGCCTTTCTGGCAGACGCGCATGGCGGACAACTCGGGGTGAGCTTTCAGCGTGGCAAGCGATACCGGCCGGCGCAACTTGCGTCGATAGCGGACGTCCACCATCAACCAGCGCGGATTGTCCGGGTCGCTCTTCGGATCGAAATACTTCGAGTCCGGATCGAACGCCGTGTGGTCCGGGTAGGCCGTGCGAACGATTTCCACGATACCGACGATTCCCGGTTCCTCGCAGTTGGAATGGTAGAAAAACGCGAGGTCGCCCTTTCTCATCCCGTCTCGCATGTAGTTGCGCGCCTGGTAGTTACGGATGCCGTCCCAGTGATCGGTTTTTTTCGGCTGCGATGCGAGATCGTCAATGGAGTAGGTATCGGGCTCGCTTTTCATCAGCCAGTAGTTGATGCTTTTGCTCATGTCCAATCGATTTCAGTCTACGGTTCCCGCGTCGAGTGGCTCGCCGTGCCGGATTCGCCGGATGCCGCGCGCGCGACCGGTTTGCTCATCGACGTCGACGAGCACCGCGCATACGGTGCACGGGCCGGCGGCGGGTTCGAGGCGCCGGGGCAGCTTGCTCACGAAACGCCCCAGGGAATCCTCGGTTTTCATGCCGATGATCGAATTATAACAACCGGTCATACCGACATCGGAGATAAAGGCGGTACCGCGAGGGAGCACCCGCTCGTCCGCGGTGGGCACGTGGGTATGGGTACCCAGTACCGCGCTAACGCGGCCGTCGAGATACCATCCCATGGCCACCTTCTCGCTGCTCGCCTCGGCATGGAAATCCACCAGCACCACGGCGACATCCGAAGGGCGGGCATCGAGCACCTCGTCGGTGCAACGAAACGGACAATCGAGATCCGGGTGCATGAACACCCGGCCCATGGTATTGAGCACGCCCACGCGTTCGCCGTTACGCGCCGTGGCGACGAACCAGCCGCTGCCCGGCGTGCCCGGCGGATAGTTGTGAGGACGGAGCAGGCGCGGCTCGTCCAGGATCAAGTCCAGCGCCTCTCGCTTGTCCCATACATGGTTGCCGGTCGTGAGCACGTCCGCGCCGTTGTCGAAGAACTCGTCCGCCACGGAACGCGTCACGCCGAAACCCCCCGCGGCATTCTCGGCATTGACGACCAGCAGGTCGATGTCGTACTGCTCGTTGAATTCCCCGAGCGCGCTGAACAGCGCCTTCCTGCCGCCCCTGGCGATGACGTCGCCGACGAAAAGTATCAACATTAGACTCGATCACCCATGACGTTCATGACGGTATCCGCCCGAACTCGTAAATTTCGCGGTCGGTAACGATCCGGTCCAGGGGTATGTCCCAGGGCTCCACGGCAATGCCGTCCACGCGCTGACCGTCGTGAGCCAGGCCGATCACCCGCGGCCTGCGGAAATGCCGGCACGAATTGCGAGCCGCCAGCGTGGTGTCGTAGAAACCGCCGCCCATGCCCAGACGATTGCCCGTGGCATCAAACGCAACCAGGGGCACGAAGATGACATCGAGTTCGATCGCCCACATCAGCGACCGCGGCGACACCACCGGTTCGTCGATTCCGAACCGGTTGGGCCGAAAGCGGGTGCTTTCGTACACGGGAGCGAACCGCAGCCGGCGCCTTCCCGGCGACGGCACTACCGGCACCAGGCAACACGTACCCGCCTGCGCCGCGCGTCGCATCGCCAACCCGGGGTCAATCTCGCCGTCGTTGGCCAGGTAGAACGCCGCACGCCGGCCCGGCCCGAACAGGCGCAGGGAGTCGAGCCGCCGCGCCAGTGCTCGCGACGCGGCGCGCTGAGCCTCGGGACCCAGGGCGCGACGACACGCCCGCATCGCGCGACGAATGCTGGCCTTGTCGAGGTCGTTCATGGTTCGTGCGCGCGTTGACGGGGAGCAGGGAAGTGAAAAAGGAAACGCCACCCGTTCGTGCCGTATCGGCCCGGTACCTTGAACCAAACGGTTCAAGTGGGAATCCCAAAACGCGCATCAGGCTTTCCGCTTGTCGCGGACATGCTCAACAGCGCGCTTATCAAGAATTCCCTATGGGTATTCTAGGTTCTAAGGGATTTGGACCTACTCGCACACGACAGGCGGCGCAACTATGTATTTTATAGAATTCCGCACCGCGATGCATGGACTAAAATCGTTGACAAACTGTCACCGGAACGTCCTCGACGCAACCGGAATCAGGATCCACCCTTGTCCGACATGGCTGCGTCGATGCGCGCGAGCAACTCGTCGATCTGTCCCTGCGCCTGCTGGTCGACGGACGACGCAGCGGCGCCCTGAAGATACTGGTTGGCAATGTTCAGCGCGGCCATGATGGCGCAGCGCTCGTGCCCGATAACCCGTCCGGAGCGCTGGATGTCCCGCATCTGCCGATCCAGGTAGGCGGCGGCCGCCAACAGGTTGTCCTGCTCGCCGTCCTCGCAGGCGACGGTGAAATCGCGATCCATGATGTTCACCTTGAAATTGAGCTTGTCGGTCAACTCGGATCTCCACCGTGCTGTCGCAGACGCGTTATGATCGACTCGAGCCTCTGCTTGGCCTCGAGATTCTTGGCCTTGAGTCGTTCCTTTTCTTGACTCAATTCGCGTTCGCGATTCTTGAGGTCGGTGTTGTCGCGACGCAGTCGTCGGACGGTTTCGATCAGTTCGTCGACTCGGTCGGCGAGAATTTCGAGTTTTTGTTCCAACGTGGACGGCCCGGAAGGTTTGCCCGAATGAGTCCCGCGATCCGGCCGGCTCGGGCGCGCGGACTCGCGACACACCATATTAAATCGTAGTCAGGGTGCGCGTAAGCGCGGCATTCTCGTCTCTTCGCCGTTAAAATGCAACCGCGCGGCGGGTCCGCCTCGCACTGGCCCAAGTCATCTTAAAATACCTCGGCGAATGCTGCAAAAGGCGACCCCATGTCCGACGCCACCGACCCGATCTCAGATCAATTCGACGACCTCGATGTGCTCCTGCGTCATCACCTGGACGGTCCGGGACTTGCCGAGATTCACGGCATGGCCTGCGGCCTGGTCTGCGGCGGTCGCGAACGTAGCGAGCTCGCCGACTGGGGCGCATTGCTCGGCCCCTCGGCCGAAGGCGGCGATATTCAGCGCGTACTCGACAGTGTATTCTCGGTGGCGCTGAAGTCGCTCGGGTCGACAGGCTTCGAATTCCGGCCGCTGTTGCCCGGCGAGGAACTGTCGGTCGCGCAACGCGTGGATGCGGTCGCGGACTGGTGCAGCGGTTTCAGCCACGCCTATGCGCGCACCGACACGTCGCCGGCGGGACCGCAGGCCGGCGAGGCGATCGAGGATATCCGCGCCCTGGCCGGCATTGTCGTCGATGACGACGACGAGGCCACGCAGCGCAGCAACCTGGTGCAGGTCGAGGAATACCTCCGCGTCGCCGCCCAGCTGTTGTACGAGGAATCCCGATAAATCCGAATACCCCGAACCGCCCGACAGACGAACAAAGATGATTGATATCGCCCCTTTCAGGAAACGCCGCACGGAACTGATGCAGCTGATGGACAACGGCGTCGCGGTAATTCCCACGGCCTCGGAACAGACGCGCAACGGCGACGTCCATTATCGGTTTCGGCCCGACAGTGACTTTTTCTACCTGAGCGGGTTTCCCGAGCCGGACGCCTGCATCGTCCTGATCCCCGGGCGCGAACAGGGCGAGTTCATCCTGTTCTGCCGGGAGAAAGACCCACAGCGCGAGCTCTGGGACGGCCGTCGCGCCGGACTGGAAGGCGCCACCGGCGAATACGGCGCGGATGACGCGTTCCCGATCGACGACATCGACGAGATTCTCCCCGGCCTGCTGGAGAATCACGACAGAGTGTATTGCACCATGGGCCGCTACGCCGATTTCGACACGCGGCTGATTCACTGGCTCAACGAGGTCAGGACCAAGTCCCGAACCGGCGTGCATGCCCCCGCCGGGCTGGTGGACATCGGTCATATCCTCCACGAGATGCGCCTGGTCAAGGAAACCGAGGAATTACGCGCCATGCGTCGCGCCGCGGAGGTGTCGGCGCGGGGCCACGAACGCGCCATGCGCATGTGCCGGCCCGGCCTCTACGAGTACCAGGTGCAAGCCGAGCTGGACTACGAGTTTCGCCTGGGTGGCAGTCACTATTCGGCCTACCCGTCCATCGTCGCCGGCGGCGCCAACGCCTGCGTCCTGCACTACACGGACAACACGGAAATACTGCGCGACGGTGACCTGCTGCTCATCGACGCCGGCGCGGAAATCGACTGTTACGCGGCCGACATCACCCGCACATTCCCGGTCAACGGGCGGTTCACGGCGCCGCAGCGGGACTTGTACGAGATCGTGCTGGCCGCGCAACAGGACGCCATCGAGGCGTGCGTCGTCGGCAACACGTGGAATCATCCCCACGAGGCGGCGGTTCGCACGTTGTGCCAGGGACTGATCGACCTCGGCCTGATCGACGGCGGGCTGGACGAGGCCCTGGAGAAAGGCACGTACCGTCGGTTCTACATGCACCGCACCGGGCACTGGCTGGGCATGGACGTGCACGACGTGGGGGACTACAAGATCGCCGACCAGTGGCGCCCTCTCGAACCCGGCATGACGCTGACCGTCGAACCAGGCCTGTACGTCGCCGCCGCCGACGACGTCGACGCGCGTTTTCACGACATCGGCATCCGCATCGAGGACGACGTGTTGATCACCGCCAAAGGTCCCGAGATCCTGACGCGGGCGGCACCGAAGACCATCGACGACATCGAGACCCTGATGCGCTCATGAACGCGGCCGATTTCGACCTGGTCATCGCGGGCGGCGGCCTGGCCGGGGCCAGCCTGGCCTGCGCGGTCGGTACCCTGGGACGGCGCGTGGCGGTCATCGAATCGTTCGCGATGGACGACGAGCGGCAACCCAGTTTCGACGAACGCACCATCGCCCTGACCCTCGCCTCGCGCCGCGTGTTCGAGGGCATTGGCATCTGGGATGCGGCCTCCGCCGACGCCTGCGCCATCGACTCGATCCACATCAGCGATCGTGGACGCCTGGGCGCGGCGCGCCTGGACCGTCGCCACGTCGGCGCCGAGGCGCTCGGCTACGTCGTGCCCACCCGGGTCCTCGGCAAGGCGTTGAACCAGCGCATCGGCGAGCTCGACAACGTGTCGCTGCATTGCCCCGCCACCGCGGAGCGCATCGAGCGGCACGACACGGCGATCACCGTGCATACCGCGGACGGCGCGGCATTGCGGGCGCCGCTGCTGGTGCTCGCCGACGGCGGCCGTTCGCCGCTCGGTCGCCAGGCGGGACTGGGGCTTGAGTGCCGGCACTATCCCCAGCTCGCCCTGGTGGCGATCGTCGGCGTCTCCCGTGACCACGGCAATCGCGCCTACGAGCGCTTCACCGAGCATGGTCCTTTGGCGCTACTGCCCCTGTCGGACCGACGAATGGCGCTGGCCTGGACACTGCCCGAGGCGCGGGCGCGGGCGCTGTGCGATGCCGATGAGCGGATTTTTCTCGACGCGCTGCAGGCGGGCTTCGGCGACCGCTGCGGCCGCTTCGTCCGCGCCGGGAACCGTCGCGCCTATCCTTTGTCCATCGGCCACCTGTCGCGCCCCGCTTCGGTGCGCGTGGTCGCCATCGGCAACGCCGCCCACGTCGTCCACCCCGTGGCCGGCCAGGGGTTCAACCTCGGTCTGCGCGACGTCGCCGAGCTGGCTGACCACCTTGCCGAGCGCTGGCGCGACGGCGCGGATATCGGCGCCGCCGCCGGACTCGACGTTTACTGCGACCGCAGGCTCGCGCAGACGCGTCGCGTTTCTCGATTCACCGACGGCCTGATCGGCTTGTTCACGTCGTCGGCGCCGGGCATCGGGTCGCTGCGGGCCGCCGGCCTCAATCTCGTTGACCTGCTGCCGCCCGCCAAGCGTTTTCTACTCGAGCGCACCATGGGACGGCACGGCCGGCTGCCCCGACTGGCCCGCGGTCTCGCACCGGGCGCGCCCAGGTGAGCGCCGGCGCGCCGCTGGACGTTGTCGTGGCGGGTGGCGGCATGGCCGGCGCCGCGACGTCGCTTGACCTGGCGCGCCGGGGCTTTTCGGTCACGCTCGTCGACCACCCCGCGCCGGCGACGCCCGGCGACGAGTACGGCCTTCGCGTGTCGTCCATCAACCTGCGCTCCGAGGCCAGCCTGCGGCGGCTCGGCGCGTGGCCGGCCATTGCGCGAGGTCGGCTCTCGCCGTTCGATCGCATCTGCGTGTGGGAGCATGATACCGGGCACGAACTGGTGTTCGATGCCGCTGACGCGGGCGTGGGCCACCTTGCCCATATCCTGGAAAACGACCTCGTCACCGCCGCGCTGCACCGCTGCCTGCGTGACGCCGCCGGCTACGTGCCGGCCGCTCCCGGCCGCGTCGAAAGCTTCGCACGCCGGGGCGAGATGCTGGAGGTCTCGACCAGTGCCGGCGAGGTCCTGCGGTGCCGATTGCTGGTGGGCGCCGACGGCGCGGCGTCGCGAGTGCGCGCGTTGGCGGGAATCGACAGCCGCGTGTTCGACTACCGGCAGCGCGCCGTGGTCGCCCGCGTCAAGTGTGAACAGGAGCACGGCGGCATCGCTCGCCAGGTGTTTCTGCCGACCGGCCCGCTGGCATTCCTTCCCCTTGCCGACGGCACCTGCTCGATCGTGTGGTCGCTGGACCCGGCCGGCGCCGCCGAGATGCTGGCGCTCGACGACGCGGCATTTCGCGCCGCGCTGGAACGCTCGTTCGAATCGCGCCTTGGCCGGGTGCTGGACACCGGCCCGCGCGCGGCGTTCCCCCTGAAGCGAATGCACGCCACGCGCTACCACGCCGGGCACGTGGCGCTGGTGGGAGATGCGTGCCACACCGTGCATCCCCTGGCCGGTCTGGGCGCCAACCAGGGAATCGCGGATGCCGAGGCGCTTGCGGCCGTGCTTGACCGCGCTCGTGAACGCGGCCAGGATTTCGCCTCGGCGAGAACGCTTGGCGCCTACCAACGCAGGAGACGACCGGTCAATTCCGCCACCCTCGCCACCATGGACGTCTTCCATTTCATCTTCGCGAACGATTCCGCCGCCTTGTCGCGCATTCGCGCCCGGGCGCTCGGCCTGGTCGACTCGAGCCGCTTCGCGCGCGGCTTCTTCGTTCGCCAGGCGTGCGGACTGGCCCCGTAACGCGCCGGAAGCTTTCCATTACCGCCCCGGTCGGGTAGAATCCGTTTGGCCGTAAAGTCATGTTTTCATTGCGAGAATGATACAGTGGCCGGGATCGCGCCAGGCGCCCGCGCTCTCGTTTGGACATGTTGTATGATCACCCGCGGACCTATTTCACGAGGCAGGCACTCATGGAGCACAGCAGCGACCTGAAAAAGGCGGGTCTGAAGACGACCCAACCGCGCCTGAAGATCCTCCAGATCCTGGAAAATGCCGACATTAGGCACCTGAGCGCCGAGAACGTCTACAAGATACTTCTCGATGCCGGCGAGGAGATCGGCCTGGCCACCGTGTACCGGGTCCTGACCCAGTTCGAGAGCGCGGGGCTGGTGATTCGCCACAACTTCGAAGGCGGTCGCTCCGTGTTCGAGTTGAACGACGAGTCCCACCACGACCACATGGTGTGCCTGGAATGCGGCAAGGTGTTCGAATTCTACGACCGGACCATCGAGGAACGGCAACGACAGATCGCCCAGCAGGCCGGCTTTACGATAGACGACCATTCCCTGTATCTGTATGGCGTATGCCAGGGTTTCCGTGACAAGGGCAAATGCTCGTGGTCCGGAGAGCTCGACCAGGGCATTTTCAAGCTCAAGCAGAAATAGGAACACCGACCGAGACCTTCCGCGCCCCCGGCGGCGCGACCCTTTCATCGCCCGGAGACCCCCGAATTGTCCACGCTGATCTGCGGCTCGTTCGCTTACGACACCATCATGGTGTTCCCGGATTCGTTCAAGAATCACATCATTCCCGAGCAGGTTCACATACTCAACGTGTGTTTCATGGTTCCGGACATGCGTCGCGAGTTCGGCGGCTGCGCCGGCAACATCGCCTACAACCTGCATTTGCTGGGTGGCGAAGCGCTGCCCATGGGCACGGTCGGCCACGACTTCGCGCCCTACCGGGCACGGCTTCGCGAACTCGGCATCGCCGACGATCACGTCACCGAACTCGCGGACACCTACACCGCCCAGGCGTTCATCACCACCGACATGGACGACAACCAGATCATCGCCTTTCACCCTGGCGCCATGTCGCGCGCCCACCACAACCACGTGCGCGACGTCGATGGCGTCGCCCTCGGCATCGTGGCGCCCGACGGGCGGGAGGCCATGATCCAGCACGCGGCGGAGTTCGCCGAACGGGGCGTGCCTTTCGTCTTCGATCCCGGCCAGGGCCTTCCCATGTTCGACGGCGACGACCTCGACGATTTCATCGACAAGGCCGAGTGGGTGATCGTGAACGACTACGAGTCGAAGGTCCTGTGCGAGAAGACGGGTCGATCGCTGGAACAGATCGCGTCGCGGGTGTCGGCGCTGGTGGTCACGCTCGGCGCGCGCGGTTCACTCATTCACGCCGGCGGCGACCGGCTCGAGATCGAACCGGTGGAGGCGAGCACGGCGGTGGACCCGACCGGCTGCGGCGACGCATTTCGCGGCGGCTTGCTCTACGGCATCGCCCAGGGCCTAGACTGGCAGACCTCGGGCCGCATCGCTTCGTTAATGGGGTCGATCAAGATCGCCTCCCATGGCACGCAGAATCACCGGGCAACCCGCGCGGAAATCGACGCCCGGTTTCGCGAGGCGTTCGGCTACTCGTTCGGGTAGGCAGCGCGCGGTTTCGCCGTCCTCGGCCGGCGACGGCCGGCGATCTCGACGTCGAGTTCCCGTATTTCACGGCGTTCGCCGAAGCGGGACATGGCTGTAGTGACGCCGCCGGCACCGCGCCCGAGCGATCCGACGCCGAATATCGTCTCGACCATGGATCGACGCCGGCCCCCCGGCCGGGCATCGACATTCGCCATGCTTTCCTTGTAAATCAACGCGGAGGGCGACTATAGTCTCGCCGGGCCCCACCTGCCGCCGCCATGCCCTCCGACCAAACGCTCCTGTTCGCCCTGCTGGTCCTGGTGTTCGCCATGCTGATCTGGGGCAAGGTCCGTTACGACCTCACGGCTTTCTCTGCCCTGATCCTGGCGGTGGTGCTGGGCGTGGTCCCGGTGGAAAACGCCTTCGACGGATTCGGGCACCCGGCCACCGTCATCATCGCCCTGGTGCTGATCGTTTCGCGCGCCTTGTCCAACTCCGGCGTCGTCGATCTCATCGCGCGCTGGGTATCGAAGGCCTCCCAGTCGGCATTCGCGCATATCGGCGTCATGTCCACCGTGGCCGCCTTGCTGTCAGCGGTGATGAACAACGTTGCGGCCCTCGCGCTGTTGATGCCGGTGGACATGCAGGCCGCCAAGAAGGCCGGGCGCAGCCCCGCGATGACCCTGATGCCGCTGTCGTTCGCGTCGATACTGGGCGGCATGATCACGCTGATCGGCACGCCGCCCAACATCATCGTCGCCTCGTTTCGCGAACAGGCGCTGGGCGAGTCCTACGGCATGTTCGACTTCGCGCCGGTGGGCATCGCCTGCGCCGTGGCCGGCGTGCTCTACGTTACCTTGGTCGGCTGGCGACTGATTCCCAAGGGCAGGCGGGATTCCGACACCTCGAAGGAGCTGTTCGATCTCGGCGACTACATTGCCGAAGTCAACGTCCCGGAAAACTCGTCGGTGATCGGCAAACAGGTGCTCGAGCTGGACGAACTATGCGACAACCACGGCGTCGCCATTCTGGGGCTGGTCCGCGGCGGCAGACGGATGCCCGGCGGCGCGCGGCGCGTGGAGATCGCCGAGGGAGACACGCTCGTCATCGAAGCCGACGCCAAGGCGATTGACGCCTTCGCCGGCGAAGCGGGCCTGGCCTACGAGGCTCAGGAGCACGAGACGGACGAGGAAATGGCGGGCGAGTTGATCCTGGTCGAAGCGGTTGTGCGCCCCGGCGCGCGTATCGAGGGTCGCAGCGCGAAGTCCATGCACCTGCTCGACCACTACGGCGTGACGCTGCTCGGCGTCTCTCGCAGCGGCCGGCGTTTTCGCGAGCAAATCCGTCGCGTCACCCTGGCCGCTGGCGATGTGCTGCTGCTGCTCGGCCCGGCCGAGCGCATCAACGACATCATCGAGTGGATCGGCGCCCTGCCCCTGGCAAACCGCGACCTCGAACTGACCCAGCGCGGCAAGGCGGGCATCACCGTGGGCGTCTTCGCCCTGGCCATTCTCGCGGCGAGTACCGGCCTGTTGTACCTGCCGGTGGCGCTGGCGATCGCCTGCATCGCCTTTGTCGCGCTCGGCGTGGTGCGCGGGCGGCAGATCTACGACTCGGTGGAGTGGCCGGTCATCGTCCTGCTTGGATCGATGATCCCGCTGGGCACCGCCCTGGAGCAATCCGGCGGTACGCAATTGCTCGCCGACCTGCTCGTCGACAGCGCGGGCAGCCTCGGTCCACTGACGGTGCTCGTCATTTTCATGGCCACGACGATGACGTTGTCCGACGTGCTCAACAACACGGCCACCACCATCATCGCGGCGCCGGTGGGCGTCAGCATCGCCGCCGGACTCGGCGTGAGTGCCGACCCGTTCCTGATGGCGGTGGCGGTCGCCGCCTCGTGCGCGTTCCTCACGCCCATCGGCCACAAGAACAACACCCTGATTCTCGGGCCCGGCGGTTATCGCTTCGGCGACTACTGGCGCATGGGCCTGCCGCTCGAGGTACTCATCGTCGTGGTGGGCGTGCCTGCCATCGTCTGGGTCTGGCCTTTCTAGTCCGGCGTGGCGCCGCTCGTTCAGGCGAATCTCGCGAACATGACGACCGTGCCGTAATCTATCCGTACGGTGCCATCCGACGCGTGGCGACGAAACAGAGCCTGGAGACCGTCGATCAGCGCATCGTGACCGCTCTCGCCTTCCACGGGCGCGTAGGAGGAGGACATGAGCCGACCCCGCAGGCCTTCGAAATCCAGTATTTGCTCGTTGGGAAACTCGACTCGCGTGGAATGCCCGCCGCCGAAAAAGCGGGTCAATGCCGATTCGTCGACGTGACTGGCGGTGATCTCGCCATAGCTCGGCGCGCGGGCAAGCAGCAACGCCTCGTATTCGTTCATGAATGGCGAACCGAGCCGCCGTTCGTTCCAGATCATGGCGGCACGCGCCGGACGCCGGGCAATGCGAAGACATTCGGCGCGGCTGGCAAGTGGATCGAACCAGTGGAACGCCTGACCGGAAACGACGAGATCGCAGCAGGCGTCCGGAAGCCCGGTGCGCTCGGCGGTGCCGTCGGCGAAATCAGCCGTTTCGTAGTCGGAGAGACATTCGATGCCCGCGCGGCGCATGGCCGCATTGGGCTCGACGCCGGTCACCTTGAACCCGGCGTCGAGAAAACATCGAGACAACAGGCCGGTGCCACTTCCCAGGTCCACGACATCGGCGCCCGGTCCGAGGTCGGCCTGCCCGGCCACCCACGGTACCACCGCGCCGGGATAACCGGGCCGGAAGCGCACGTAATCCTCGACCCGGTCGGTAAAGCGGCGCGTGGAATCCATGCAGCGGCTCACGTCCCGGCTTCTGCGGCGCCCGCGTTGACGAGGAATTCAGCGTTGGCCTCTCCAAGAAACGGGGCATGTGCGTCGGCGTGACCGTCGAACCGGGGCGCGAGCGGCAACGGCAACGCGGCCCCGGTCAGCTCGGCGAGGACATCGGACAGGTCGCGCACGGCATTGCAGCACACGTCCTCGCCCTCGAACACGCGCATCCATTCACTGCGCGGGCGCTCGGCGAACCGGACGGTGAGCGCGTCGATCGTTCGCGCGTCATCCACGGGCGCCGAATACAACTCGCCCGCCAGGCCGAGAAGCGCACACAGGCGCCGCCAGAACCGGTTCTCCAGCGCGCCAACCGCGATCCACTTGCCATCGGCACATCGGTAGCAACGGTAGTTCGCGGCGCTGCCGTCGAGGGCGGCGGTGGCGTCGGTCCCGCATCGGGCGGCGGCGACGGCGGACACCGACAGCGCCTGCAGTCCGCGCGTCATCGCGATATCGACATGGCTCCCCTGGCCGGTGCGAAGCCGGGTGAACAAGGCCAGCAGGATGTTGGAGAACGCCGGGTAGGCGCCGCCCACGACATCCGCCAGCAATACCGGCGGCGGCGCCGGCCGGTCTTCGGCGTCGCGAAACAGGCTGAACATCCCGCTTTCCGCCAGGTAGTTGATGTCGTGGCCGGCGACGTCGCGCAGCGGTCCTTCGCCGCCGTATCCCGTGATGGAGCAATACACGAGAGCGTCGTTGCGGTCGCGGAGCGTTTCGTAGTCGAGCCCGAGCCTATGCATCACGCCGGGACGAAACTGCTCCACGACGACGTCGGCGGATTCGCACAGCGTGCGCACGGCGTCGCGCTGACCTGCATCCTTGAGGTCGGCGCAGACGCTTCGTTTTCCCCGGTTCAGCAGATCGAAGGCGGCGCCGCCGTCGCCGACGAGGGTACGCATCGCCTCGCCGCCGGGTGGCTCGATCTTGACGACCTCGGCACCGGCGCGACGCAGCAGCAGCGTGGCCAACGGCCCCGGCAGCAGGGTGGAAAAGTCCACCACGCGGATTTTCTCGAGGGGAAGTCCCGAGGATTCGGAGTCATGCCATGCTGTCAAGTTGCTCGCCTCACGCGCTCACCGGGTCGACACGCCTTCTCGGCATTGACGACGGTCGAGGATGTTACCAAAATGACGCGAGAGGCGGCGTGCGATCCCACGCACGCCCCGTCACCGAATCGACCTGGCATTTCATGACCCGAGCGCGCTACATAAACATCCCCGAAGACGATCGTCCGCTTTGGGTGTTCGGCTACGGCTCGCTCATGTGGGACCCGGGATTCGACCATGAGACGCGTCTTGTCGCCACGATCTACGGCCTGCACCGCCGCCTCTGCGTCAGTTCGATACGCTACCGGGGCACGCCGCAGTCGCCTGGGCTCGTGCTAGGCCTCGATCGCGGCGGCAGTTGCGTCGGCTACGCATACCGCGTAAACGCCGACTCGAAGCACGAGGTCGTCGAATACCTGGAAGATCGCGAGATGGTGAACAACGTGTACAAGCCGGTATTCGTCAATGCGCGGCTTGTCGGCTGCCGGCGCGAACGCGTGCTGACGTTCCGCGTGCGGCGCGACCATCCCCAGTACATTCCACCGATGTGCGAACGCCAGCTCGCGGAAAGGATCCTGCGCTGTCGCGGACAGCGCGGACCGAACCGGGACTACGTCATCAACACGCTGCGGACACTGCGGGACATGGGATTCGACGATCGGGGCCTCGACCGGGTGGCCCGCCACCTTGGCCACGACCGCGGCGCCCCGTCGGCGTCCTAAGGACTGACCCATGCCTAGAAACGGCCCTATAAAACGAATATACTGTCGGGCTTTTCAACGACCTCAGGCAAATTGTGGCCAAAGAAGACCATATCGAAATGGAGGGGACCGTCCTGGAAAACCTTCCCAACACGCAGTTCCGCGTGGAACTCGACAACGGGCACGTCGTGACCGCGCATATCTCCGGGAAAATGCGAAAAAACTATATCCGCATCCTTCGCGGCGACCGGGTGACGGTGCAACTGACGCCCTATGACCTCAGTAAAGGCCGAATTACCTACCGGGCGCGTTGACCCGGCGAACTCTCCCGCCGCGGCGCGTGCCGCGTTCATCGTCCTGCTTCTCCTGACCCTTCCCGCCCGCGCCGACGACGTTTCCGTGGTGGATGCGCGCGCCGACTGTGTCGATCGCACCTGCCGTTTCGAAGTCACGCTCGCCCATGCCGATACCGGCTGGGACCATTACGCGGACCAGTGGCGGGTGCTCGACGGCGACGGCAACGTGCTCGGCGTGCGAACGCTCGCGCATCCGCACGTCAACGAGCAGCCGTTCACTCGCAGCCTCGACGGCGTGAAGATTCCCGCGGGTGTCGAACGGGTCTTCGTCGACGCGCGCGACTCCGTTCACGGCCGGTCGGGGAACAAACTGGAACTAACACTGGATCTGCCATGACCGCAATTCCGATTCTCGATCTCCCGTGGTGGGGCCTGGTGCTGGCCGCGCTGTCGCTGACTCACCTGACGATCATTTCCGTCACGTTGTACCTGCATCGCCACCAGGCTCACCGCGCCGTGGACCTGCACCCGGCGGTGGCCCACCTGTTCCGTTTCTGGCTGTGGCTAACCACCGGAATGATCACACGCGAATGGGTCGCGGTTCACCGCAAGCATCACGCCCGGGTGGAATCGCGTGAAGACCCGCACAGCCCGGTGGTTTACGGCATTTCCCGCGTTCTCTGGCGCGGCGTCTTCCTGTACCGGCGGGCGGTGCGCGACGCGGAAACCATACGTCAGTTCGGCCACGGCGCCCCCAACGACTGGTTGGAACGCAACGTCTACGCGCGACTTCCGGGCACCGGCATTACCATCATGCTGGCCATCGACATGATCCTGTTCGGCACCGTCGAGGGAGCGTTAATCTGGGGCGTACAGATGGCCTGGATACCCTTCTGGGCCGCCGGGGTCATCAATGGTGTCGGCCACTGGTTCGGTTACCGCAACTACGAGACCCGCGACGCCAGCCGCAACATCGTGCCGTGGGGCATCATCGTCGGCGGCGAGGAACTACACAACAACCACCATGCCTATGCGTCGTCGGCGCGATTCGCCACCCGGCGCTTCGAGTTCGACATCGGTTGGATGTACCTGAGCATACTGGCGCGCTTGCGACTGGCGAAAATTCAACGCACCGTGCCCAGCCTGTCCCAGGATCCGGTCAAGGCTCGCTGCGACCTGGAAACCGTCAATGCGGTGGTCGCCAACCGGTTCCAGGTCATGGCGGACTTCTTCCACCAGGTCGTCAAGCGCGTCTACCGCGAGGAATTGAAGGCGCTTCGGGGGCGGGCCGAGCGCGGCCTGGTGAAGCGCGCGGTAAGCCTGTTGCGCCGGCCGGTGAACGCGGGCGCCAGGTCGCCGGCGGAACAGGCCACGGAAACGCTCGGCTCGATCTGCCCTCGCCTGCAGATCGTTCTCACCATGAAGGAGCGCCTGCAGGAAACCTGGAACAGCGCCCACACCTCGCCGGAACAATTCATGGCCAAGCTCGAGGAATGGTGCATTCAGGCCGAGAATTCGGGCATCGCCGTGTTGCGGGATTTCTCGTCTCGGCTACGCGGCTACCAGCTCGCCGCGACCTAGGCCGGAAAACGAAAAAGGCGGCCATCGGCCGCCTTTTTCTCGGTCGTACCGGGTCGCACCGGTAAACTACTTGATCTTGCCTTCCTTGTAGATCACGTGCTTGCGCGCGACCGGGTCGAATTTCTTCATCTCCAGCTTGTCCGGCGTCGTGCGCTTGTTCTTCGTCGTGGTGTAGAAGTGGCCGGTTCCGGCGCTGGAAATCATGCGGATCTTGTCTCTCATGGCAATGCTCTCCTGATTCGGCGGCCTAGACCCGAACACCCTGCGCGCGCAGGTCCGACAGTACGGCATCGATACCACGCTTGTCGATGGTTCGAAGGCCATGGCTCGATACGCGCAGACGGACCCAGCGATTCTCGCTGGCGACCCAGAACCGGCGATAATGCAGGTTCGGCTTGAACTGGCGGCGCGTCTTGTTATGCGCGTGGGATACGTTGTTTCCGGTAACGGTTTTCTTGCCGGTCACCTGGCAGACACGGGACATGATCGGTTCTCCTTCGGGGGAGGCAATCCAAAAAATTCGAAAGGCCGCGCTTTATACCAGAATCGGCGCGACTTGACCAGCGCAAACGGCCGGGTGCGGGCCGCGGCCTCCGTCACAGGTGTCCCAGCTCGCAGAGCGACGCGCACTCCCCGCTGCCGATCACGAGGTGGTCGAGCAGCCGCACGTCGACCAGCGCCAGCGCGTCGCGCAGCCTGCGGGTGACCGCTATGTCGGCGCTGCTCGGTTCGGCGACGCCGGACGGGTGATTGTGCGCCACGATGACGGCGCTGGCATTGTGGTGCAGGACCCGGCGCACCACCTCGCGGGCATGAACGGACGCGCCGTTTACGGTGCCCTCGAACAGGTTCTCGTAGGCCAACACCTGGTGGCGATTGTCCAGGAAGACGCAGCCGAAGACCTCGATGGGCAGATCGCGAAGCTGCATGGTCAGGTAGTCCGCGGCATCTCTAGGGGAGCTCAGCGTGCCGCCGCGGCGAAGATCCTCGCCGAGAAAGCGCGTGCCGAGTTCCCTGGCGGCGTGAATCTGGGCGCACTTGCTGACACCCAGCCCCGGCACCGCGCACAACTCGTCAATCGGAACGCCGAGCATCGGTCTCAACCCGCCGAACCGGGTCAGCAGCTCACGGGCGATATCCAGGGCGGTCCTGCCACGGCTGCCCGAGCGGATAAACAATGCCAGCAGTTCGGCGTCCGACAGGCTGGCGGCGCCGTGCCGAAGAAGCTTCTCGCGCGGCCGTTCCATCGGCGGCCAATCCCTGATGCTCATGATTCACGTCCCTGTTGCCGATTTCGGCGCCCTCGCCCGCCCGGTCCCCGGGCGACGCGATAACGACGTCGCGAAGGTTATATTATAAAAGGCCAGGCGCTACACTTCACGCATGGGTGAACTGAACGGCAAGCACGTCATTTTGGGCATCACCGGCGGCATCGCGGCCTACAAGGCCGCGGAACTCGCCCGTCGCCTGAAGGACGCCGGCGCGGCGGTGCGCGTGGTGATGACCGCGTCCGCCGTCGAGTTCGTCTCGCCGCTCACCCTGCAGGCGGTGAGCGGCCAGCCGGTGCGAACCCGGCTGCTCGACAGCGAGGCGGAGTCCGGCATGGACCATATCGAGTTCGCCCGCTGGGCCGACCTCGTGGTGGTAGCGCCGGCAACCGCCAATTTCCTGGCACGCCTGGCCGGCGGCTTCGCCGACGATCTCCTGTCCACGCTGTGCCTGGCCACGGAAGCACCGCTGGCGGTGGCGCCCGCCATGAACCGGGTGATGTGGTCGAAGGCAGCCACCCGGCGAAACCTGGTGGTGCTTCGCGCCGACGGCGTGCGGGTGATCGGCCCCGACGAAGGATCGCAGGCCTGTGGCGAAACCGGTCCGGGACGGATGAGCGAACCCGCCGACATCGTCGCCGCGCTCGCCGGCATCCTTTCGCCGCGCTCGGCCGCTGGCGGCCTGAAGGTCATGGTGACGGCGGGGCCCACCTTCGAGGCAATCGACCCGGTACGCGGCATCACCAACCATTCCTCCGGAAAAATGGGCTACGCCGTGGCAAGGGCGTTTGCCGAGGCGGGCGCGCGGGTCACCCTGGTAAGCGGCCCGGTCCACCTGCCGCCTCCCGGGGTGGAACGACAAATCGACGTGCGCTCGGCGCAGGAAATGTACGACGCCGTCCACGCGGCCATCGCCGGACAGCACGTGTTCGTGGCCGTTGCCGCGGTCGCCGACTACCGGCCGGAATCGCAGGAATCTCACAAGATCAAGAAAAACGAAGACACGGTCACGCTCACCCTGGTACGCAATCCGGACATCCTCGCCAGCGTGGCGGCGCTTCGCGACGCCCCATTCTGCGTCGGCTTTGCCGCCGAGACCCGCGACGTCGAAACCTACGCGCGGGGCAAGCTGGAAGCCAAGAAACTCGATCTCGTCTGC
This sequence comes from Gammaproteobacteria bacterium, assembly GCA_030429665.1. Classification (GTDB taxonomy): domain Bacteria; phylum Pseudomonadota; class Gammaproteobacteria; order Arenicellales; family CAJQKF01; genus BQJD01. Next base: position 16,518 of record JAUIEZ010000033.1, on the reverse strand, counting down.
GCCAACGACGTGTCCGCGCCCGGAAGCGGTTTCAACAGCGACACCAATACGCTGCTGGTCATCGGGCGCGACGACTCGGTGCGCATCGGCCCGGCCGACAAGGAAGAGGTGGCGCGAATACTTTGTCAATTGATCACGAAACGGTATGAACAGAAAAATCGAGCTCAAGATCCTTGACCCGCGCCTGGGGCGCGAGTTCGCCCTGCCGGAGTACGCAACCGACGGCGCCGCGGGACTCGACCTGCGCGCCTGCATCGACGATCCGTTGGTCCTGCACGGCGGCGACAGCGCGCTGATCCCGACCGGCATGGCGATTCACATCGGCGACCCGGCGCTGGCGGCGATGTTGCTGCCGCGCTCCGGGCTCGGGCACAAGCACGGCATCGTACTGGGAAACCTGGTGGGATTGGTGGACGCGGATTACCAGGGCCAGGTGTTCGTCTCCTGCTGGAACCGCGGGCATGAAAGCTACGAGATCACGCCCGGGGAGCGTATCGCGCAAATGGTGGTGGTGCCGGTGGTTCGCGCCGCCTTCGAGGTGGTCGAGGAATTCGCGCCGAGCGAGCGAAGCACGGGCGGATTCGGACACACGGGGCAAAGCTAGTGTTCCGTCCAGGGCAACGAAATCAAGAATTTGATTGCGCCAAACCCTTAACTGGCCCGGGTGTTCTCTTATATAATGTTTTTTATCGCGGAAACAATTATTTCTTGGCCCCCCGCTGGGCCGTCAGCAGCTCAAAGCAGAACTTGGCACTGGTGCAATGACCAAAGAGCAATCCGACCCCCTTCCGCCCGCGGCGCTGTCGTATCTCTCCGGCGGCAATGCTTCTTACCTCGAAGACGTCTACCAGCAATATCTTGACGACCCGGACAGCGTCGATCCGACGTGGGTCGCGGTATTCCGCTCCCTCGCCGACCGCGGATCGCCGGTCTCCGCACCGGCCGGCGGCGCCGGCGCCGTAATCGGCTCGCAGCAGTGGACGGCAGGCGTGGCCAAGCGCCAATCCGGCGTGCTGCGGCTGATCAACGCTTATCGCACCCGCGGACACCAGGTCGCCAGGACCGACCCCCTTGGACTCGCCGAGCAGGAACCGCTGTACGACATCGAACTGGCCGCCAACGGACTCACCGATGCCGACTTGGACACGGTGTTCGACACCGGTTCTTTCGCGGCCGCCGAACAACTGACCCTGCGTGAGATCATCGACGCCTGTAACGAGATCTACTGCTCCACGGTGGGCGTGGAGTACATGTACATTACCAGGACCGAGGAGAAGCGCTGGATCCAGAAGCGCGTGGAAACCATTCCCGCGCGGCGCGCCCCCGACCCGGACATTCGCAAGCACATACTCGAAAGAATCACCGCCGCCGAGGGGCTCGAGAAGTACCTGCACACCAAGTACGTGGGCCAGAAGCGATTCTCCCTGGAAGGTGGCGAGAGCCTGATCCCCATGCTCTCGGAACTGATCCAGCGCTGCGGCAGCCAGGGGGTCAAGGAAGTGGTCATCGGCATGGCCCACCGCGGACGTCTCAACGTGCTGGTGAATATCCTCGGCAAGTCACCCAAGGAGTTGTTCGGCGAGTTCGAGGGCAACTACGGCACCACGTTCGACGACAACGACTCCGGCGACGTGAAGTATCACCAGGGCTTTTCGTCCGACATCATGACGCCGGGCGGACCGGTGCACCTGGCGCTGTCGTTCAACCCGTCGCACCTGGAGATCATCGATCCGGTCGTCGAGGGCTCGGTGCGCGCGCGTCAGCACCGCCGCAAGGATACCGAGCGAAATTCCGTCATACCGATCCTGGTCCACGGCGACGCCGCATTCGCCGGCCAGGGCGTGGTGATGGAGACGCTCAACATGTCGCAGTCGCGCGGCTACGCCACCGGCGGCACCGTGCATATCATCGTCAACAACCAGATCGGTTTCACCACCAGCAACCGTGCCGACGCGCGCTCCACGGCCTATTGTTCCGAAGTGGCCAAGATGGTCCAGGCGCCCATTTTCCATGTAAACGGCGACGATCCCGACGCGGTCTACTTCGTTACCCAGATGGCGCTCGACTATCGCATGACCTATCACAAGGACGTGGTTATCGACCTGGTCTGCTACCGTCGCCTGGGGCACAACGAGGCGGACGAGCCCAGCGTCACGCAGCCGGTGATGTACAAGGTCATCAAGCAGCACCCGACCACCCGCGAGCTTTACGCCCGCAGGCTGGTGGAAGAAAACGTCATTGACGACGATTTTGCCAACACGCTGGTCCGGGACAATCGCGACGCCCTCGACGAGGGTCGCATCCTCGCCGGGCAGATTTTCGATCCCAACAAGATCGCCTCGATGGTCGACTGGCGTCCCTACATCGGCGCCACCTGGACCGACGACGCCGACACGCGCATGAGCGTGGAGCGCATTCGTTCCCTCAACGAGAAGCTCACCACGTTTCCGGACGGTTTCGTCCTGCACGCGCGGGTCAAGAAAATCATGGCGGACCGAATCAAGATGGCTGCCGGCGAGATTCCCATGGACTGGGGCTTCGCCGAGATCATGGCCTATGCCGGCCTGATCGAGGACGGATTCACCGTTCGCCTGTCTGGCCAGGACAGCGGGCGAGGCACGTTTTTTCATCGCCACGCCACGGTCATCAATCAGGAGGACGGCGAAACCCTCGTGCCGCTTCGCGGCCTCGGCGACGACCCCAACCGGTTCCTGGTCATCAACTCACTGCTGTCGGAAGAAGCGGTACTCGGATTCGAATACGGCTATGCCACCACCGACCCCACCACGCTGGTGGTCTGGGAGGCCCAGTTCGGCGACTTCGCCAACGGCGCGCAAGTGGTCATAGACCAGTTCATTTCGAGCGGCGAAGCCAAGTGGCGTCGATTGTGCGGGCTGGTCATGATGCTGCCCCACGGGTACGAGGGACAGGGCCCGGAGCACTCCTCGGCGCGACTGGAGCGCTATCTGCAACTATGCGCGGAACACAACATGCAGGTATGCGTGCCGACCACGCCGGCACAGATGTTCCACATGCTGCGCCGCCAAATGATCCGCCCCCTGCGCCGGCCGTTGATCGTGTTGTCCCCCAAGAGCCTGCTGCGACACAAGCTCTCGGTGTCCAGCATCGAGGACCTTTCGGAGGGTGGATTCCAGACCGTCATTGACGAGATCCAGGATATTCCCGCCGACAAGGTCGAGCGCGTCATCCTGTGCAGCGGCAAGGTCTATTTCGAACTCCACGAGGAGCGCATCAGCCGCGAGCAGTTCAGTGCCGCCCTCGTGCGCGTCGAGCAACTCCACCCCTTCCCCAAGGAACGCCTGTCCGCCGTACTCGCCAAGTACACGAACGCCAAGGTGGTGGCCTGGTGCCAGGAAGAACCGAAAAACCAGGGCTCGTGGTATCAGATCGCGCACCACCTGAAGGATTGTCTCGCGCCCTGGCAGACCCGCTACTATGCCGGCCGGGAGGCCTCGGCGGCTCCGGCAGTGGGCTTTTACAAGCTTCATCTCGAGCAGACCCGGCAACTGCTCGAACAGGCGTTTACCATCAACGGCACCACGGCAACTCAAACGACGGAGAAAAAGGTCGCATCCAATGCCCAGTGAAATAAAGGTTCCCACCCTGCCCGAATCGGTCTCCGAAGCAACCGTTCTGGACTGGCACAAGAAGGAAGGCGATTTCGTTCGCCGCGACGAAACGCTCGTCGAAATCGAAACCGAGAAAGTCGTGCTCGAGGTGCCGGCACCCCAGGACGGCATTCTGAAAGACATCGTCCACGAGTCCGGAGACACGGTGCAACAGGGTGACGCCCTTGCGACGGTGGCCGACGGCGAGGCGCCGGCCGAGGAAGCCCCGGCCGAAGCGGCCGGCGAAGACGCCGGAAAGGCGTCGAAAGACGAAGCGCCATCGGCCGCTGCCGGTGATGACGACCGCCACGGTCCGGCGGTACGCGCCCTGCTTTCCGAACACGATCTCGACGCCGGCGCCATCCAGGGCACCGGCAAGGACGGGCGCATCACGAAGGAGGATGTGCTAAAGCACATCGCCGAAGCCGGTGAGAAGAAGAAAAAGGCGCCGGCGCCACAGAAGCAGGAAGCAACGAAGGAAACGCCGGCCGCCGAAAAACCGCAGCCGATGCCCGAACTGGCGGGCGGCCGGGAGCGGGAGGAATGGCGCGAACCCATGTCGCGCATTCGCCAAACCATCGCGACACGCCTGGTCCAGGCGCAGCAGACCGCCGCCATGCTCACCACCTTCAACGAGGTGGACATGAGCGCGGTAATGTCCATGCGCTCGCGCTACAAGGAGGCGTTCGAGAAGACCCACGGAGCGCGCCTGGGATTCATGTCCTTCTTCGTCAAGGCCGCCGCCGACGCGCTGAAGAAATTCGGCATGATCAACGCCTTCATCGACGGCACCGACATCGTGCGCCACAACTACGCCGACATCGGCATAGCGGTATCTTCGCCGCGCGGCCTGCTGGTACCGATCCTGCGCGATGCCGACCTCAAGAGCTTCGCCCGCATCGAAGCGGAAATCAGCGACTTCGGCGAGCGGGCGCGCAAGGCCGCCATCACCATGGACGAACTCACCGGCGGCACCTTCACGATCACCAACGGCGGAATCTTCGGTTCCCTGGTATCGACCCCCATTTTGAATCCGCCGCAGAGCGCGATCCTGGGCATGCACAAGATCCAGGAACGCCCGGTAGCGGAAAACGGGCAGGTCGTGATCCGACCGATGATGTACCTGGCGCTGTCCTATGACCACCGCATTGTCGACGGCAAGGACGCGGTGCAATTCCTGGTCAGCATCAAGTCCGCTCTCGAGGACCCGGCGCGGCTGCTGCTCGACCTGTAGGCGTCAAGCGACGCGCATCCTCGCCTCACCCGCTCGCGGCCGGTCCATCCGCCGCGACGAGGCGGGTAACAACGACCTGGAAAGCCTATTATGACCGACCACTACGACGTAATCGTCATTGGCGGCGGACCCGGCGGGTACGTCGCCGCCATCCGCTGCGCGCAGCTCGGGTTGAAGACCGCGTGCATCGACAATTTTCGCGACAAGAAAGGCAAGGGCGCCCCCGGCGGCACCTGCCTGAACGTGGGTTGTATTCCATCCAAGGCCCTGCTGGATTCCTCGGAGCACTACGAGATGGCCCGCGACGGCCTCGGCGCGCACGGCGTGAAGGTGGGCGAACTGTCCTTCGACCTCGACACCATGCTCGCGCGCAAGGACAAGATCGTCAGCGATCTGACCAGCGGCGTGACCATGCTGTTCAAGGCCAACAAGATCAGCTACTACAACGGGCACGGCACGCTGCACGCCGAGCGCAAGGTGAGCGTACGCGACGCCGACGGAAAAACCACCGCCGAACTGTCGGCGGACCACGTCATCCTCGCCAGCGGTTCCGCGCCGATGGAGCTTCCGCCGGTGCCGTTCGACCATGACACCATCGTCGACTCGACGGGCGCACTGGCTTTCGAATCGGTGCCGAAAAGACTCGGCGTCATCGGCGCGGGCGTCATCGGCCTCGAACTCGGCAGCGTCTGGCGGCGTCTTGGCTCGCAAGTTGTCGTGCTCGAGGCGCTCGACACGTTTCTCGCCGCCGCCGACGACCAAGTCTCCCGGGAGGCGGCGCGCCAATTCAAGAGACAGGGCCTCGAGATCCGCCTGGGCGCCAAGGTCACCGGCGCCAAGGTAACGAAGAACGGCTGCGTGGTCAGCTACGAGTCCGGCGGAAAGAACGAGGAACTCACCGTCGACAAGCTGATCGTCGCCATCGGGCGGCGCGCCTTTACCGACGATTTGTTCGACGAAGGCCTGGGCATCTCCACGGACAAGCGCGGCTTTATCGAGATCGACGAGAACAATCGCACCGGCATGGACAAGGTCTACGCCATCGGCGACGTGGTGCCCGGCCCGATGCTCGCGCACAAGGCGTCCGAAGAAGGCGTGGCGTTGGCCGAGCGCATCGCCGGCCATCCCGCGCACCTCGATCACAACACCGTGCCGTGGGTCATCTACACGCACCCGGAAATCGCCTGGGTGGGCAAGACCGAACGCGAACTGAAGGATGACGGCGTGCCGGTGGCAACCGGCCAGTTCTCGTTCGCCGCCACCGGCCGCGCCAAGGCAATGAACGAATCAGGCGGCTTCGTCAAGATCGTCGCCCACAAGGAGACTGACCGGATTCTCGGCGTGCACATCATCGGACCTAGAGCTTCGGAACTCATCGCCGAGGCGGTCCTGGCGATGGAGTACCACGCCAGCGCGGAAGACCTGGCGCGCACCATCCACGCTCACCCGACCTTGTCCGAGGCCGTGCACGAAGCGGCGCTCGCCGTTGGGAAACGCGCAATTCACAAGGCCAACTAGAAGGGATTTCGGGCGAGTGACTGTCGAGCGCGTCAGCGCCTCCATATTCAAGGCCTACGACATTCGCGGCATCGTCGGCGAGACCCTCACGCCGGATACCGTGAGACTCATCGGCCGCGCCGTGGGCTCGACAGCCCTGGCGCGCGGCAACACCGAGGTCGTGGTCGGACGCGACGGGCGGCTGTCCGGGCCCTCGCTGGTGGCCGCGCTCGCGGCGGGCATAACGGAATCCGGCGCCGACGTCGTCGATATCGGCATGGTACCGACACCCGTGGTGTACTTCGCGACCTACCATCTTGCCACCGGCGCCTCGGTGTCGGTCACCGGAAGCCACAATCCGCCGCAGTACAACGGCTTCAAGATCATGGCTGGCGGAGAGACCCTTTCCGGCGAGGCCATCGCCGATCTCAGGCGTCGCATCGAGGACGACGACTTCGCTGTCGGCAGCGGCCACCGGCGCGACGTCGACGTGCTAGACGCGTATCTCGAGCGGATCGTTTCCGACGTGACTCTCGATCGGGCGTTTCGCATCGTCGTCGATTGCGGCAACGGCGTTGCCGGCGCCGTCGCGCCCGAACTCTACCGGCGGCTCGGCTGCGAGGTGATCGAACTGTATACCGAGGTTGACGGCCGTTTTCCCAATCACCACCCGGACCCGATCGACGAGAAAAATCTCGTCGATCTCAAGCGAACCGTGGCCGAGACGAACGCGGATTTCGGGATTGCCTTCGACGGCGACGGCGACCGCCTGGGCGTGGTAACCGCGTCCGGGAAGACGGTGTGGCCGGATCGCCAGATGATCCTGTTCGCCCGCGACATACTCTCGCGACAACCGGGCGCCGAGATCGTCTTCGACGTGAAGTGCACGCGGCTGTTGAAAAAGGCCATCGAGGCGGCCGGCGGGCGCGCCACCATGTATCGAACCGGGCATTCGTTAATAAAGAAAAAACTCGCGGAATCCGGCGCGGCCCTGGCCGGCGAAATGAGCGGCCACATTTTCTTTCGCGAACGTTGGTACGGCTTCGACGACGGCCTGTACACCGGCGCGAGGCTTTGCGAGTTGTTGTCGCGAACCGAACAGTCCCCGGAAGAGATTTTCTCCGCGCTGCCGGATTCATTGAACACCCCGGAACTTCGTCTCGATCTCGAGGAAGGCGAGCAACACGCCCTGGTCGCTGAACTGGTCGCCGCGGCACGCTTCGAGGATGCCGAGGTACACACCATTGACGGTCTTCGCGCGGAGTTCCCCGACGGTTTCGCCCTCGCGCGCGCGTCCAACACCACGCCAACCGTCATCATCCGGTTCGAGGCCGACGACGAGGCGGCAATGCAACGAATCCAGCACGCGTTTCGCGCGTTGTTCGAACGCGTCCGCCCCGCGCTGGCGCTTCCTTTCTAGCGCTCCGGCGCGATCAGCAGGGCCTCCGGGACACGTTCGCGGATCGTGGCGGCAACACGAACCGACAGGCCGAATTCGGGCACCAACGACACCCAGAGCAGGTTCAGCGGTACGTTCAGTTCGGCGAACACCACGCCCGGGAACCTGCATAACACGGCCTCGATGGCCGCGGCCTTCTCCCGCAGACGCGCCGGTGACGCATCGCGCAGGCCCGGAAGCAGCATCATGAAGTCGCCCAAGGCGCGACCGTCGGACCCCGAACGGGGCACGCGATCGTACAGCGGCGTATCCACACCCGCATAACCCCGAGGCGACTTCCTCATGGCGAACTTCATGAAAAGATGTCGGGGTTGACCACGGCGGGGATCGCTCGATTCAAGTAAACGCGGTATGCAAGAATATGACGTATTCCGCCACCGGTACAAATTCGCCTGACCGCCGCCGTGTTCCGATCAATCGTTTTCGTTTTCTTCGCCATACTCGCCCTGGCGAGCGGCTGCGAGTTGCACCAACGCCAAATCGCCGGTGAATTGTTGGTCACCGCGGAACCGCTGCGCGAAGCCGGGCGACTGCTCGCCAACGGCCATCTCGACGAGGCGGCGCTCATGGCGCAATTCGCGGAGGATACCGCGCTCGACGCAACGGAGCGCGAGGCGGCCCGGGCCCGCGCCCGTGAGATCGCCGCCGCCCGGTCATTGTGGTTGCAGGCCCGCTCCTTCGCAATCGGCGCCGTGAGCGGTGAACCTCGCGACCTTGCCGGATTTCTCGGCTCGATGTCCCTCGACCTGTTCGTCGTCGGCGACATTCGCGATCTTGCCGTGCAGGGGTACCGCGAAGTAAGTACCGGAGACGGCGACCTGTTGATTTTGGCGCTGTCGGCAGTGGGCCTGGCGACCACGCTGTCGCCGCACGTGGATTTCGCCCCCGCACTGTTGAAGACGTTTCGCCGTGCCGGGGCGCTGGGTGAGCGATTCGTGAAGAGCCTGTCGAGGTCATCGCGCCGCGCGGTTGCAAGCGGCGATTTCAGTCGGATCGGCAAGATTGCCACCGACTTCGGCGTCGCCGCCCGTACGCTGGGCCCGGCGCCCCTCGCCCGGGTGATGAAGCACGTTGACGATCCGGCCGACCTCGCGCGCGTTTCGAAACTCGCCAAGGCCGACGCGCCGGCGGTCTATGGTTTGACGTACCTGACCGACGGTCGCGCCGTCAAAGCCTTCTCGCGAACAGCCGATGCCGGTCGCATGGCCAAGGCTGCGCGCCGCGGCAGCCGGCTGGCGAAGATCTTTGCCAAGGGTGTCGCCGCGTTTCCCGACTGGCTGCTTGTCGCGGTTTTTTTGGGATCGGGGTTTGTCGCGGCACGCTTGCTGGCGGGGTTGCTACCCCGACGCGTCAGCCGCGGCGATCGAACGGTACCGGTGCTTTCCGAGCGGATAGCGCGATCGTAGCCGCCGGAACCGGTCCGGGAACCGCGCGTTCGCACCATCGGCGCACGATGTCATTGCCGTTAGAACCGCCCGGTGCCTTCCACTATACTGTCGCCGGCGGGTCGCGGCGACGAGTGAGATGTCGACGCGTCTTCGTATTCACCCGTTACTGTCAGCAGGCTCGATGTTCAGGAAACGATCCGGGCAGAATTCGCCCGGCAGCACGATGGACGCCCCGTCCACGGTATGGATAACCGAGATCGATCTGAACTCCCGCGAGCTCAGGGACGCCGCGCGACGCGTCGGCCTGGGCGGTTCGAACGGTCACGTCAAGCTGTCATTGCAATCGCTGGAACGCCGCCGGTTCCAGATACGCCTGTTGAACGTGGCGGTGCTCTCCCTTGTCTGCATCGCGATGGTCATCGTCAGCGGCATATTCCCCGTCGGATTGCCAACGCTGCTGTCCACGCCCGCGTTTCTCGTCGTCATCGTCGGCGTGGCGGCCGTATTCGGGTTCTGGTTGTTCCAGAAGGAGCGGCAATTGCGACGACTGGCCCAATTCGTGGTGGACGAACAGTTTCACCATGACGTCGTCAACCGCCGTCTCAAGGTCGTGGAAACACTGCTGGAAAGCAGCAAGGCCGTCAACCAGGGCGCCGGCGAAAAGCGCGCCGTGGAGACGATCGTGCGTCAGGCGGACCAGTTCTTCGAGCCCGGGCGAATCTGTTTCTACGGCCGTGGCAACGAAGGCGACGTCAAACCGGTCTTCGGCGAACTCGACCTCGGCCTCGAGGACCTCGCGCAATTCGTCGTCAGACAGGAACAATCGCGCGTCATTCGTCCCGTCGAGGGCATGTCGACACATTCCTTCGGGGTCCCGGTGCATACCAGGAAACGCGTATTCGGCGCCCTGTGCCTGAAGACCACGGCGCCGGACATCGATTCGTTCGAGACGCTCATGGCCATGTCGCTGTTTGCCGAACAGGCGGCCGCCGCCATCGCCAACGCTCGCGCCAGGGAGCGGGAGAAACTCGACGAATCGCAGCGGCGGTTCGACCGTACGCACGATGCGCAGACGGGATTGCTGACTCGCACCGAGTTCCTGGCGCGCCTGGATCGACGTATCGCTGCGTACGGCGACGACGCGCCGCGCGTGGGCATGGTGTTTCTCAACATCGACGGCATGAAGCGCATTAACAACGGCCTGGGCCTGGACGTCGGTGACGCGGTCATCCGACACGTCGGGGAGCGCCTGTCCGACAGCCTGCCGGACGGCGCCATGGCAGGCCATTTCGGAGGCGACGAATTCATGGTCGCCCTGCCCGACGTCTCCGGCTACGTCGAACTCGAGGACCTTGCGCGCACGCTCTCCAACGCCGTCGGAGAGTCGCTGTCCGTCGGCGCGCGGCAGGTCTTCTTCAGCGCCAGCATCGGCATCGCGATGCCGGAATCCTTCGATACCAATGCACGTGAACTGGTCCGCAACGCCCACGTGGCCATGCAGATAGCCAAGGCCGAGGGCGGCGGCGCCTGCGCTACCTTTGACGCCAACCTGCTCGACGACGCCGACCGCACGCTGGATCTCGAGGATGAGGTCAGGCGCGCGCTGGAGACTGGCGAAATCGACATTCACGTGCAGCCGATATTCGACCTGCGCTCGCAGCGGCCGGCCGCCGTCGAGGTACTGGGACGATGGATGCACCCCGAGCGAGGCGCCATCTCGGCAGCCGCGTTCATCCCGTTCGCGAAGCACGCCGTCCAGCGAAAGCAAATAGACCTTCGCGTGCTGGAAAAAGCCTGCGAGGCGTTTCACGCCTTGCGCGGGCGTGGGCACGACATACCGATTCACGTCAATCTCGACACCGCGCACCTGGCGTCGGAGGACTTTATCACCGCCGTAATATCTGCCGTGGAAAGCACCGGCGCCGTCCGGGACACCTTCGTTATCGAGGTTACCGACAAGGACAACTGGCTCGCCACGCGTCAGGCTGCCGATCACCTCGCGCGACTGAAAGATGCGGGTATTCGCGTCACGCTGGACGATTTCGGCGGCACCACCTCGTCGCTTCAATCACTCGACAACACCCTGATCGACATGGTCAAGGTTTCCAGGGCCCTGGTTTCCAACCTGGAAGAATCGGGCTCCGCACGGCAGGACCTGGTCGAGACCGTTCTTTCTCTTGGCGAACGCATGGATCTCGAAGTCGTAGCCACCGGCGTGGAGACCGACAACCAGTTGGAGATCCTGAAAAAGCTGGGTTGCCACCTGGCCCAGGGGTACTTCCTCGGCAAGCCGCTCCCGCTCGACGCCTTTCTCGCGCGATACTGGTTCGACGGCGGCGAGAGCCCGCGCGAAGCGCCGGAAGGCTCGCCGTGAGCTGGTACTGCGACTACGCGAACGGCGACCCGCTGCACGGTCCGTACCACGACAACGAATACGGCTTTCCGCTCGACGACGAGTCGGGCTTGTTCGAACGCCTGGCCCTGGAGATCAACCAGGCCGGCTTGAGCTGGGCGCTGATGTTGAGAAAACGCGAGGCGTTCTTCAACGCCTTCGAAGGCTACGACATCGATCGCGTCCATCGCTACGATGACGCCGAGCGACGCAGGCTCCTTGCCGATAGCGGAATCATACGCAACCGACTGAAAGTGGATGCCGTGATCCACAATGCCGGCGTCGTTCGTACGATGCGCGACTCGCACGGGGGCTTCGCGGCGTGGCTTCACGCCCATCATCCGATGAAAAAATCTGCCTGGGTGAAGTTGTTCAAACGAACCTTTCGCTTCACCGGCGGCGAGATCACCGGCGAGTTCCTGATGTCCATCGGCTATCTGCCTGGCGCCCACCGTCCAGACTGCCCGATCTTCCCGCGTGTGCGCGAGGCGCGGCCCGCGTGGATGGCGGTCGGGGAAACGTTCTACCTCGACGATTCGTCCGTCACGTAACCGCCGGGCGGGCAGCCGCGCGCCGGGCGGCTAAAGCCTCACCACCACCCGCGTGCGAAACTCGCGATTGATCAATACCAGCAGCACCAGTGCACTGGCTACCATGTACAGGCGCGGGTCGACGAACCATGACAAAGTCGCTAGCGCAAAGAAATAGGCACGAATACCGCGATTGAAATGCGCCGCCGACAACTTGTTGATCCGTGTCGCGCGCTCGACGTACTCGTTGTCCGCGCACGATCCGTTGCGAACCAGCGGCGCGGCGCCAATCATGATGGCGTACCAGTTGGCGAGGCGAAACGCCCAGGCGAACTTGAAGAAGGCATAGATGAAAATCATGACCAACAGCAGTGTCTTGATTTCCCAGGTCACGCGGCTGGTGGGCTGCACGAACGGCAATTCCGACAACACTTCGACGGCCCGGTCGGTCGCGCCAATCAGGGCCAACAACCCGCCGATGGCGAAAATGGTCGTGGTGGCGAAAAAACCGATGCCGTGCAGCAGGTTGCCGTGGATCTGCGCGTCGACGATTCGCACATCCCGCTCGACCATGCGGCACATCCACTCACGCCGGTACCGGCCCATGGCGGTACTCACGGTGTAGCGTGCCAACGGCGTGAACTCGGCCGCCACGGAGTAGCCTATCCAGCACACCATGAACCACGCCACGGCCCACGCGTCGAGCAGGGTGAATTGCATCACGATCGGGTTCATGGCCTGTTCACGATACCAGCTCGATGCGAACCGGGTTCTTGAAGCCGCGCGGCAATACCCGGCCGCGCTGGGCGCGATCGCCCATGTAGTCCCCGCAATCGGCGCCCTTCATGTGTACGAAGCGCTTGCCGGCATGCACGCGGAAACTGCCGCCCTCCCGAAACACGGTGAAGCCGATCATCCTCTCCTCGCCGGACTTGTACTTGCCCGCCGGGATATTCATCATTTTCACTCCCTTGCCGCGGGCAAGTTTCGGCAGCTCGCCAACGGGGAAGATGAGCAGCCGGCCCGAGTTGCTCACGCAGGCAACGTAGTCGTCCTCGTATTCGAACACGGGTTGCGGCAACAGGACGCCGGCGCCGCCCGTGTTCAGGCAGGCCTTGCCCGACTTGTTGCGCGTGACGAGTTCGCCGAGAGTGGCCACGAAACCGTAGCCGGCATCCGTTGCCAGCAGGTACTGTTGTTCCGGTCCGCCGCTCATCACGCCCTGGAAGGTCGCGCCGGACGGCGGATTGAACTGACTGCTGAGCGGCTCGCCCATGCCTCTCGCCGAGGGCAGCGAATGCGCCGCCATGGAGTACGTTCGGCCGGTGGAGTCCAGTGCCAGCACGGTATCCGTGGTACGGCAACGAGCCGCTTGCTGAAACTCGTCGCCGGCACGGTAGGCCAGTTTTTCGGCTTCCACCTCGTGCCCCTTCGCCGCGCGGACCCAACCCTTTCGTGAAAGCACCACGGTGACCGGCTCCGAAACCACCAGCTCGGCCTGGTCCAGCGCCCGGGCAGCAGCCCGTTCGGTAATCGGGCAGCGTCGGCCGTCGCCGTACTTCTCCACGTCGTCCATCAACTCGTCGCGCACGCGCCGCTTGAGCCTGGCCGGTGAACCCAGGGTCTTCTTGAGATCATCGCGCTCGTTCGACAGCTGGTCCTGCTCGCCGCGAATCCTGATTTCCTCGAGCCGGGCGAGATGACGCAGCTTCATCTCCAGGATCGCCTCGGCCTGCACGTCGGACAGCCCGAATCGCTCCATCATCACCGCCTTGGGTTCTTCCTCGGTTCGAATGATGCGGATCACCTCGTCAATGTTCAGGTAGGCGATCAGCAAGCCGTCGAGGACGTGCAGTCGCGCCAGAACCTTGTCGAGACGATACTGAAGTCTTCGTCGCACCGTCTCGGTACGAAACTCGAGCCACTCGGCCAACAGCGATTTGAGATCGTAGACCCGTGGGCGTCCATCGCGTCCAATCGCATTCATGTTCACGCGATGGCTTTTCTCCAGGTCCGTGGTAGCGAACAGGTGGCTCATCATCTGCTCGGCGTCGACCCGGTTCGAGCGCGGCTCGATAACCAGGCGTATCGGGTTTTCGTGATCGGATTCGTCGCGAATGTCGGCCACCATGGGCAGCTTCTTCGCCAGCATCTGCGCCGCGATCTGCTCCAGTATGCGGCTGCCCGACACTTGAAAAGGCAGCGACTTGACGACGATGTTGCCGTTCTCGCGTTCCCAGGTGGCACGCTGTCGCACCGAGCCCCCGCCGGTCTCGTAGATGGCGAGCAACTCGGCGCGCGGCGTCGTGATCTCGGCGTCGCTGGGGTAATCCGGCGCCTGGATATGGGTCATCAGGTCGGCGACCGTGGCCTTGGGCCGCTCGAGAAGATGGATGCACGCGCTGACCACTTCGCGCAGGTTGTGTGGCGGAATATCGGTCGCCATTCCCACGGCGATGCCCGAGGCGCCGTTGAGCAGCACCGTCGGGACCCGCGCCGGCAATACCTCCGGCTCGAGCAGCGTGCCGTCGAAATTCTGCGACCAATCCACCGTGCCCTGTCCCAGTTCGGACAGGAGCAGCTCGGCGAACCGCGACAGCCGGGCCTCGGTGTAGCGCATGGCCGCAAAGGACTTCGGATCGTCCTGCGAACCCCAGTTGCCCTGCCCGTCCACGAGAGGGTATCGGTAGCTGAACGACTGCGCCATGAGCACCATGGCCTCGTAGCAGGCGCTGTCGCCGTGAGGATGGAACTTGCCGAGCACGTCGCCGACGGTTCGCGCCGACTTCTTGTACTTCGCGCCGGCCGACAGGCCCAGGTCCGACATGGCGTAGATGATTCGCCGCTGTACCGGCTTGAGTCCATCGGCGACGTTGGGCAGGGCGCGGTCCAGGACCACGTACATCGAGTAGTTCAGGTAGGCGCGCTCGGCGAATGTCGCCAGCGGCACCTGCTCGAGGTCCTGCTCGAACAGGCTACGGTTGGGCGAATCGCCGCTGCCTCGTCCGCGTTGGGTTCTGGCCATGAAGTTGCTGCTTTCAGTGGGTCATCGGGTAGGGTTGCCGCGCCTGCCCGTCAGGCGGCGCGCACAATGAGCGATTATAACAAGGGGCGGAGCACGGGCATTCGACGCGCCGTTGCATTATCATCGCTGCGCGGCGAATTAGAACGACGAATGCAATGAATCATCACCATGACGCGGCGTGGACCGCCGGCGCCTTGCTCGAGTGGCTACGCGAGAGGGACATCGATTGTCCGACCATCAACCACGCGCCCCTGCGCACGGTCGCCGATTCCCGGGCCCACCGCGAGGTGTTCGAAGGCGCCTACACCAAGAACCTGTTCGTACGAAACAAGAAAGGTCGGATGTGGCTCCTGACACTGCTCGAACACCGCGACATCGTGCTCAAGGAACTGGCCAAACGGCTCGGCGCCGGTAATTTCTCGTTCGCCTCGGAGGACCGGTTGCGGCGCCACCTCGGCGTCGTGCCGGGCGCGGTGTCGCCGCTGGCCCTGATCAACGACCGCGACCGGCATGTGTCCTTCGTCCTCGACCGGGGCGTGCTGGCGCACGACCTCGTGCACTTCCACCCGCTCGAGAACACCATGACGACGACCCTGCGTCGGGACGACTTCCTCCGTTTTCTCGAGCTGACCGGGCACGAACCCCAGCTCCTCGACACCGAAACGCCCCGCGAGGGATAGGTTCGACATACCGGAGCGAATCGCGCGCGCGCCGGGGGAGCGGACCGCCGATGAGGTTTTCGTTCAGAACGGGATGTCGTCGTCGAAGTCGTCGAACTCCGGACCGCCGCCGGTGGAGCCGCCGCCAGTCGATCCGCCGCTGTTCGGGGCCGCGCGCCTGCCGCCGCCGGAGGACGCGCCCTGGTACTGGGGCTCGCCCGCGCCGCCGCGTGCGCCCAGCATCTGCATCTCGCTGGCGACAATTTCCGTCGTGTATCGATCCTGGCCGCCCTGGTCCTGCCACTTGCGGGTCTGAATGCGGCCCTCGATGTAAACCTGGGAACCTTTTTTCAGGTACTCGGCCGCGATCTCGGCGAGCCGCCCGAAGAACACGATCCGGTGCCATTCGGTGCGTTCCTGGTTCTCGCCGGTGTTCTTGTCCTTCCACACGTCGGAGGTAGCAACCGTGACGTTCGTGATGGCGGCTCCGTTCGCCGAGTATCGGACTTCCGGGTCCCTGCCCAGGTTTCCGACGATGATTGCCTTATTGATTCCTCGTGCCATGGTTACTCCCCTTGCTAATGTCAAACGGCACCAATATTGACACTTTCCCCGGTAAATTTCGACTATCGCGACAACTCGGGAAAGGCGTCCACGCTGGCCGGATCGAACGATTCGGGATCCACCTTCAGGTAGACCAGCCCC
>JAUIEZ010000203.1 GCA_030429665.1 Gammaproteobacteria bacterium | reverse complement strand
TCAGCCCACAAAGGCGCTGCGCCAGCGAGTCGCGATTCGTCCACTGAAGTAGCCAGTTAGACTCATCAAACCGAGCATGATCAAACCGATCCAGACCAGGGCGACATGATACTCAACACGGCCCGCTCTTGTTCGTTCTATCGAGCCGATGAACTGGTATGCCGCGAACACGAGGACAACGAGGAACGGCGTGAACATTATCGCGTGATGGTCAAAGTAATGCGTGTTCACCAGGCTTGAATCGAGCAGGAGAACCGACAAGACAGAAAGCAATACGCACCACTGCCATGGATGTTCCGAAAACGAGCTTCTCCCTCTCAGGCAGCAGAATGTCGCGGCGACCATGCACTGTAGGTACAACGAAATGAAAAGGGCGCCTGATTCGTCGTCCCGCGTTTGGCTGACAACGAGATCGATTGGTCCTTCACTCAATCCGGCCCTTTCCGAGTAGCTCGCAATCGCCGATAGACCGTCTACGACTGCCGTTATACCGTTCTCGACAAACAGGTAAGGCAGGAAACACGCTGCCACCACGACGACCGCTCCCGTACCGAACCAGAAAAGGCCATTGAAGTCAAAGCCTCCGCGGTTACTCGCGCCTCGGTTCAACAGCACCCAAAACGCATACAAGGGCAGCAGGTAAACGTAATTGGGTCGCACCAGGGCCGCGACGGAAAGCAGCGATCCGCCGGCGAACATTCCCCCGAAACTGGAGGGTGTGCCTTGCTTGGCAATGGTGAGCCCAAGCGCGACGTACGCAGCCGAAGCCGCCACCATCTCGAGTTGGGCGGATTCGGCTTCCGGCAGGGAATACAGGCAAACCAGAAACAAGCCGGAGAAGAACACCGTCAACTCCAGCCGGCCAGCATTCTGAACTCTCATTCGACCCGGGATACTCGACACGAGAAAGTAGGAACCCACGATGCTCGAACCCGTGGCGAACAGGAAGGTCATGACGCGCCACGCACCGATTCCCCCCAGCGCACTGGCAATCGAGAACACGTACTGCACGAGAGGCAGCTTCGTCTCGAAGTCGTTGACGTACAACAACTCCCCATGTTGAAGCCGGGAACCCAGATAGAGAAACGCATTGATATCTTCGTTGTGAACCCGATCGAGAAACAGCGAGTACAGGAAGATCAGCAGGATAGCAATGGGAGAAGCACAGGAAACGATCCGGGCGACGACGAACGCGTCCCTGCCGATCAGCGACCCGGTGACGAAGCCCGTCGACAGGCGCCGACTAAGGTAGAAGAGGAAACCGGCGAGGAATCCGAGCGACAGGTACGCGGTTTGCGCATCGATCGCTCCATTGAGCCTCAGTACCTTTTCCAGTTTCCAATAGAAATTTACGACGACGCTTCGCCAGTCGATCTCGCCGATCGTGGCCAGCAGCCCGTTGGCCTCGATGGAACGCATCGTCCGATCGAACAGGTACTCGAGGTCGTACCAACGCGCCACGAACACCAACGCGGTCACGACCCCAATGACGGCGACTATAAAGAAAACATGCCGCAACCCGGCCATCAACGGCGCTTTTTGGTCTTTCCGGTCCCGCATCTTAGGGATTGTCTGGATAATCGGCGCCGCGATCGCCGTCGGCGTGGCGGCGGCGTGCCAGCATGTCCGCGAACATTACGTTCTCGTTCGTATCGTTGCGAACCAACATTCGTGACCGTCGCCTCCCGGCCCGAAGAGAAGTTAGCCGGAAGTCGTTTCGATACTTCCCACGGCGCCGGGACCCAGCGGCTGTCCGAAACTGAATTCGACGAAGTTCCCGTCGGGATCTCGAATGCCGCAGTAGTAACCGACGGGATATGGTTCGTCGACGGGCTCCCATACGAGAATCGCGTCCGCACGCGCCCTGTCGGCGATCACGTCAACCTCGGCGCGGGTGTCCAGTGCAAAGCCCAGGTGCGAATAATCGTTCATCGTCTGGCGCCGGCCCGGTCCTCCCGGAATCAGCACGAGGATGAATCGCGTCTCCATGCCGGGCTCGGCCATCCACACCACGCGCTTGCCGTTCGACTGACGGTCATGCACGACGCGCAAGCCCGCATAGGATTCGTAGAATCTAATGCATGCCTCGAGATCTTGCACGTGCAGGGCAATATGGGTCAGGGAGATCAAATTGACGACAACTCTTCGTTCATTTCCACGGCCCCTATTCTTTCACAAGCTCAATGTCTGCGAAGTTCTGCCCGCCCAACGGATCGATTCGGTATCCACGGACTTCCTTGCGAACGGGAACGAACACCTTCGAATGCGCTATTGGAGCCCAGGGCAACTGGCGATGGAAAACGGCCTGTGCCTGCCGGTACAACGTATCGCGCCTTGCCGGGTCCGCGATCCGGCGCGCGCGGTGTATCAAACCGTCGAACGTCTCGTCGCACCAGCGCGCCCGATTGGCGTCCAGTACCGATGCACAACTGAGCAGCGTATAAAGAAAGTTGTCCGGATCGCCGGTTTGTCCGCTCCAGCCGAGCAACAGGGCCTCGTGCTCGCCGTGCCGTGATCGGCTGATGTACTCACCCCATTCGTAGGAGACAATGTCGGCAGCGACACCGATCGCCCGCCAGTCTTCCTGTATCAACTCGGCCATGCGCCGGGCATTGGGGTTGTAGGCCCGCTGCACCGGCATGGCCCACAGCTTGATCGGGAAACCATCTGCGAGACCGACGGATGCCAGCAAGGCCCGGGCCTGATCGGGATCGTGCGCGATGCGCGGAATCGAATCATTCCATGCATCGAGCGTGGGAGGCAACGGGTTGTGGGCGATGATGCCCTGCTCAAGGTAGACTGATCGCATGATCGCCTCTCGATCGATTGCCATCGTCAACGCACGGCGAACCTCCACGCGGTCCAGTGGCGGCTTGCCGGTATGAAAGGCGAGATAGCCGATGTTGTGCCCCGGTGTTTCCTCCACTACGACATCGGCGTGTGCGCGAAGCATCTGCAGGTCCGCCGGATTCGGGTATGCCATGACGTGGCATTCGCCGGCGAGCAGCTTTTGCAGTCTCACGGACGCGTCGGGCGTGATGTCAAACACCAGTGTATCGATGGCCGGCGCGCCCGCCCAGTAGCCGGGATGGGATCGATAGCGAATCGACGCATCCTGCCGATATGTCTCGAGCACGAACGGACCAGTGCCAACCGGCGCAAGGTCGAAACGCTCGGTACTGCCCTCTTCCATCAACTGTTCGGCGTACTGCGCCGAGTGGATCGACATGAAATCCATGGCGAGATTCGAGAGAAACGGCGCCAGCGGTTCGCTCAGCCGGAAGCGCACCGCGTACTCGTCCACCTTTTCAACACCCCGGATAATCTCACCCATGCTCAGTGACTCGAACACCGGGTATACGCCTCGGCCGACATCGTGGTAAGGGTGTTGCCTGTCGACCAGCCGATTGACGCTGAAAATGACGTCATCGGCATTGAACTCGCGAGTCGGACTGAAATTCCCGGTTCGATGAAACGGCACGCCCCGACGCAATTTAAACGTGTAAACGAGACCGTCTTCCGAGACTTCCCACGACTCGGCCAATGCCGGTACGATCTTCAATGTCCCGGGAGCAAACTGTACCAGTCGATTGAACAGCGGCTTGGAGGAAGCATCCCACGTTGTCAACGACGTATAGAATGCCGGATTGAATCCCTCCGGGCTGGCCTCGGAGCAGTAGACCAGCGTGGAGGCCTGCAGCCCACCCCACGGTGTCGCCGAGGCGAATAACAGCCAACCGAGCGCGCGGGCCGGTACGCGACGCATCACTCGACCTCGTAGCACGCCACGGCCGCCTCGTCCCAGGCGATACCGGTTCCAGTACCCGACGGCAATTCCGCCGCTCCGTCGCGGATCTCGAGCGGTTCGGCCAGGATGGCGTCGGCCCAGTCCATGTACTCCAGCCAGTGGCAGGTCGGCGACGCGGCCAGCAGGTGAACACTGATCTCCGGAAACAAGTGGCTGGACAATTCGAGGCCGTGCGCGTGCGCGAGCGCCGCGGCGCGCAACCACCCCGACACGCCGCCGATTCGCTGCGCGTCCGGCATGTAATAGGAGGCCGCGCCGGCATCGATCGCCTTTTTCATCTCGAAATCGCCAAGCAGGTTTTCACCGATCTGCACCGGAGTACCGATTTCGGCCGCAACCCGCGCGCAGCCTTCGTAGTCGTCGTGCCGAACCGGCTCTTCGATCCAGTACAGGCCTTCGTCATCCAGCGCTCGACAGCGCCTGGTCGCCTCGTTCACCGAAAGCGATTGATTGAAGTCGCTCATGAGGATGATGTCGTCGCCGATGCGCTCCCGAACCGCTCGAACGGCTGCCAGGTCTTCCCGGAAATCCGGGCGCCCCAGGCGAATCTTGATGGCTCGAAACCTTCCGTCGTCCAGCAGCGTCTCGGCCTCGTCCGCCAACGCCGCCGGATCCCGGATCCACAAACCGCAGCTATTGTAAGCCGGCACCTGTCGACGGGCCGCGCCGAGTAGATTAAATAGAGGCAATTCCCGCGACTTGGCCAGGGCATCCCAGGCCGCCATGTCCACACCCGACAGTGCAAGCCCAAGCAAACCCTTGGTATCGAGCAGCGTAAAGCGCTTGCGCAACTTGGCATCCAGCGCCAGTGGCGCCACCTCGTCGCCCTGGATCATTTGCGCGACCGCGTCGACGCATTGCACCAGCGGATTGAGCATCGACCGCATGAAAGCGAACAGGTAAGCATGGCCGGTCACGCCGGCGTCGGTCCGCAGATCCAGCAGGACCAGGGCCGCCTTGTCGATGGCGCCACTGGCGGACATGGGGGGTCGCTTGATGGGCGCGGCGACGGCGCGCGCACGGATTCCGGTTATCTTCGGAAGCATGTTCAGGCACCTGGATTGTCGGGGTCGCCGTCACGCACAGGCAGGCCGCGTCGAATGTTCGCTGTCGTCTCTCAACCTACTTTTCCAGTTCATAGCGTAACATGATCGTGTCGACGTCCTCGCAACCTACCGTTCCGACCGCACCAGAGGTAAGCCCGCGAGCCGGCGAACGTCGCGCCACGGCCGTGACGCACCGGTCCCGCCGGGGCTGCAAGCGGTTGAATCCATTGCCGGTGGGGACTATCGTAGGCGGCGCCCGATCGACCGTCATGCCGCGACCGACTCCGATGATCGAATTCCGATGCGCTCGCTGATCCTGATTCTGTTCCTGGCGGCAGGTTCGGCCGCGGCAGCCGACAGCCTGGAAGACGGTCGAAACGCCTACGAGGACGCCGACTTCGATACCGCGCTGCGCATCTTCCTGCACCTGGCCGCAGAGGGAGATGTGACCGCACAGTTTAATCTCGCCCGCATGTACGACACCGGCCGCGGCGTGGCACCCGATCCCGCTCTCGCGTTTCACTGGTATCGACTCGCTGCCGAGCAGGGTCATCGTGCCGCGCAATTCATCGTGGGACTGAAGTACCAACGCGGCGACGGCGTCGATCCCGACGCGGCCCAGGCGGCGCGCTGGTACAGGCGCTCGGCGCGGCAGGGCTACGCGGGCGCCCAGTTGAACCTGGGCGCGATGTACGCCCTGGGCGACGGTGTGCCCAAGGACGACGTCCGGGCGCTCGCATGGTGGATACTGGCGGCCTCGCACGGCAATACCCTGGCTATTCGCAATCGCGATCTACTGGCGGCGAAGCTCGACCCCGCGTTCGTATCGCGAGCCGAACAGCTGTCACGGGAACTGGAGGATCGCTGACAGCGGCGAACCAGTCGACAACCGCGCCACGCGCCGGGCCGGAAGCAAACCGTGGCGCAATTGCTTACAATATCCGCCCGATACGCGCCGGGTTTGCCTGGGCACCGTCCGCCGCCCGGCGTTTCACCGCAGACATCGACGCCCCGGCGCGAACCCAGGAGAACACTAGATATGCCCACCATCCGCCAGGTCGCATTCGCCCTGCCCGTCTCGTTGTTTCTCACCCTGTCGACCGCCGCGCCATTGCAGGCGGCCATCGTGCAGCGTGACGGAGATGACGTCCTCGTGCTCGGCGACGACAAGAAACCCATCAGCGGCGTGAACGTGGACATCGTCTCCACTGACGGCACCTTGACGACACAGGGTTTTACCAACGCCGACGGCGCCA
>JAUIEZ010000032.1 GCA_030429665.1 Gammaproteobacteria bacterium | reverse complement strand
GTATCGTCTCGGACCATATCATACTGCCGCGCGCCAATGTGTAGCACGGACGACCGCGTCGGCTCATGCCACCTCCACGGTTTGAAGCAAATGAATAAGGGCAGGTCCTTCCGTTTCACTCACGCGGTGCTGCGCGCGCCGGCGGACAGTTGTATCGACGGCATCAGTACGCAGTCGGGGCCGCCGCTCGATGTCGAGCGGTTCAGGGAACAGCACGGCGCCTACTGCGAGGCCTTGAAGGCAGCGGGCGTGCGGACCGAGGTGCTACCGCCGCTTGAGTCTTACCCGGACTCGGTGTTTGTCGAGGACGCCGCGCTGTGCTTCGACGGCCGTGCGGTGGTTCTGCGTCCGGGCGCGCCGAGCCGCGCCGGCGAGGCGGCGGAGATCGCGCCCCACCTCGAGAGCCTGATGCCGGATCACGTGTCGTTTATCGACCGCGGGCATGTCGATGGCGGCGATATCCTGCTGGCCGACGATGACGCGTTCATCGGACTGTCGGCGCGGACGAACGGCGACGGGGTCGAAGCGCTGCGGCCGGCCCTTGAATCCAGCGGCTACACGGTTCGCGTGGCGCGTACGCCGGACGGCGTGCTTCACTTCAAGTCCGATTGCGCGCTGCTCGACGAGCGCACCATCTTCGCCACGCCCGCGCTCGCCGCCGCGGGGTGGTTCGGCCAGGGATACGAGATCATCGAGACCCCGGCGGGCGAGTCCGCGGCGGCGAATCTGATTCGCGTGAACGACCATGTCATCCTGCGCGACGGGTTCCCGCGAACGCGGGAACTTCTCGAGTCGCGCGGATACCGCGTGATCGTCGTCGACGTCGGCGAAGCGGCGCGGCTAGACGGCGGCTTGTCCTGCATATCGCTGCGGTTCAGCCTAGACTGAGCGCGTTCAAGAACGAGGACGAGTTTATTTTTCTCGTTCGGGTCGGAGGGTGGTTTCTGAACCTGCGACCTCAAAGATTCCAGTAAGACCCGTCCTTGCGCCCGATATGCGCCACGAGGATCTCGATAGCCTCGTTGGTTTTTTTCTCCGCGACCATGTCGCGAATCGCAATATGCTCGCGGTAGGACTTCTCCATGTGATGCGGGTGCCCGCCTAGCCGCGTGCGCAGCGTCGCCATCTTCGTCGCGATGGTCTGGTAGGCGTCGTCCAGGAACGGGTTGTCGGCCCGGTCGAGGATCGTCTGGTGAAACTCGGTGTCCAGCGTCAGGTAGGTCTTGTCGTCGCCGGCGTCGCGCGCCTTCGTCATCTTTTCCACCACGCCCGTTAGCGCCTTCGCCAGTCCCACCGCGTCGCGCTCGACGGCCAGCCGCAGTGCCGTGACCTCGAGGCTGGTGCGTACCTCGCAGATGTCCGTGAGGCCCTTGCGGTCGACGGAGAAGACGAAGGTGCCGCGCTTCGGGGCGCTGGTGAGAAGGCCCTCGATCTCCAGGCGCGCGAAGGCTTCGCGCACCGGGGTGCGGCTCACCTGCAGGTGCTTGGCGATCATCGCCTCGGACAGCGGCGTGCCGGGTTCGAATTCCCCCTCGACGATGCTCTTGCGAAGCTGATTTATTACCAGCTCGGTGAGGGACTGTGGCCGCTTGATCTGTTCCATGTTGTCCTGGTCGTGCCCGTGGAAAGCCTATCTAACGCAAGGATTTGTCCGGGTTCAAGGTCATGAAATTGACACACAGTATACGGTATGCCAGTATCCGCGTCATTACATAACCGACCGGTCGGCGCACGGCGCCGCACCGGCGCCACGGGTGGAGTGTTCATGCGGAGGATCGAATCGCTGCTGCTGGCGGCGAACCGGGTCATCGTCGCGATGGCCATTGCCGCCATTTTCCTGATCGTGTTCGCCAACGTCGTCGGCCGTTACGGTTTCGGCACGTCGCTGCCATGGGCGGAGGAAGTCGCCCGTTTTCTCATGATTTTCGCCACCTTTGCCGGCGCGGGCCTCGCGCTCCGGGAAGGGCGGCTGGTCGCCATCGACACGCTAGTGGCGATGGTGGGTTCGCGCCCGGCCCTGTATCACGCGATACGCTGGCTCGGCGTGGCGCTGATGGCGGTATTCATGGGGCTGCTGGTGTGGTACGGCGTGAAGTTCGTCCAGTTCGGTTGGAACAAGGAGACCATGGCGCTGCAGATCTCGCGCGGCATTCCCTACCTGGCCATCCCCGTCGGCGCGTCGCTCTTTCTCCTTCACCTGGCTTTCTTCGCGCGACGATACGTGCACGGCCAGTTCGACGACGATGACGAAGAGCTGCATGCCGGGGATGCGTCGCAATAATGGCCAAGTCCCTGCTGTTCCTGTTCGTGGCGACGATGCTGCTCGGCATCCCGGTCGCCTTCACGATGGGAATCGCGGGCATGGGCGCGATACTGCTCGACGGTTCGCTGAATCCGCTCATCGCCATCCAGCGCATTTTCGGCGGTATCGATTCGTTTCCGCTGATGGCGGTGCCGTTCTTCATCCTCGCCGCCGAGCTGATGACGGCCTGCGGCCTGACGCTGTCGCTGCTGAAGTTCGCCAACAACCTCGTGGGACACATCCGAGGCGGGCTCGGTCACGTCAACGTGCTGGTGTCGATGATGTTCGCCGGCATCAGCGGTTCGGCGCTGGCGGACGCGGCGGGGCCCTCGGCGATCGTCATGCGCATGATGCGACGCGCCGGCTACGACGCCAACTACGCGGGCGCGCTTTCCGCCGCCACCGCGACCATCGGGCCGATCATTCCGCCGTCGATTCTCATGGTGGTGTACGCCATCTCCGACAACCGCGTGACGGTGGCGGGCCTGTTCCTCGCCGGCGTGGTGCCGGGCGTCCTGCTGGGCCTGGCGCTGGCCGCGACCAACCACGTCGTTTCCATTCGCCGCGGTTATCGCGGCCGGGAGAATCGTGCCGGGCGGCGCGAGACGCTGCGGTCGATGTGGCAGTCGATACCCGCGCTGGTAATGCCGGCGATCATTCTCGGCGGTATCCTCGGCGGCGTGTTCACCGCCACGGAGGCCGGCGCCGTGGCCTCGGCCTATGCATTGCTGGTGGGGTTGTGGCGGCGCAGCCTCGGACCGTCGGCGATCTACGGCGTGTTCTTGCGCACGGCGATCACGACGTCGTCCGTGCTGCTCATCGTCGCCATGGCCTCGCTGTTCGGCTGGCTGCTGACCTACTTGCAGATTCCGCAGACGCTGGCCGAGTGGGTGGCGGGACTGACCGACGACAAGTTGGCCGTGCTGTTCCTGCTCGCGGGATTCGCCTTGCTGTGCGGGTTGGTCATCGACACGCTGCCGGCGCTCATCATCCTGACGCCGGTACTCGGTCCCATTGCCTACCAGTTCGGCATCGATCCGCTGCACTTCGCCATGATGCTGGTGCTGAACCTGACCGTCGGCATGGTCACGCCGCCGGTGGGCCCGGTGCTGTTCGTCATTGCCACGGTGGGCCGGCTCAAGCTCGATGGCCTGTCGAAGGCGGTCTTGCCCTTGCTGGCCGCCGAACTCGTCGTGTTGCTGCTGGTGGTCCTGTTCCCATCCATCAGCACCGTCTTGCCGCGTCTTCTCGGATACGCGAGCTGAATCCGTCCACTACAACAGGAGTGAGAAAATCATGAAACTGAATCGAACCCTCGTCGCCGCCTCCGCGGCGCTCATGTTCACCACGGGCAGCGCCTACGGCGCCAAGGAGCTCAAGTACGCCCACTTCCAGGCGGCCGACCTGTCCTCGCCCAAGCATGCCGCCGCGCTGGCCTTCGAAAGCTGTCTCGAGGCAAAGACCGGCGGCGAAATCGACGTGCAGGTCTATCCCGCCAGCCAGCTCGGCAACGGCGCCGAGATCCTCGAGGGCCTCGAACTCGGCACGGTGCAGATGGGCGTGGTGCACGACGGTCCTATCTCGGGCATCTACAAGCCGTTCGCGGTGTTCGCCATTCCCTACCTGTTCGACGACCAGGCCATGGCATGGTCCGTGGTCGACGGCGAGTTCGGCGATGCCATGGCCGAGGACATGCTCGAAAAAACCGGCATCCGGATGTTCGCGCTGGCCGACAACGGCGTGCGCAACTTCACCAACTCCAAGCGCCCCATTTCCTCGCCGGCCGACATGGAGGGCCTGAAGATGCGCGTGATGACCGCGCCGGTATGGACCAAGCTGGTCGAGTCCCTGGGCGCCTCGGCGACGCCCGTTCCGTGGCCGGAATTGCCGAGCGCGCTGCAGCAGCAGGTAGTCGACGGCCAGGAGAACGGCGTGACCAACATCGTCAACGCTTCGCTCTACCAGCACCAGTCGCACGTGTCGCTCGACGGCCACGTGTTCTCCTGGCACGCCTATCTCATGAACGAGGACTTCTTCCAGGGCCTGAGCGCGGCCGAGCAGAAGTCTGTCGAGCAGTGCGTGGAGATCGCCAAGGTGATCCATCGCGGTATGACCGCAGCCCAGGACGCCAACGCGGCGACCATTCTCGGCGAGAAGGGTCTCGAGGTGACGCCGATCACGCCCGAGCAGAAAGCCGAGTTCCGCGCTGCCGCCCAACCCGCCGTGCGCGCGTGGGTGGTCGAGGAGATCGGCGAGGAGTGGCCGAACCGGCTCGAGGAGGCGGTGAAGGCCTACCGCGGTTCCTGATTTCGTGAGCGAGTCAGCAAACCGGCCGGGCACCGCGATCGCGGTGCTCGAGCCGGGCTACGCCAGCTACGACACCGAACGCGCCGTGCTTGAACCGCGCGGCGCGTTCGTCGTGCCGGTGGCGCCGGACGAGGACGCCGGCGAGGCCGTCGATCGCCTCGACCCGGTGGCCCTCCTGGTGCGCGAACGGCCGGTCGACGCGGCATTGCTGTCGCGATGCCCGAACCTGAAAGTGGTGGTCCGCTACGGCGTCGGCGTCGACGCCATCGACCTCGCGGCGGCGCGGGAGCGCGGCGTGTACGTGGCCAACGTGCCCGACTACGGCGCCATGCACGAGGTCAGCGACCATGCCGTGGCCCTGTACCTGGCCGTGTCCCGTCGCATCGTCTCGCGCGATGCGGACGTGCGGCGCGGCGTCTTCGGCGTCGGCCAGCGCGAACCGGTGGCGGGCCATCGCGGCGCGACCATCGGGCTGCTGGGCTACGGGCGCATCGCGCGCAAGGCCCGGGAGAAGTTCGTTGCGCTGGGTTTCTCGCGCTGCCTGGTGTGCGACCCGAGCGTGACCGAAGACGAGGCGAGGGAGGACCGCGTCGAGATCGTGGACATCGATACGCTGTGCCGCGAATCGGACGTCGTCAGCCTGCACGCGCCGCTGAACGAGGGAACGCGGCACATCATCGACGCGCGGCGCATCGCCCTGATGAAACCCGGCGCGGTGCTCGTCAACGTCTCGCGCGGCGGGCTCGTGGACGAGCCGGCGCTGGCGGACGCGCTGAACGAGGGCCGGCTGTTCGGCGCCGGTATCGACGTGTTCGAGCAGGAGCCTCCCCCGGTGGATCACCCGCTCATGCGCACGCCCAACACCGTGCTGTCGGATCACACGGCGTGGTACTCGGAGTTCTCGGTGCGCGAACTGCAGCAGCAGGCCGCGGACGAAGTGGCCCGCGTGCTCGACGGCCAACCGCCGCGCAACTGGGTGAACCAGTGGTAGGCGTGTCGATCGTCGATCGCCTCGGCGCGGCGCGGCTGGTGCCGGTGGTGCGCACGCCCGATCGTGTCACCGCCGAGCGCGCCTGCGACTGGCTGGCCGAGGCCGGCTGCACGGCGCTCGAGATCACCTTCAGCGTGCCGGATGCCGCGTCCGTCATCGCGGCCCTGCGCCGGCGCGCCCCCGACCTGCTGATCGGCGCCGGCACGGTGCTGCGGCCGGAACAGGCGAAGGCCGCGCACGACGCGGGCGCCGAGTTCCTGGTGGCGCCCTGCGGCGTGCCCGGCGTACGCGAGGCGGTGCGCTCGTTGTCCATTCCGTTCCTGCCGGGCGCCGCCACGCCGACCGAGGTGTTCGCCGCGCACGAGCAGGGCGCGCCGCTGGTGAAAGTGTTTCCCGCCGCAACGCTCGGCGGCCCAGGCTACCTGAAGACGCTCCGGTCGGTCTTCCCCGGCATCGCGCTGATGCCGACCGGCGGCATCGACACCGGCGACATCGCCGGGTACCTCGAAGCGGGCGCCACCTGCGTCGGCATCGGCGGATCGATCGCCCCGGTGGAGCGACTGGAACGAAACGACAAGTCCCACGTCATCGAGACGGCCCGCGCCATGCTCGATCAGTGCGGACGCTAGACGAACCATCATTCACATCAACTGGAGACAACCATGAACACACAGGAACTGGTCGAAGCCTTTCGTGGCGTCGCCGTGGCGTCGGCGGCGGACGCGGTCGACAAGATCGCCGGCCGGCGCGGCTACCTCGATGCCGCCATCAAGCCGCGCATCAACGAACGCAAGATCGTCGGTCCGGCGGTCACCGTGCTCGAGGGTCCCACGGACGAGTTCGTGCCGCCGCAGCACGCGCTCGACGCCATCGACGAGTCCGAGGCCGGCTCGGTCATCGTGATCGCCATCGAGGGCGAGGAGAACGTCGCCGTGTGGGGCGGACTGATGACGGCCGGCGCGGTGGCCAACAGGCACGAGGGCGCGGTCCTCGACGGTGGCATCCGCGACATCGTCGAGATCCGCCGCGACTACGACTTTCCCGTCTACGCGCGCTCGGCGTCGCCGGGCACCACGCTCGGCCGCCACAAGACGCTCGACGCCAACGTGCCGGTGACCATCGGCGGCGTCGAGGTGAACCCGGGCGACATCATCATCGGCGACGTCGACGGCGTGGTGGTGGTGCCGCGCGACCGTGCCGAGGAAGTGCTGGCGATGGCGCGCGAGATCGACGAGCGCGAGGCGGAGCAGGCGAAGCTCATCATCGAGTGCGGCTCGCTGCGCGAAGGTCTGGCCAAGTACGGCCGTATCTGACCGGGCGGGGCAGGGCATGCAGCCAGACATCGTTTGCATCGGCGAACCGCTGCTGGAGTTCAACCAGCAGCCCGACGGCCGCTACCTGCAGGGGTTCGGCGGCGACACGTCCAACTGCGCCATCGCCGCCGCTCGCTCCGGCGCGACGGCCGGCTACGTCACGCGCCTTGGCGCCGACGAGTTCGGCGAGCAGTTCATGGCGTTGTGGCAGCGCGAGGGCGTCGACACGAGCCACGTCGTACGCGACGAGTCCGCGCCCACCGGCGTGTACTTCGTCACCCACACGGAAGCCGGGCACGCGTTCAGCTACTTCCGCAAGCACTCCGCGGCCAGTCGCATGCGACCCGACGAGGTCCCGGCCGACTACATTCGCAGGGCAAAGATCCTCCATGTCTCCGGCATCAGCCAAGCCATCTCGGACTCTGCCGCGGATGCCATCTTCTCCGCCATCGAGGTCGCGCGCGAGGCCGGCGTACAGGTGTCCTACGACACCAACCTGCGCCTGAAGTTATGGCCGCTCGATCGTGCACGCGCCGTGATCCACGCCGCGATGTCCATGACGGACATCGCGCTGCCGGGCCTCGACGACGCCCGCCAACTGACCGGGCTCGACGATCCCGATGCCATCGTCGACTTTTACCTCGGGCTCGGCGCCGGCGCGGTGGCCCTGACGCTGGGCGCCGAAGGTACCCTCGTCGCCACCGCCGAGACGCGATGCCGGGTACCGTCGGTAAAGGTCGAGGCGGTGGATGCCACGGCGGCCGGAGACACCTTCGACGGCGCACTGCTCGCGCGCCTGTGTGAAGGCGCCGAGCTCGAACACGCCGCGCGCTACGCGAACGCCGCCGCCGCGCTGTCCACCACCGGCTACGGCGCGGTGGCGCCGATGCCGACGCGCGACGCCGTCGAGCGCCGGCTGGCCGAGCAATCGAACCAATGAAGCAGGCGCTGGTCACGGGCGGCACGCGCGGCATCGGTAGCGGCGTGGTCAAGGCGCTGCTGGACGCCGGATGGCGTGTCATCGCCACCGGCGTCTCGCAGGACGAGGTCGACCAATGCATGCCGGCGGGTAACCTGTCCGCCCGCACGCTGGACGTGACCGACCAGGACGCGGTCGACCGCATGACGGCGGACCTCGAATCGCTGGACGGGCTGGTGAATTGCGCCGGTATCGTCGCGCGCGGGAGAGAGTACGAGATAGAGGCTTTCCGCCACGTCATCGAGGTCAACCTCGTCGGCACCATGCGCATGTGCCTGGCTTGCCGCGACCTGCTGCGTCGATCGGGCGGTTCCATTGTCAACACCGCTTCCATGCTCAGCTTTTTCGGCGGTCCGCTGGTGCCGGCCTACACGGCGTCCAAGGGCGGCGTTGCCCAGCTCACCAAGTCCCTCGCCGGCCATTGGGCCGCCGACGGCATTCGCGTCAATGCCGTCGCCCCCGGCTGGATCGAGTCCGATCTCACCCGCGCCTTGCGCGAGGACCCCGAACGATCACGACAAATCGTGGACCGTACGCCCATGGGCCGCTGGGGCACGCCGGCGGAGGTCGGTCCGCTGGTGGCCTGGCTGCTTTCCGACGAGGCCGGTTTCGTCACCGGCGCCGTCATGCCCGTTGACGGCGGATACTCCGCGACCTGATTGGAGATGCCATGACTTCCGAATCCGACGATCACGACAAGTTGCCGTACCAGCTTCCGTTCCCGGACCACGCCCTGCAGGAAATCGTCGTACCCGACGCGGTTGCCGGCGACGATCGTGCGTGGGTTCCCCAGGCGGATAACGTCTGGTTCAGGCCCTTGTGCCTGAACCGTTCCCAGGGCTACTGGGTGAACCTGCTTCGTGTCACCCGCTCCGGCGTCCTGTCGAGGCACCGCCACCCGGGACCGGTGCACGGATTCGTCCTGAAGGGATCGTGGCGCTACCTGGAACACGAATGGGTGGCGAACGTCGGCAGCTACGTTTTCGAACCGCCGGGGGAGACCCACACGCTCGTGGTTCCCGACGACGTCGACGAGATGATCACGCTGTTCCAGGTGACCGGTGTTATGTACTACGTCGACCCGTGGGGCAAGCCGGCCGGGTACGAGGATGTGTTTACCAAGATCGACATGTGCCGACAGCACTACGAGGCGGTGGGATTGGGCGCCGACCATGTCGAACGGTTCATTCGATAGCGTTCGACCATGCCGGCGTCGCCGAATTCGACTCGATTAATCGTGGACGACGTTTGCGTCGGAAGGTCGAGTCGTTCGCCCGGGCGGAAACGACGGATCATCCTGCGGCATCGTCGCGTCTCGTGACCATGAACGATTCCCGCGCGCGAGTCGACGCCGGTTCGTAGCCTTCATTTTCCATTCGTCGCAAGGTCCGGCGAGGCGCCCTGAAGCCGACGGGATACGGTCAATCGTCCCGCGCCGCCACCAGGTATCCCAGTGCGCCCAGCAACACGCTGATCGCGCAGATCAAGGCGACGACCTGTGCGATACGTTCGTCGAGTGGTCCCCGGACGGCGTCGACGTCGAGTTCGACCACCACCGCCCAGCGGCGGTCGTGCCACTGCAATGGACCGAACGCGGTATAGATCGGATCGCCGTCGCGGTTGACGGCATGCCGCACGCCGGTCAGTCCGTCCACGGCATCGTCCACCACGGCCGTGTTCGCGAATACCTGCCGGGCGTCGTCGTTGGCCGAGGGACGAGAGGCAGCGCGGATGCGATGGTCGTCGCCGACGAGGAAACTGCTCAGGTCCGAGCCGATCCGCGTGCCGCGCACCATCAGGCGCTCCAGCACGGCGGGATTCAGTTGGATCACGAGTCCGCCGACGCGCTCGCCGCGAGCGAATACCGGCGTGCCCAGGTAGGCCGACTCCGCGCCCGGACCCTGTCGATGACCGCTGAAGTCGGCGACGATGATGGCTTCCGGGTTGGTGTTCCAGATGATCTCGCGGAAAACGTCGGCGAGTTTCGTCGCGCCGTTGGCGCCCTGGGTGAGCCGCTCGCCGTACAGCTCTCCCTTGGCCACGCTGTATACGACGTCGCCCGCCTCGGACACCAGGAACAGGTCGCGAACGTCGATGACGTCGAGTGTTGCCCTGAACCACGGGTGATAGCGAAGATGCAGTTCGCTGTACCAGGAGTCGTCGCCGGCGGCGGCGATCAGGGCCTGTCGTCTCGCCGGCGTGTAGGGATTCTCCTCCACGTACAGGCGCCTGAGAATGCGCGGCGCGCCGTCACCCAGTTCCTCGAAGGATACGCTGAACTCCATGATCGCCTCCCGGGTGTAACGACTGTCGGCGAGCAGCCGCAGCATGCGGTCGACCTGGTCGAAGTAGCGTTCCACGCGCTCGCGGTCGGTCTTCATGGCGCGGGTGATCATCGTCTCCACGCGCGACTCGTGCAGCGCCGACAGCCGCGCGACGATGAACCAGGCGCTCGCGGATGCGGCCAGCAGACTGACCAGGCCGACGAACAGCGCGACGCGCATGCGATTGTTGAATGTCATGGTTGACCGTTCACTTGGTTCGGATGGTCTCGGCGCCGTCCCAGTCGTCGGGGGGCGGCGAGCGCATGAACCGACGCACGCGCTCCAGGAGGATCGGGGCCACGGGGTCGTCGGGCCACGTGGCGACGTAGGCCGTGAGCGCCGACTCGGCTTGCGGCCAGCGTCGCGCCCGGTAGAGTTCGTGGAGCTCACGCCACGCGGCCGTCGCCGCGATGCGTTTCTCGTCGGGGGCGTACGACGAACCCGGTTCCAGCGAGCCCACCAGCTCGAAGACCGGCACCGCTTGGGTGGCGCCCTTGGGCACCACGGAGTCCAGCGGCCGGAACAAGAAGCGGTCGGCAACACGGTCGCGCACCGCGCCGGAAGCGAGCACCTGCGTGCCGTAGTGCTTGTTGAGTCCTTCCAGGCGCGATGCCAGGTTCACCACAGATCCCAGCACGGTAAAGTCCATGCGGTCCACCGACCCGACGTTTCCCACCACCGCGGTGCCCAGGTGCAGGCCGAAACGGGTAAACATCGCCGGCTCGCCGCGCGCGACCAGTTCCCGGTCCAGGGCGCGTGACGCGGCGGCCGCGGCGAGTGCCGCCTCGCAGAGCAGGGCGGCGTGGTCGTCCTGGTCCTCGGGGGCGTTCCAGAAAGCCATGATGGCGTCGCCGATGTACTTGTCGATGGTGCCGCCGTGCTCGATGATCGCGCGGCCGACGCGCTCGAAGTAGGCCGATGTCTTCTCCATCAGCAGCGGTGGATCGAGACTCTCGGCCAGCGCGGTATAGCCGGCGATGTCGGTGAACATCAGGGAGACCTCGCGACGCTCCCCGCCCAACGCGGCGCGCGTGCGGCCGGTCACCAGGTCGCGGATCAGCTGCCTGGGCACGAAGCGCCCGAGATCGCGCAGCGACGACTTCATCGCGCGCATCGATTCGCCCAGGCGCAGGACTTCGCTGACCCGCGACCGGATGTCGACGTCCGCATCGAGCTCGAAGCGACGAATGCGGGCGGTCTCTTCGGTCAGGGTGGTGATGGGGCGGGCGATCAGTCGCGCGATCAGCCATGCCACGGGCAGCGCGACGAGAAGCATGAGAAGAGATACGAGCAGGTTGCTTTCGCGCGTGCGTTCGCTGTCGCCGAGAAACAGGTCGCCGGGGGCCAGGATGCCCAGGGTCATCGTGGTCCCCGCCAGTTGAAGCTCGGTAAACCGGGACAGCCATTCTTCTCCGTCGATGACGTTCACCAGGGTCTTGCCGGTGCCCGACCGTGCATAGCCGGCATAGCTGCCGGCCAGTACCGGATCGTCGATCTCGGTGACCAGGGGTTGCACCGACGAACCATCGGGGCGGATGCGGACCGCCTTGAGAAGGGAGGCGGGGTCGTTCGTCACCGCGACCCGGCCGCGCCCGGTAAAAATCATGATTCGTCCGCGTTCGCCGATCTTGAGCGCGTCCAGGCGTTCGGCGTACTGCGTTAGGGCCATGTCGCCGCCGACGACGCCGCCGCCGCCGGGCAGGCGACGCGAAAGCGTGGCGCCGAGCTCCCGCGTGGTGGCGAACAGGTAAACGGGAGACAGAATCGTCTTGCCGGTCCGGTCGGCCGCGTGGTACCACGGCCGCTGGCGCGGATCGAAGCCGTTGTTGAATCGACGGTTGCGATCGATGACGTGCAGATCGTCGTCGAGGTAATGGAATGTCTGTCGCAGCGCGCCGTCGACGCGATCGATGCTCTGCACCACGAAAGACGCCGCCATGGGCGCCGCGGTCGCCTCGTGAATTCTCGGATCGCCGCGCAGCGCCCGCACCAGGAAGAACTCGCCGTCATCGTAGCCGGCGTACATTGCCGAAATTGTCGGCGTGTTTCGGAGCACCTCGGTGATGAACGGCACGGTTGACCATCGGGTACGCAGGGAGGCGCCCGCGAGGCCGGGAAGCCGCGAGGCGAGGTCGACCATGGCCGAGACCGGGCCGAACAGCGAGCGTACCTCGGCAACGGCGTGGTCGCTCGCGCTGTCGAAGACGCGTTCCGCGTCGACGTACGCGGCATCCCGGTCGCGATGGTAGTTGAACCACACCATGGTGGCCCCGAATACCACCAGCAGCGCGGTAATGTACGTACCCAGATAAACGTTCAGCGGCAGGCTGCGGAGCGTTCGCGGAAACAGCTCCCTGCGGATTCTCAGGCCGATGGCGGGCATACGTGTCAGGCGATGTCTCTTGGCGTTGCCGGGTCGCGTGCGGGCCGGATGTTGTCGTGGTTGTTTCCGACACCTTGGCAATTGCAAGGTTACTATAGCCGGGCCGTTCCCGGCGCGTCGTCCGGCGGACGCCGTTGCCGCCGGGGCGACACGGCCCTATCCTTGGTCCTCGGGCGAACGCCGGCCGACGGCGAGAAGTCTTCGATAGTGGAATCCTGAAATGTCAACGAATCGTAGTTCGCGTCATTCGGCGCGGATGCCGCGTAGCGCGGCGGGATCGAAACACGATGAACGGTGAGGCGGGCGCCGCCGTCGCGAGCGGAACCGGCGCGGCGGGCCGGCTGCTGGAATTGATCCAGGCGGGCGGACCCGTCGTGCTCATCCTGCTCGGGATGTCGGTGGCTGCCGTCGCCATCTTCGTGGTCAAGCTGTTGCAATTTCGGGCCGCGCGACTCGCCGAGCGCGGCGCCGCGCGCCGGGTGCTCGACGCGTGGTTGTCCGGAAACGTCGGTCAGGCGCTGCGCCTGGCCGAGTCGACGCGCAACCCGGCGGCGCAGGCGTTGGCCCGCGCGATTCGTGGCCGCCGCCGGGGTCTGCCCGACACCGTCGTGCGCGAGGAAGTGCTGCGCTACGGCAGCGACGTGCTCGAGTCGCTGCGCTCGTGGTTCCGGCCGCTCGAGGTGATCGCTTCGTTGGCGCCGCTGCTCGGGTTGTTCGGCACCGTGCTGGGCATGATCGAGGCATTTCGCCGGCTGGAGGCGGCCGGCAGCCAGGTCAACCCGGCCATTCTGTCCGGCGGTATCTGGCAGGCGCTGCTGACCACCGCCGTGGGACTGGCCGTGGCCATTCCGGTGGTGGTGGTGCTCAACTGGCTGGAGCGGCGGGTGGACCGGCTGGCCCACGAGATGGACAGCATCGTCACACGGGTATTTACCGAGGACCTGTCAGTCGACGCACCGAAAGCCGACGCGAAAATTCATGCCCCCGCACGCATACGCGCAGCCGCCACGCCTGGCGAATAGGCACCCGCGGCGGCGCGGGTTGATCAGCCTGACGCCGTTGATCGACGTGGTGTTCATCCTGCTCGTCTTCTTCATGCTCGCCTCGAGTTTCCTCGAGCGCCGCGCCATTGAACTCGACGCGCCCGCCGGCAGCGCGGCCGGCGGTGTCATGGAAGGCGCGATCCTGGTCCAGGTGCGTGCCGACGGCATCCGTGTGTCGGGCACGCCGGTGACACTCGAGAATCTGGGGGCAACGATCGCCGAGCGCATTTCCCGCGTACCGGATGCCCGCGTCGTCGTGCAGCCGGCACAGGGCGTCGTGCTGCAGGACGCGGTGCGCGTGCTCGATCGGCTCTCCGTGGCGGGCGTGGAAAACGTCTCCCTCGTTCGGCACGGGGGTTGATGCCGGTCATGCATTTTCAACCGCCGCGGCCGAAGAACCACGACGAGCGCATCCTGCCGCTCGTCAACGTGGTATTTCTGCTGCTCGTTTTTTTCATGTTGGCGGGTCGGCTGGCCGTCACCGACCCGTTCCCCGTGGATCCGCCCGAATCGAACAGCGAGACGACGCCGCCTGTCGGGAAGGTGGTCGTCCTGGTTGGCGCGGACGGCCGCCTTGCCGTCGACGGCGACGTGGTCGCGGAGACAGCGCTGGCCGACATCGTCGCCGACCGGCTGGACGCCGGTGGTGAGGTGCCGGTGGAACTCAAGGCCGACGCGAATACCGACGCCAATCGGGTGATCGCGGTCATGGAAGACCTGCGTGATGCCGGGGTGTCGAAACTACGGCTGCTGACGGTCGCGACACGATAATGGAGATTCGCCCCGGACACTGGATAACGGGCGTCGTCGTCGCGCTGCTGCTGCATGCCGGGATCGCCGCGGCGGTGCTGTGGACGCCACCGGGTGGCGGCGCGATCGAGGTCGGCGCGGGGGGTGTCGATATATTGCTGGGCTCGGCCGCTGCCGCGCGCGGCAGCGCGACGCCGGTCGCGCCTGAATCGAGCGACGCCGTCCGCCCCGACAGCGTGGCGCCGCTCGCGCCGCCGTCCGAGGTGACGGCCGAGGCGCCGCCGCGCGAGGCAGCCTCGCGGGCAGCGGACGACATCGCGGTTGTCGAGTCGTTGCCGCCGGTCGCCAGGGATTCGGGCGACACGTCGGTCGCGACCGAGGTGTCGCCCGATCCGCCGATGGACGATGCAGCGAATATCGACGCGTGGGCCGTCGAGGTCGTTCGGCGCGACGCCATGCCTTCCGAGGTCGCGATCGACGACACGGAAATACAAGCCGACATCGCCGCCGTGCCCGCCGCGCCGGCCGCCGAACCGCGTCCGGTCGCGGCGTCCTCTTCGGTCGCCCACACCGAAGCCGTGAATTCCTCCCCGGAAAGGACGGCCGTGCGCGCGGCCCGCGTCGAAAACCGGCCGGAGTCGTCGCCCGCGATGGATGCGGGCGAGCCTGGCAAGAAGCTTGCGGCGGTTACCCCGCCAGGATCGGGTAGCCCGTCGGACAACGGGTCCGACGATCGGGAGGGGGGCAGCTCGACGAGCGGCGGGTTCGGACCGGGCGACATGACCACGTACGTGGACCGCTTGCGCGGTTGGCTGGAGCGACACAAGGAATACCCGCGCAACGCCCGTCGCCGTCGCCAGGAAGGCACCGCCGTGCTCTATTTCGTCGTCGACCGGGAAGGCGATGTGCTCGAGTTCGCCCTGCGCAAGAGTTCCGGTCACGAACTGCTCGACACCGAGGTGCGCCGCATGCTCGAGCGCGCCCAGCCGCTGCCGCCGATGCCCGACTCGATCCCGAGTGCGAGCCTGGCGCTCGAGTTCCCGGTACAGTTTCGCCTGCGCTAGACCGCGGGACGGTCCGCGCGCACGCCGGGCGGCTACTGGCGCGCGGCGTAACGCGGCGCGCACACGCGAGCGCCGTCCCGAAGCACTTCGATGCCGACTTCCACGCCGTAGATGGTCCGCAACAGCGCCGGCGTGAGCACGTCGAGCGGCGCCCCGTCCGCGTACAGGCGGCCTTCGTGCAGCACCAGGACGCGCGTGGCGCAGGCGAGGGCGTGATCCGGGTTGTGCGTGGAGATAATGATCCCGAGGCCCGAACCGGCCAGCTGCATGACGCGGTCCAGCACCTGCACCTGGTTGCCGAAATCGAGGCTCGCGGTCGGTTCGTCCATCACCAGCAACCGCGCATCCTGGGCGATGGCGCGGGCGACCAGCGCGAGCTGACGCTGGCCGCCGCTGATGCGGGTGTAGTCGCGATCCGACAGGTCGCCGATGCCGAGCGCCTCGAGCGCTTCGCGGGCGCGGGCGCGGTCGTCCATGCCCGGCGTCGCGAACAGGCCGCGATGCGCGGTGCGCCCCATCAGCACCATGTCCGCCACGGTGAACGGAAAAACCGCGTCGTGCGCCTGCGGCACGTAGGCGATGCGCTGCGCGATCTCGCTGCGCGACAACGATGCAATCGGCATATCGTCGATCAGCACGCGGCCGCCGCGCGCGGGCAGCAGCCCGAGCAGCGTCTTGAACAGCGTGGTCTTGCCGCAGCCGTTGGGGCCGAGCAGGCAGACGATCTCGCCGGTCGTTAGTTCCACGTCCAGGTCGCGACCTACCTCGTGGCCGCGATAGCCGAAGGCGAGATCTTCCGCACGCAGCCGCGTCACCATCCGCGCCGCCTCGTCGCCAGCAGCCAGATGAACACCGGCGCGCCGATGAACGCGGTGAGCACGCCGAGCGGCGTTTCGGTGGTCGCGATGGTGCGCGCCATGGTGTCCACCAGCAGCATGTAGCCCGCGCCGATCAGCATGGCGGTTGGCAGCAGCCGGTCGAAGTTCGGGCCCACCATGAGCCGAGCGATGTGCGGGATGACCAGGCCCACCCAGCCGATGATCCCCGCGATCGCGACCACCGACGCGGTCATCAGCGTGGCCGCGGCGACGAACACCAGTCGCAACCGGCGGGGATCGATGCCGAGCGCGGTCGCCTCCTCGTCGCCCAGCGACATCAGGTTCATGCGCCAGCGCAGCAGCACCAGGGGCACGAGACCGACGATCACGGCGGGGGTCGCCCCCAGCACGTCACCGGACCGAATGCCCGACAGGCTGCCCAGCAGCCAGAAGGTGATGGCCGGCAACTGGTCGTAAGGATCGGCGAGGATCTTGATCAGCGAGATGCAGGCGCCGGCCAGCGAGCCGACGACCACGCCCGCCAGCACCAGCACCAGGGTGGGTTCGTGGTGACGCACGGCGCCCGCCAGCAGGTAGACGAGGGCCACGGTGCCGAGTCCGCCGAGAAAGGCGAATCCCTGGATGGCGAATACCGGCAGGGAAAGGAAGATGCCGGTCACCGCGCCCAGTCCCGCGCCGGCGGACACGCCGAGGATGTCCGGTGAAACCAGCGGGTTGCGGAACAGTCCCTGGTAGACCGCTCCCGCCGCGGCGAGCGCCGCGCCCGCCAGCAGGGCCGCGGCAATGCGCGGCAGGCGCACCGCGAACAACACCGTGTCGACCTCGCCGGAAGAAGGTCCGTCGCCGAGACGCGCGCCAATGGCAACCGCGACGTCATCCAGGGTCATGGGGTAGGGGCCGGTCACGGCGGCAAGGGCCACGATGGCGACCAGTACCGCGACCAGCAGCAGCGTGATCCGCGCGGTGGTCAGCGCGCCGCTCCGCTCGCCCATTCGATGAGCGCGTCCAGCCGTTCGTCGTCGAGTGTCACGTGGTAGAACAACTGGTAGAACCGGCGTACCTCCTCGCGAAGATCGAAACGGACCCGGTCCGGGTAGAACATTCCGGCCAGCCACTTCAACCCGATGATGCGGTTCACGGAAGGCGGCCGGTCGATCCAGCCGAACGGCGCGGTGGGCCCGAGGAAGACGCGCCCGGCGCGCACCGCCTCGACGGTTCGCCACAGGGGATCGTCGAACACGCGGGAGAAGAACGTCCGGTCCCAGGTGACGATGGTGTCCGGGTTGGCGACGATGACGTTCTCGATGGAGCTTTGCACCAGGCCGCGCCGTATCGATTCGTCACCGGGATCGGCCACGTTGCGACCGCCCGCTCGTTCGATGATCTCGGTGTTGATGGAGCCCTTCAGTCCCGTTTCCAGCCCGTCCGGGCCGCGCGCCAGGTAGACCCGCGGGCGCCGCGCTTTGGGTACCGCCGCGAGGGCGTCATCGATCTCGCCGAACACGACTTCGACATAAGTCGCCAGCGCCTCGCCGCGCTCGGGCACGCCGAGGATATCGCCCAGAAGGCGCAGTGCAGTCGGCGTGTTCTCGAAACGACCGTCGATGAGGACATAGGGAATCCCGGTCTGGGCCTGGACGCGCTGCGCCAGGGACACGTAGGTATCGCGAATAGAGCCGAAGTCGAGGATCAGGTCCGGCCTCGATTCGATCACCGCTTCCAGGTTGGCGGTACCGCCGCGTCCGGTCAGGCGGCCGGTTTCCGGCAGGTTTCGGTAAGGCTCGGCCAGGTAGGGACGTTCGTATTCGTGTGGTGCCCGGGGCCACCCGGTCATCTTGTCCGGCGCCAGAACGTAAAGCAGGATGGAGGCGGGCGGGCCGGCGGCGAATACCCGCTCGATGCGGTCCGGGACGTCCACGTCGCGGCCCGCCGAATCGACGACGGTGCGCGCCTGGACGTCACCGGCCAGCCAGCCGGCACCGGCCAGGCACAACGTCGCAAGCAGCGCTCGCGCGCCGCGCATGGCCGCCGACGACATTTATTCCGTAGCGATCATCACGTCGGATGCCTTGATCACCGTGTATACCGGCATGCCGACTTCCAGACCCAGGCGCTCCGACGAACTGCGCGTAATAATGGAGACGAACTCGGTGCCGTCCGGCATTTCGACGACAACCTCGTTGTTGACCGCGCCCTCGGTGACTTTCTTGACCGTTCCCGCGAACGTGTTTCTTGCACTGATTCTCATGACGCTAACCCGGGGAGTTGACGGCAGGTCAGAATAGCCCACGGTTTCGGACCTTAGCAACACCGCTACCCGCGTCGACCCAATGCGACGTTGAACACCCGGCGCGCTGCTGATACAGTTCGCGCCCTTCCAACGGGCGCGCCGGTAAGGGTCGCGTCCGGTGGCAGCGAATATGGCGGTGAAGACCGGCCTCCCGGGTGGCGGCAGGCTGTAAACCCGGTCAGATCCGGAAGGAAGCAGCCGTAGCAGCCCGGCCGGGTGCCCGGGCAAGGCCGGTCGGATCCGCCACCCGCCGCGAGTCTCCTGTCGGCGCGGTGGCCATCGTCGGCCATCGTACCCTCGCATTCATATCGCCTATTCGTACTCGTTCGACGTGGAAACTTCGAACGAATCGCGATGCAATGTGACCATGATATGTCCGTGCACGCCGCTGACGAACACCGGCACGCCGTGCCGGGCGAACCAGGTGCGCATGCGTTTCCCCCGCTCGCCTGCCCAGGTGCTGCCGTTGACGGTGGCTACCGCGAGTTGCGGCTCGACGAGATCGAGAAAGCGGTTCGGTGCGGCGCTGTCGACCCCGTGGTGCGGAGCGGTCATCACCGTAGAACGGGGAACTTGTCCCGAATCGACCAGGTAGCGCCCGATGCGCGTGTTGAGATCACCGCAGAACAGGATCGACTGGTTCCCGAACTCGAGCCGGGAAATTACGCTGGTATCGTTCACGTCGGTTCTGCCGACCGGTGTGTTCACGCCGTTAAACGCGAACAGCACGCGATGAAAAATGCCGCGTGACTCGTCGGCGTAGAGCAGGTCGCCGGGGAATGCGGTGCGAACCTCGATGCCTTGATCGACCAGCGACCGACGAACCTGCTGGACATGTTCGTACTGGCATCCGCCCGACCAGGTTTCCGCGTTGCACACCTTCTCGTCGACGTCGTTGAAGTAGACCACTTCGATGGGAATCCGGCCTGCCAGGCGTAGCAGCGCGCCGTAATGATTGCGGTGGGCGTGGGTGATCAGCACGCCGTCGAGTCTTCCCACCCCGCGCCGATGCAGTTCCGGCAAGAGATATCGGTCGGCGTACAGTTCGAACCCGGTGTCGACCAGGAACCGCGATCCGTCGGGGTACTCGATAAGATGCGCGTCGCCGCTGTGCGCTCGGCCGGCCACGTTGATCGCGGTCCAGCGCACGGTTTCCTCGGAACGGCCGATCGACAGAAAAACGGCTGCGCCGAGCAGGATCGCAACGACGATCGCTCCCGTAGCCAGGTACTTTCCTCGAAACGAGATCCGATTGGTGATCCGGGTCATGGCTGGTCGATCCGGCGCCCGTCGGCGCGTTGTTGACAAATGATTGGTCAACGGCGGCACACCCGGAATTATCGACCTTTCCGGTATCCGCGACACGACGACCGGGTCCACCGCGTGTCGGCGCGCGGCGGTGATTGTCTCACCGGATTCCAGGCCGACTGGAGCCGCTTGCCACGGCAGGCGGCCGAGCGTGTAGAATCCTGCCCTCGCGCCGCGACGGATTGCCAAATGTATAAATTTGTTTAATAAATTTATACAAATGGTTGAAAATAATCCGTTTAAGGACGGCATCCAGTTCAAAATCTACCGCCCGAATCCACTTGCCCGTGCGCCGGGCGAGCGATTCCCGAACCGAAAGGCATGACCTATCAGGCACTGGCGCGCAAGTGGCGCCCTCGAACCTTCGCGGACGTGGTCGGGCAGACCCACGTCGTATCGGCGCTGACTCACGCCCTCGACAACGACCGGGTCCACCACGCATTCCTGTTTACCGGCACGCGGGGCGTGGGCAAGACCACGCTGGCGCGGCTGTTGGCCAAGTCGCTCAACTGCGAGCAAGGCGTGAGCTCGACGCCCTGCGGCGAATGCGCGGCCTGCCAGAGTGTCGAGCAGGGCCGCTTCGTCGATCTTCTCGAGATCGATGCCGCGTCGCGCACGCGCGTGGACGATACCCGCGAGATACTCGACAACGTGCAATACGCGCCCACCATGGGCCGCTTCAAGGTGTATCTGATCGACGAGGTGCACATGCTGTCGACGCACAGCTTCAACGCGCTGTTGAAGACGCTCGAGGAGCCGCCGCCTCACGTCAAGTTCCTGCTCGCGACCACCGATCCGCAGAAGCTGCCGCCGACCATTCTTTCGCGCTGCCTGCAGTTCAACCTGCGCGCGCTCGGCGTGGAAGAGATCTCGTCACAACTCGAACGCATACTCGAACTGGAAGGCGTCGCGTCGGATGCCCAGGCCCGCGACCTCCTGGCCCGCGCAGCGGACGGCAGCATGCGCGACGCGTTGAGTCTTCTCGACCAGGCGATCGCCTTTTCCGCGGGCAACCTCGATGGCGAAAGCGTGCGCGCCATGCTCGGCATGATAGAGGGCGCGCGCGTGGTCGAGTTGCTCGAGGCGGTCGTCGACGGCGATGCGAGCACGTTGTTCGGCATCGTGGATGCGATGCGCGAGCGTAGTGTCAATTTCACTCGAACGCTCGACGACCTGCTGATCGTGCTTCACGAGATCGCGGTGACGCTGCAGGCGCCCGAGCTCACGGCCGAACGGGACAGTCCATGGAGCGGCCAACTGTCTGTAGCGGAACGCATGGACCCGGAGCAGGTACAGTTGTTCTACCAGATCGCCCTGATCGGCAAGCGCGACCTGTCCCTCGCCCCCGACCCGGCGCGCGGCTTCGAGATGGTCATGCTCAGGATGCTCGCCTTCGATCCGGTCGAGCCTTCCGGCGATGCGCGTCGCGGAAACAATAGCGCGCCGACGGCGACGCGCCCGGATGCCGGCAACGGGCGGACGGGCACGACGAGCACCGGCGTCGCCGGCGTCGCCGGCGACGCACCGGTATCGCGCCCGACCAACGTCAGCCCGATCCGGCCCGCGACGCGGCCCGTGGAGTCGACGCCGGCTGCCGCG
Source organism: Gammaproteobacteria bacterium (assembly GCA_030429665.1). Lineage (GTDB taxonomy): Bacteria > Pseudomonadota > Gammaproteobacteria > Arenicellales > CAJQKF01 > BQJD01. Next base: position 19,040 of record JAUIEZ010000032.1, on the reverse strand, counting down.
CCGGCGCCCACGAACACGGCGTCGCCCGCGGCATCGGGCGACGTGCCCGACGCGGAAACCTGGAGCGCGTTTGCCGAATCGGCGCCGGTGACCGGGTTGGTCAAGGAACTGGTCATGAACATGGAGTTCATCGGCGTCGACGACGGCGTCATCACCTGTCGTCTCGACCCGGTACTGGCGCACCTGCAAAAGCCCGCCCGGTTGAAATCGCTCGGCGAGGCGGTGAAGGCTCGATTCGGTACGGCGTATCGTCTCCAGGTAAACGTGGAAGGCGCGGCCGACGAGGCGCTGACCCCGGCGGTGCGACGCGCGCGTCGCATGCAGGCGGAACACGAGGCGGCGGTGAAAGGATTGCAGGACGATCCTGAACTGTCGGTTTTCATCAATCAGTTCGAAGCCGAGGTCGTGCCCGATACGGTGCGGCCCGGCAAGCAGCGAGGCAAGTAGTTATGCGTGGCGGATTCGGAAATATCATGAAGCAGGCCCAGGAGATGCAGGAGAAGATGAAGCGCATCCAGGAGGAGCTTTCTTCTCTCGAAGTGACCGGAAAGGCCGGCGGGGGCCTGGTGCAGGTGGTCATGACCTGCCGCCACGACGTTCGCTCGGTAACCATCGACCCGGTGCTGCTGGATGACGACAAGGAGGTCCTCGAAGACCTCGTCACCGCGGCCATGAACGACGCCGTACAGCGCGTGGAGAAAACGGTACAGGAGAAGATGAGCGGACTGACCGGCGGACTCAACATTCCGGGCCTGAACCTGCCGATCTGACATGCCGCCCGGATCCGCCATCGAAGAGTTGCGTGACGCGTTGAAGCGCCTGCCCGGCATCGGCCCCAAGAGCGCCCAGCGCATGGCCTTCCACCTGCTCGAACGGGATCGCGACGGCGCGACGCGAATTGCCGAGGCGCTGGTGCGCGCGTTGTCCGCCGTGTCCCATTGCAGCTACTGCAACAACTTCAGTGAGACCGAGATCTGTGACATTTGCGCCGACCAGCGCCGCGACCAGTCGTTGTTGTGCGTGGTGGAGACGCCCGCGGACCTGGAATCCATCGAGCAGGCGTCGGCGTTTCGCGGCGTCTACTTCGTGCTCATGGGGCACCTGTCGCCCCTCGACGGCATCGGACCCGACCAGTTGTCGGTCAACCGGCTCAAGCGCCATGTCGTCGAGCGCGGCATCCGCGAGGTGGTGCTGGCGACCAACCTCACGGTTGAAGGCGAGGCGACCGCCGACTACATCGCATCGGCGCTGGCCGACACGGACATCGCCTTGAGCCGCCTGGCGCGCGGTGTACCGGTCGGGGGTGAGCTCGAGTACATGGACGCCGCCACGCTGGACCAGGCCTTCACCGATCGGCGGGAGCTGCCGCGGTCATGAGCCGGGCGGCCGTGCTCGAGGACTTCATCGCGTGCGTGGCCGCGGCGGCGTGATTCACCCGTCGAAATTCGCCGCCGCGGTCGAGTACCTGCTACTCGTCGCGTGGGCCGGCGGCGCCTGGTTTGCCGGCCTGGTGGCCGCGCCGCAGCTCTTCACGATGATGCCGTCGGCCCAGGCCGGCAACGTGGCCGGCATGATGTTCCACTCGGTTTTCTGGCTGGCGCTCGCCGCGCTCGGGTATTGCCTGGTCCGCGTATTGTGGAAGCGCATCCCGGGTCGATGGCGGGTCGACTCGGGGCTCGTCTCGCTGGCGCTGTTGCTCGTCCTCGTCAACGAAGTGGCGTTGCATCCCTGGATCGCCGCGATGCGGGACGGGGCGCTGCCGCGGGAGCGCTGGTTCGGGATTGCCCATGGAACGTCCAGCGTGCTTTACCTGCTCACCTGCCTGCTGGCGGTCGTCATCCTCCTCAGGAGAAGGTAGCGGACAGAGCAAGGCGACCGCTCGCGGCGCGGTCGACGCGTCGCCGTCAGGACGGTCGCGACGGCCGCGACAGGAGATACCAGGCAAGCGCCACGACCTGGAGCGACAACGCCAGCCCCAACGCCACCTGGTAACCCGCCTCCGCGTATCCCGAACCGGACGGAAACTGGTTGATGACCACGCCCAGGCCCCACTGTTCGACGAACGCCATTACGAACACCATGAAGTTGAGCGAGGTATTGGCGCGCCCGGCGATATGAACCGGGAAGTGCTGGGAGATCGCCGAGTAGCCGATGATGCTGGCGGTGCCGAAGAACCCGAAGCAGATCCAGAACAGCGCCGGCTGGGAGAATGCGCCGGCGATGATGACCACCTGGGACAGCATGAACAGGCACGTGAGCGCGATGCCCGAGGTGAGCGCGGGGATGCCGCGTCGCGCAAGCTGGGAACTCGCCCAACCGAGGACCAGGAAGCCGGCCACCATGGCCATGGTTGTCGCCGCCATGATGTTCGATGCGGCGAGCACGTCTAGGCCGGCAACGTCGCGCAGCCAGGTACCGATCCACAGGCTCTGGATGGCGATAAACGCGCTTTGTGCGAACACAATGATCGGCGCGATGCGCCAGAACGTGCGATCCCCGAACACCTGGCGAAATCCGCCGCCACGCTGGGCGGTTTGACCGCCGTTGGTCGAGCGCGGTTCTTCGCGGGGAACGAAGATCCAGATCACGGCGGCAACGATCACCGTTGCGCCGGCGAGAATCAGGAACAGCGTGCGCCAGCCGCTTGCTTCCATGACCATGGCCGCCGGGCGTGTGCCGGCGAGCGCGCCGAGCCCCCCGAATGCCATCTGCAACCCGTTCAGAAGGGGGAGCCTGGCCGGATCGAACCAACGCCGATAGGCGATGAACGCGGCCATCAGGCACGACGAGACGCCCAGGCCGATCAACGCGCGACCGGCCATCAGCGTGCCCACGCCCGGCGCGGTGGCGAACATCACGGCACCCGCCGCCGCCAGCAGCAGTAGCGCCGATTCCACCCGCCTCGGCCCGAAGCGGTCGAGGAGTACGCCAAGCGGCAGTTGAAAGGCGGCGAAGGTGGCGAAGTAGATGCTGGTCAGCAAACCGAGCGCATTGGCGTCGAGATGGAGTTCGTCGCTCATGTCGCCCGCGATGACCGCATTCACCACGCGGAACAGGTACGACAGGAAATAGCCGAGCCCGAACGGCAGCAGGATTCGAGCGACCAGGGCGGGATTCATCGCCAACCGGGCCGCGCCGGAAGAATCGGTCATTCGCGATTCCCGAGGATCAGCCGATCCTGACAGGAAAAAACCTGGAAACTCTGTCGGCGCGCCCGCGCCACCAGCATCACGCCGACCTCGCGCGCCAGTTCCACCGCGCGCTGGGTCACGCCATTGCGCGAGATCACCACGGCGAGCCCCATGAAGGCGGCCTTGGAGACGATCTCGGTGGTCAGGCGGCCCGTGGAATAAAGAATTTTCCCGCTGCCGGCAACGTCGTGAAGCCACATCCAGCCGGCGATGGCGTCGGTGGCGTTGTGACGTCCCACGTCCTCGTAGAAACAAAGCATCTCGCCGTCGTCCCACAGGCCGCAGCCATGTACCGAGCCGGCGCGGCGATACACCGAGTTGTAAGAGGAAACGACGTCGACCACGCGGTAGATGTCGCCGCGGTAGACGGCGCCGGGACCACCGAGCGCGGGTGGCGCCGTCACCTTGACCGGCGCGCGCACGCCGGCGCCATCGCGCGTTTTCACCTCGGCCACCTCGCGTGCCCAATCGACCTCGACGGAGGCGACCTCGTCCAGCGAGCGCACGAGCCCCTGGTTGCGCAGGTAGCCCAGCACCAGCAGCTCGGGCTGGGAGCCGATCGTCATCAGCGTCACCAGTTCATCGCCATCGACCTTGATCGTCAACGCGTGCTCGACGGCGGCCGGCAGCTCGTGGCGGCGTCCATGCTGGTCGAGTACCGGCACGAGTTCGGTCGGGTCGAGCGCCGAGGCCGACAAGCGCGGCGCCCGGGCTTCAACGCGCCCGGTTGTCGGCTGTTTCGGCAACGTGGTACTCAATCGGCTCTCCTCGCGGCACGGACTGCCGGCAAACCGAAAATTTTAACCGAAACCGGCAGTCCGCCGCCTCTCCCGGGTGCAAATCCGAACCGGCCCCATGTTAGAATCGCGGCCCCATCGGAGAGGTACCGAAGCGGTCATAACGGCGCGGACTCGAAATCCGTTGGGGGCGCAAGCCCCACGTGGGTTCGAATCCCACCCTCTCCGCCAGAGTTGCCCCGCCCGACGTTGTGCCCCGAACGTTTCGGTTGCCACCTGGACTTTCCGGATTCGAACCCACGAAATCAACAAACCGGGTTCGACAAGGCGCGACACCGTCGCGCCGCAGAACGTCGCCGCGCAGCGGCGGCGGCCCGAAGGGCGAGTCGCGCAGCGACGAGTAATCCCACCCTCTCCGCCAGAGTTGCCCCGCCCGTCGTTGTGTCCCGAACGTTTCGATTGCCACCAGAACTTTCCGGATTCGAACCCACGAAATCGCCAAACCGGGTTCGACAAGGCGCGGCATCTTGAATGCGATTGTCGCGGCTCTCATTCTGCTATCCGATTGCAAATGACGGATTCGAGTGCGGACCCCTGGCGGTCGGCAGCGTTTTCCTGCACTCCCTTGAGCAGATGCCCGAAGGAGTCGAGCGTGAAAGCCACGCAGGAATGCTCCAATCGCTCGCTGACGACCTTAGCGTTTATGTAAGACCTGGATATTGCGAAAGCCCGTTGCATGTGTTGCATAATGAACACCCAATTAACCGCTGGAGGAAGCACGTCCGGGATTATTTTTCTATGGCATGACGTGCCGTCGTACGCGATCATGAACCACGGGATACAGTATCTCAGCAATCCGTTTCGCATAGAGCGAATTGGGATGTCCGTCGCCTGGTAACCATAAAACCTCGCCGTTTAGGTCGTCCAGTTCACTCACCAAGTCAATAAACGTTACGCCATCAAAAGCTTCAACTTCGTCACGAATTCGACGATGAATGTGGCTAAAATCATAGTTGGTAAAATCGTTGAGCTTTGTGTCTCTATGAAGAGCAGGGAATATAGTTACGACAAGATCGATTCTTCGTTCGAGGCAACGACCAATAAATTTTCGTAGGCTTTCCATGCTCTCGAGAAAGCCAGGCGCAGTCGGTTCATATTGCCGTTCGATTGCATCGATTAGTAGTTGGCGTCGTCGCCAACGCATGGCGCGAAAGCCAACATAGTGCACGAAGTGCGAATTCTCATAGACGGTTCGGACCAAACTGGATGTTGTACTTTGAGACTGCTCTCTGTTTCTCCTAACAATCTCCATGCCTTGACTTCGGGTTCGTGCATCGTTTCTAAGCGTATAACCCAAGATTACAATGTCAGGATTGAATTTCCAGGCATGTTCAATAAGCACCTGTAGTTCATCAGTCGTGTTCCCGCCCGGTAAACCGAAGTTCATTACTTGAATTGATTGGTCTCCATTTTGTGATTCCTTGAGCGAAACAGATAGACGCTCGGTCCAGGTGTCTTCGCGGGGCAATCCATATCCGAAAGTAAAGGAATCACCGATCGCGGCGATTCTAATAGAGCCAGTCGGATTCTCTTTTTTGTACAGCCAATCTCTAAAACCGAGTTCGTTCAGACGAACGTTCGTGCCAAGTACAATCGCACCGTCTCGGTATAGGCTTTTTCTGCCGTCGGGGCTAACAAGGTAGGTCTTCACATATTCGGATTCTTCAGGCCATATCGTTCGATCGGATTCGTATGTGACGCCGAGTCCAAGAAGTCGTGTGATTAGCTCACAGGCGAAAAACAGGATCGTAACGGGTAGAGCGCTGTAAAGAACGGTTTTCCAGGCAGGTGGCCTACTATGCAATGCAGTATTCCTAGTCTAAGTCTCGACGAAACAGGAAATCGCTTGTGGCATGACTGCTACTGCGCAAAGTTTGCGAATCCTGTTCCTGTCTTGTAGGGCATCCACGTTTATCTGGCGCAATTCTTTGAGGTCGGTCGAGCCCTGCAATGCACCGCGCTGCCCGACGGGCGCCAGGCAAGATCGGAATTGAATTTATCATTGCCGATTCCCCGTATTATCCAATGGGACAGTTTAGCGGATCGCAAATAGACAGCTAAAGCCCTGCCGTCAGTACCCTCGTTTAGGCGATAAAACTTCGTTGGGGTTTTTTGGGGACGGGGAGGTCAGTATCGGATGCCTACCTCCCATCGACGTATGCAAAGCCGGGAAATTACTCGAAACGTTTGGCAGGTTTGACGGCGGCGCGCAATGAAAGGCCGTTTCACAAGTGGCGGCGTCCGCTGGACGAGGGGCGTAGTGACGAATGACTCCGATCGTTCCTCCAGGCCGCCTCATTCGTGCCCGTGGTCTACAAGCCATTCAATCCTTTTCTGGCCGGACGCGCCTGTCTGATATCGACGGCGATCTTTCCTCTCGCCTATAGTCAGTTCGGCGAAGCGTGCGCCTGGACGAGCGCCGCGTCGAACCCGCTTTTCAGCACGGAGATATCCACCGCGATGGTGACGGCGGTAAATCCCTGGGCATAGCGTTTCGCCGCGAGTTGCGGCCCCGCATGCATGGTTGGGACGATGCCGGCGTCATTGCAGGCGGCGACGACCCTGTCGACGGCTTCGATGAAGACGGGTTCGTCGGAATCCAGGGCCGGTTGCAGTCCGAGCGCGATCGAAAGGTCCATGGGCCCTACGTAAACGCCGTCGATGCCGGGGACGCGGACGATCTCGTCCAGGTTTTCGAGTGCCGAAAGCGTTTCGATCTGCGGCAGGATCACGATTCGATCCTTGCTCGAGTTGAAGTACTCGATTCCCTCGCGCGTCATGGCGCGCATCGGGCCGAACGATCGCGTGCCGGCGGGACCGTATGTCGCGGCGGATACCGCGCGCTCCACGTCGTCGGCGTCGTTGACGAGCGGAATGATCAGGCCGGTTGCCCCGGCGTCGAGCGCGCGGCCGACGGCGTAGTCGTCGCCCGGTGCGACCCGGACGATGGGCGCCGCGTTGCCCAGTTCGACCGCCGCGACCATTCTGCGCATGGTGTCGTGGCCGAACAGTCCGTGTTGCATGTCGACGATCACGTAGTCGAACCCGGCCAGCGATGCGGTCTCGGCGACAATCTCGTCCGGCAGCACCAGGAAACTGCCGGTGATTCGTTCGCCGGATCTGAATTTTTTCTTGAAGGTTGTTTTCTCACTCATGGTACGGGTTGCCTGGTTCGTTGGTGTTGTTGATGTCGCGCGACTGGGCGATGGACGAGGAAATCGTCGGGCTTTACGGCGTCGAGGTCAACCGGCATGCGTTCTCGCAACGTGTGCGATGCTTCGACAGCGACAGTTTGTTCCGGCAGCGCACGGCAATGAAGCGCGGGAGACGTCGTTCGCTTTCTGGCGTGCGACAGGCGGCACATCCGTTCTTGTCGCGACGGAGAACGTTGCCCGTGCGGTTCAGGCTGTCTTTTCCGGCCTGGTCGATTCGGCTTTCTTTTCCAGCCTGAACTCGGACAGTTGTCGCTGACGGAGTCGATTCAATTTCCTGTCTCGATACAAGGCGATCAAGGACACGCAAAGCGTGAACAGCAACAGGAAAAGGAACACGACGACGAACGCCAGCCATCCCGCGATGCCCAGCAACCACTGGCAATCCTGCTCACACATGTTCCATACACGGCCTCGAATCCAGTGAAAGACGTTATCCGGAAGCTGTCATCTGCGCTTCCGTACTTCGAGTACCCGGAATCTCGAATTATCGGAGTATTCTTTCGAATCGAGAACGCCGGACCGCGTGACCGGCCGCCGAACCATCTCGAGCGTGTGGACGGTAGAGTCGAATTCCCGCACATGACTCGATAAACTAGCGCCCAATGGCGCGAGCCGACGCGAGAGAGCCGCAAGGGCCGGCGTCGTCTTGGCGAGGGTGCAACGACTGGAAAGCAAAAGGGGACCGGGGGTGCGTGCATTGTTGAACCGTCGTGTGGGCGAACACGGGCGATTCTTGCTGCTGATCGTCTTGCTGCTCGCGTCCGCTTCCGCGCCGGCAGCGCCGGATTGTCGCAGCGGCCGGTTCGACGGTACGGAACCCTACGTCCTCGACGAGCGTCTTCCATTCAACTTTCATATGCCGCGCGGCTGGGTTGCAAACCGGTCGGGGGGAGAGAGCGTCGTCGTCACGCTGCACGGTCCGGCGATCACGCCTGCCGACAGGACATCGGCGGTTTCGCTGAGAATCGAAGTCAGGCACAAGCCCGTCGAAACCCCGGGAATGGTCGAGGACGCCATGCGCCGGTCAATGGAGGTGATCGCGCAAATCGACTACGCGGGCGAGGTGTTGAAAGTGTATCGGCGACCGTGGAGTTGGTCGCATGGGGCGAGGTTTCTCGTTCCGCACGACGGCCGGAAATACGCGGTCACGGTGTCCGCGACCAACGAGCGGGACTGCACCACGGAGGTGCGCTCCCTGCAGGAACTGCTTTTTACCACGCTGACACCGAACGGCAACACGACGTTCGCCGCAAGATAGCAATCCGCGATCCGGGCGAATCGGTCCTGGGGGCGGGATGACTCGCGGCGGCGGACGGCTGTACGGGTTCACGCCGGCCGCCCTACAGTTGGATGTGAATCAAAATTAATGTGTAGTTGGTGGCAGGGCCGCCGCTACGCCGTAAAAGTGCGCCTGCCCGCGTGGACCGTCCGCAGGCACCGAAGTAGAATACCGGCCGACGGTTTTTCTTCCCTTGCGGTCGTTTTCGCTGCCCGGTTTGCGACGCGTCGGTCCTTCATCCGGCTTTTGATCGAATCCCCGGGCTCTGCCTCGAGCAACCGACCGCGTTCGATCCAGGAAATATTCCATGCGACTCGTTTTCAGGCTGTTCCTCGTGCTCGTTTTTCTGGGCGCGATCTTCGGCGGCATCTTCTATCTCAAGTATCAGCAGGGGCAGCGCATGGCCGCGATGCAGTCGGCGCCCCAGCCCCCGGCATCGGTCGCGGCCACCGAGGCGCAAGGCGAAACGTGGCAGCCGGCCATTCGATCGGTGGGAAGCCTGGAGGCGGTGAACGGCATCGCGGTGACGACCGAGGTGGCCGGTACGGTTCGCGAAATCAACTTCGACTCGGGCCAGCGCGTCAATGCCGGCGACGTGCTGGTGCGCCTCGAGGATTCGGTGGATCGCGCGACGCTGGACGGCTTGATCGCCGATCGTGAACTGGCCCGGACTCAATACGAGCGCGCCTCGGAACTGTCGTCCCGGCGGGCCATTTCGCAATCGGAAATCGACGAGACGAGATTTCGCTACGAGGGCGTCCAGGCCGGCGTCGCCGAGCAGCAGGCGCGGATTGCCAAGAAGACTATTCGCGCGCCGTTCGACGGACTGCTCGGCCTGCGCCAGGTGGATATCGGGGAGTTCATCTCCCCGGGCAACTCCATCGTGCAACTGCAGGCCCTGGATCCCATCTACGTCGACTACTCGGTGCCGGAGCGAGAATTTCGCAACCTGAAAGTGGGCCAGGAAGTGGTCGTGCGGGTGCCGGCCTACCCCGAGCGGGAGTTTGCCGGTACCGTCAGCGCCATCGACTCCGGCGTCGACGAGGGCACGCGCAGCGTGAAGGTGCGGGCGACGCTGGCGAACGCCGACCAGGCGCTGCGTCCCGGCATGTTCGCCGAGGTGCGTACGCTTCGCGACGAGACGCGCGAGGTAACGACCGTGCCGCGCACGGCGATCTCGTATAACACCTACGGCGATTTCGTGTTCGTCATCAACGAAGGCGAAGAAGGAAAGCTGACCGTAAGCCGCCGGCAGGTCGAAACCGGTGACGCGCGCGAAGGGCGCGTCGAAGTGGTGAGCGGGCTGCAGGCCGGCGATCGGGTGGTGCGCGCGGGGCTGATCAAGCTGCGCGAGGGGCAGCCCATACAGATCGATGACACGGTCGAGCTCGACGACGCGGACGTGAGCGGCCAATGAAGTTCACCGACATTTTCATCCACCGGCCGGTGCTGGCATCGGTCGTCAGCCTGCTGATCCTGCTGGTCGGGCTGCGTTCCATCACGCTCCTCGAGGTGCGCCAGTACCCCGAGACCCAGAACACCGTGGTTACGGTAACCACGAACTACCCCGGCGCAAGCAGCGACTTGGTACAGGGTTTCATTACCACGCCGCTGCAGCAGGCCATCGCCGAGGCCAACGGGATCGACTTCCTGACCTCCACCAGCACCCAGGGTTCCTCGACCATCGAGGCGCACATGGAGCTGAACTACGATCCCAACGCGGCGGTGGCGGAAATCCAGGCCAAGGTGGCAAGCCAGCGCAACGTTCTGCCGGCGGACGCCAACGACCCGGTCATCGAGTCGCAAACCGGCGATTCCACCGCGCTGATGTACATCGCCTTTTACAGCGAGACCATGCCGGTACCCGGGATTACCGACTTCCTGACGCGCGTGATCCAGCCCCAGGTCCAGGCGCTCCCGGGCGTTGCCAAGGCGCGTATCTTCGGCAAGCCCTACGCGCTTCGCATCTGGCTGGACCCGCAGCGCATGGCGGCGCTCGACGTGACCGCCGACGAAGTCGCCGACGAGTTGCGATCGAACAACTTCCTGGCCGGCGTCGGCCAGACCAAGGGCAAGTACGTCTCCATCAACCTGACCGCGAACACGGATGTCGCCAGCGAAGAGGACTTTCGTAAACTCGTCGTCAAGGCCGATGGCGGCACGCTGGTCAGGCTCGAGGACATTGCCGCGGTGGAATTGGACGCGGAGGAGTACAACACCGCGGCCTGGTACAAGGGTGTCCCCGCGACCTTCATTGCCGTGGAACAGGCGCCCGGCGCCAATCCGCTGACGGTGGCGCGCGCGGTGCGGGAAATCCTGCCGGATCTGCGCGGTCAACTCCCCGAAGGCCTCGACGTGGTGCTGCCCTACGACGCCAGCGAGTTCATCGAGGATTCCATCAGCGAGGTGTACACCACGATCGGCGAGGCGCTGGTCATCGTGCTGGTGGTGATCTACCTGTGCCTGGGCTCCGTTCGGGCGGCCATCATACCGGCGCTCGCCGTGCCGTTGTCACTGATCGGCGGCGCCTTCGTCATGCTGCTGCTGGGCTATTCGCTCAACCTGCTGACGCTGCTGTCCATGGTGCTGGCGATCGGGCTCGTGGTCGACGACGCCATCATCGTGGTGGAAAACATTCATCGCCACATCGAGGAGGGTCAGACGCGCATCAGCGCGGCGTTGCAGGGCGCCAGGGAGCTGGCCGTGCCGATCATCGCCATGACTACGACACTGGTGGCGGTCTACGCGCCGATCGGGTTCATGGGCGGGCTGGTGGGCACGTTGTTCACCGAGTTCGCGTTCGCGCTGGCCGGCGCCGTGCTCATCTCGGGGATCATCGCGCTGACTCTCTCGCCGATGCTGTGCTCGCGCGTCCTCAAGCCGTCCGGCACCGGGGGCCGGTTCGAACATCTGGTGGAGAAATTCTTCGACGGCTTGTCGCACGGCTACAAGTCATTGCTGGCGCGCTCCCTGCAGACCGTCTCGGTAACGATCGTCTTCGCGGTGGCGGTGCTGACTTCGATCTGGTTCATGTTCAGCACGAGCCAGAACGAGCTCGCGCCCACCGAGGACCAGGGCATCATCTTCTTCCAGGGCACCGCGCCGCAGACGGCGACCTACGACTACCTGGAGGTCTACGCGCGCGACATGCAGCGGCGAATGGAAGACCTGGACGGTTACCACGAGACGTTCATGATTATCGGGCGCGGCGGCAACACCGTTTTCGGCGGCTTCAAGATGGCCAATTTCGCCGATCGGGAGGTATCGCAGTTCGAAGTGTTGCGACCCCTACAGGGTACCTTGTCGCAGGTGGCCGGGCTGCAGAGCGCGGCGTTCCCGCGGCCCAGCCTGCCGGGCTCGTCGGGCGGTCTGCCGGTACAGTTCGTGATCACGACGGGCGCGAGCTTCGAGGAACTCGACCAGGTGGCGTCGCAGTTGCTCGGCGCGGCCATGAACAGCGGCAATTTCGTGTTCCTGCAAAAGTCCGTCGAGTTCGACCGACCCGTGACCCGGGTGATCGTGGATCGCGATCGCGCCGGCGATCTCGGCATATCGATGCAGGACATCGGCGTCAACCTGGCGCGCATGCTGGGCGGCGGCGAGGTGAATCGCTTCAGTCTCGAGGGCCGCAGCTACAAGGTCATCCCGCAAGTCGACAGGCGCTATCGCCTGGACGAGGGCATGCTCGATGAATACTACATCCGCGCCGGCAACGGCGACCTCGTGCCCATGGCCAACCTGGTGAGTTTCGAGGAGGACGTCGAGCCGTCGAAGCGCACCCAGTTCCAGCAGTTGAACTCGGTGACCCTGCAGGGCGTCATGGCGCCCGGCGTCACCCTTGGCGACGCGCTGGGTTTCCTGGAGGCTCAGGCCCGCGAGATTTTTCCGCCCGGTTACAGCATCGACTACACCGGCGGATCGCGCCAGTTCAAGCAGCAGGGCACCGCGTTGATCGTGACGTTCTTCATGTCGCTGCTGGTGATCTACCTGGTGTTGGCCGCCCAGTTCGAGAGTTGGCGCGACCCCGCGATCATCCTGGTGTCGGTGCCTATGTCGATTGCCGGCGCCATGGCGTTCATTACGGTGGGATTCGCGACCATCAACATCTACACGCAGGTGGGATTGATCACCTTGATCGGCGTGGTGGCGAAGAACGGCATATTGATCGTGGAGTTTGCCAACAAGGAACAGATCGACAAGGGGCTGTCCAAGCTCGACGCGGTTCTCGAGGCGGGCGCCATACGCCTGCGGCCCATCATCATGACGTCGGTGGCGCTGATCGTGGCCATGGTGCCGCTGCTGACGGCCGCCGGCCCGGGCGCCGTGAGCCGTTTTCATATCGGCCTCACCATCGCGACCGGACTGGGCATCGGAACGCTGTTCACGTTGTTCGTGTTGCCGGCCTTTTACGTCCTGCTGGCGCGGGACCACAATCGCGCCGCCCGGGAGGCGCGGGAAGCCGGCGGCGCGCCGCAGGGCGCGAGCGTCTAAGCGCGGGAGGTCGTCGCGGCAACGAGACTTGTTCGACGGGGTGCTAGTTTTCAACCGGTCCCAAGGAGGACGCTGCCATGAAACGACTACCTGTTGTACTGGCTCTGACCTTTGCTTTCGCCGCGCCGGCGCTTCACGGCGCCGACGGCGAAATGACCTTCTTCATCACCAGCGCCGGCCCGGGCAACGGCGCGGACCTCGGCGGATTGGCCGGTGCGGATGCCCACTGCCAGGCGCTTGCCGAGTCGGCGGGTGCCGGGGGAAAGACGTGGCGGGCCTACCTGAGCACGAGCGACACGAACGCGCGGGATCGTATCGGCGAGGGGCCATGGCACAACGCCGAAGGCGAATTGATCGCCGAAGATCTCGACGCGCTGCATGACGACCCAAACATCAACAAGCAGACCGGGCTGACCGAGTCGGGCGAGATGGTCAACGGCCGGGGCGATTCGCCGAATCGCCACGACATATTGACCGGTTCGAACCCCGACGGCACCGCGGCCGGGAAATCCTGCGAGGACTGGACGGCCAGCGGAGAGGGCAGCGCCATCGTCGGACACCACGATCGCATCGGCCTTCGCGACGACGCGCCATCGCGGTCGTGGAACTCCTCCCACGCGACTCGCGGATGCAGCCAGGAGGCCCTGCGCGGGACCGGTGGCGACGGCCTGTTCTACTGCTTCGCGGCGGACTGATCAACGCTTGCCTGCGTCCGCCGTCGCCGGCGTCGATTTTTGCCGGTCGCGGCGGGCGCCCGTCGGCCGTTGCGATGCCTTCCCGCCACTGGCGCGGCGTCGCTCGAGCCGGTGAACGCGACGGCGGGTCCGCTCAGTAGCTAACGAGGCGGCGCCGGCGTAGCGCCTTGAGTGCGCCGTAGACCTGCGCCTCGGGATCGGCGGGCGCCGAGCGCCGGCGTTCGGCGATCAGTTCGGATACCGTGCGCGAGCCGTCACAGCGCGCGAACAACCAGGCATCGCACTCCTCGCAGTCCACGGCGTGTCCGTAGCGGCGGTGAACGATACGGTAACGGGTCCCGTTGCAAAGCGCCGACCACGAGGGCTTGCGGCGCGGACGCGCGTGATGAAGCAGGAACAACCGCTCGCGATCGTCCAGCCACGACCGGTAGCGGGAATCGGCGCGCCAATGCCGCGAGGCGAAGTGATGGCGAACGTGGCCGTCGGCCAGTTGCCCCGCCTCGAGGAACTGGATGTCCTTGCGGCGGCCGGCGTGGGTGTCGAACAGCAACCGCGCGTCGCCCCGGCCCCCCAGTCGTCGTCGAACGGCCTCGGTCCACAACGCCGGACCGGTATGGTAGTGAACGAAGTGCTTCCGGGACGTGTCGATCCCCGCGCGCCATCGTTCGACGACCAGTTCCAGGCACGTTTCCAGTAGCCTGGCGCCCGGCATCGCCGCAAACGTCCATTGGCAGAAGTGAAAATCGTTCTCCACCGCGAGAACCACCTCGGCGTCGCCGTCGAGCCATGAGTCCAGCGGCGTGATGCATTCTGCGTCGATGTCGGCGTACACGCCGCCGTTCACGTATACCACCGCGTAGCGCCAGATGTCTGCTCGCATCACCGCCAGCGGCATTCGCCGGAACGCTTCGACCAGTTCACGGTCGAAGTGCGCCGCCATGAAAGCGTCGATCTCGTCGTCGCATTGCACGACGTGTCGCCAGCCGGGATTGCGCGCCGGCCAACTCGCCATCAACGGAGCGGCGGACGCGGGCGGTTCGGGATCCGGGCAGGTCTGCCAGATGATGCGCGGGATTTTCACGGGCAACGTGGCTCGCGCCCGGCCGGACGCGTCATGGCGGTATGGACCGTCTGCAACCGGTTCATTCGAGGGCAAGCATGTCGTCGATCATCGTCGAGAAGCGCGACCCGGCCCCGGAGGGCGGATACTGGCGGGCGAACTCCCGGGCGCGCGCAAACTGGGTCTCGCCGTCAAGCGCGGCGTCGATCATCGTGCGGTAATCATGGCGCGAGGGATCGGGATGCGCGGCGAAGGCCAGCCCGGCGACGGCCAGTCGATGCGCCAGCATGGTCTGCTCCACGAATCGCGGCGTGACGATGGGGGGCGTACCGAGTCTCAACACCCGCGCCACCGTGCCGTGGGACGCGTGGCAGATCACGAGGCGGCACTCGGTGACGACGTCGTCCAGATTAACGTGCGTTTCCTGTACGCGGATGTGCGACGCGTCCGGGATCTCGCTGCTCCTGGGATCGATCCCGGGCGCGACCACCAGCGTCGGATGACGCAACGCGGCGAGTTGACGGAGCATGGTCGGGAACTGCGGGTAGTCGGGGTGCATGTAGACGAATATTTTCTCCCCGTTCCCCGCGGGCCATCGAGGCGGCTCGCCGATGTCGCGCTGGTCGGCGGTACCGTAGTAGGTGACGTCCCGCCGCGCACCATAATGATCCAGTTCGAGATAGGTCGACAGGAACCACCCGTCCTGCGGGAAGAGTTCGTAAAGGCGATCGATCCGCCCGGCGCCGAAACGGCCGATCACGCGGTTGACGGCATCTGTTGCCTCGGATTCGATCCGCGCGAGTCGCGCCGCGCCCCCGGGCGCGCCGGGAAGGAACGCCGGCAGCGGGCTGACCGGCGGCGGAATGAAAAAGGCGCTGCCTGTGAAGGCAACCCTGATGCCGGCGATGCGCGAGGCAAGCGCGGCCGTGGGCGAATACTCGGCCACGACAAGATCGGCTTTCGTCGATTCGAACAACTTCAGCCACGCCGTGATCAATGCACTCAGGCGCTGCGTGTTCGACCAGCCGAATAGAATCAACAGGTCGGCAATGTTGAGTGCGTTTCCATGGACCGGCGGCGGCCACGTGACCGGGGCCTGCACCAATTCGAGGCGCCCTGTCAGCGGGTGATCCACGGCCGCACCAAGATGGCGCGCCGCGAGTGCCACGTCGTGGCCCAACGCGTTGAGCCCCTCGCCGACCGCCCCCAGGGTTTCCAGGTGTCCACTGCCGGAGCCGAGTTCCCAGCAAAGAAGGACGCGCCGTGCCATGAGCGGTCAGATACGGGACTTGATACGCGCGCCGGTGAAGTAGCGGACGCGCACGTGGCGCCCGGCCCGGTCATAGCCGACGAAGACAAAGCCGGAATGGGGCCAAACCGCCTGGTTGTGCTCCCGGTTCAGGGCGGGATTCTCCACCTCCGCCACCATGCCGATGACATTCGGCTCGGCGCCTTCCCGGAATCGGGCGTCGAAGTGTTCGAACACTTCCCGGATCAATCGCGCGGCCAGCAGCGATCGACGGTGTTCCGGGTCCACGAAGCAGCGAAAGGAGTAACAAGCGTGACCCAGTTGTTCGATGTTTCTCGATTGCACGCTGCTCACCGCGACAAGCACGTTTTCGCTGTCCCTGACGATCATGGCGACTTCCGGCAAGCGTTTTTTCGAGGCCTCCACGGAGGGCAGCGCGCGATGACGCTGCCAGAAATCGATAATCTCCTCGCCGAGCTTCTCGTCGACGGCCTGCCACACGAAAGTCGTGTCGTACTGCTGTGAAGAGTCGGACATCCGTACCTCGTTCAAGGGTTGTTACCGTCCGTCGGCCATGCAATACACTCTGTCGGTTGCACGTCGCTTATTCTATCCTCGCGGCGGTCGCTGGCCGAAGACTCTTCGGCGAGGTGGAAGTAGAACATGAAAAAATGCGAATATATCAGTATCTGTAGCAGTAACGCCGGTCGCCAGGGAGATGGGCGGCCACTGTCTAGGCATCGCGACGGGTTCGTCTCGACGTCGAGTTTCCGGGATGCGCGAGGGAATTCTCCATCCCACGGACAACAGGTTGTCCCCAGGCAATCGAACCGGCAAGAGAACAAGAACCCATGACAGGAACCCTCGGACGGCTGGTCGTGGCGGCGTGCTTCGTTCTTCTCGTCGGAACGACCGTGGCGCAGGATATTGAATTCACGGTGCAAGCCTGGCAGATCGAAGGGGACAACCCGATCGGCGAGCGTAAGGCGCAAGCGGTCCTGGAGCCGTTCCTCGGGCCCCAGCAGGGGCTCGACGGGTTGCAGCGGGCAGCGGCCGCGCTGGAAGAGCGAATCCAGGCGGAGGGCCACACATTCTATCGTGTCGTCCTGCCGCCGCAGACCGTGCAAAGCGGTACGGTCCGGCTGCAAGTCTACGCGTTCACGGTGGGGGAAATCGTCGTCGACGGCAACCGGTTCCACAGCGAGGAAAACATTCGCGCCTCGCTGCCCTCGCTGGTGGAGGGGGAGTCCCCCAACGCCGCGAAGATCTCGCGCAACCTCGCGCTCGCCAACCTCAACGTCTCCAAGCGGTCACGCTTGACCTTCGGACCGGGAGCCGAGCGCGGCAAGCTCGACGCGCGCATCGAGGTGGCCGATCGCGATCCCGACCGCTACTACCTGTGGGCCAACGACACCGGTACCGACGAGACCGGCAACTACCGTGTCGGCGCCGGGTTCCAGATGGCCAATTTCCTGGAGCGCGACCAGTACCTCAACGGCACCTTGTCCACCTCGCCGTCGAAACCCGACCAGGTCAGCCAGTACGGATTGAGCTGGCGCGCGCCGCTGTACCGTCTCAATTCCATGGTCAGCCTGTTCGGGATCGATTCCGACGTGGACTCCGGCACGGTGGCGGAGTTCTTCGACGTGCGGGGCACGGGCACCGTGATCGGCGCCGCGTTCAGCAAGATCCTGCCGCGCGTCGAAGACTACCGACAGTCCCTGACGCTCGGCGTCACCGACAAGTACTTCGACAGCGACATCGACTTCGTCGGCCAGCCCATCGGCGTGGACGTGCGCAGCCGCCCGGCTTCCGTGGACTACCGCGGCGAGTATGACGGCGAGTCCGTCGATTCGATGTTCTCCGTCACCGCGTTGTGGAACCTTCCCGGCGGCGCGCGCAACGACCAGGATACGTACGGCGCCGCGCGCGCCGGCGCCGACCAGGACTGGAGCGCGATGCGCCTGGACGCCTCGGTGGAGAAAACCTTGAACGACTGGATCCTGCGCGGCTCGATCGGGGGCCAGTACGCCGACGAGCCGTTGATCGCCGGCGAGCAGTTCGGGGTCGGCGGCGCGTCGAGCGTACGCGGCTTCAACGAGCGGGAATTCACCGCCGATCGCGGCGTGAATGCGACGTTCGAGGTGCTGGCGCCGGCATTGAACAACGGCCTGAGAGTGGGATGGTTCCTCGACGGCGGTTCGCTTGAGAACGAGGCGCCGGTGGCTGGCGAAATCGACAATCTCGACGTGGTCAGCACGGGTTTCACAGCAAACTGGCGCTACCGGAACCACTGGATCTTCGATATGGACATCGCGCACGTGGTCAGCATGTCCGGCTTCGCCCCGGACGGTTCGACGCAAGAAGGCGACGAGAGGGTGCATTTCAATGTTACGTACTTCAGTGAGTAATCAGGTCCCCAAGCGCCGGACGTTACGCGAGTCCGGCGCCGCGCTGTGGGTGATCGCGCTGGCGCTGTCGCTGGGGGTCCTTCCCGCCAGCGCCGCCGTAGAGGTCGGCAACGTCGTGTTTGCCAAGGGAGCCGTCTCGGCGCGGGATACCGCCGGCGAGGTGCGACTGCTTGGCCGGAATAGCCAGATCTTCCAGGAGGACACCGTTTCCACGGCGGACGACAGTTTCGCGGTGATCCGCTTCGTGGACGAGACCAAGATGTCGATTCGCCCCAACAGCGAGGTGGTGATCGACCGATTCAGCGAGACAGAGGGCGAGGAAGTCGCCGAGTTCAGCCTGCTCAAGGGCGGCCTGCGCGCGATCACGGGCGCCATCGGCAGCCGCAAGCCCGAAAGCGTCCTGTTCAAGACGCGGGCGGCCTCCATTGGCATTCGCGGCACCGACCTCGTCATCAGGGATTGTCGCGACGAAGGCTGTGCCGAGGAGGAACTCGAGTTGTCCGATTTCGAGCCGTTGGACACCGAATGCCTGGTGCCGATCACCGGCTACCCGCCGGCGGTCTACTACGCCGCGCTGGATGGCACGATCTTCGCCGCAAAAGGTGACCAGGAAGTCGATCTCACCGCGCCGGGCGCCGGCTACGCCACCGAG
>JAUIEZ010000202.1 GCA_030429665.1 Gammaproteobacteria bacterium | reverse complement strand
TGGTCGACGCAGGCAAGCTGCGCAAGGTGGCGCACCAGATCAGCGACATCGTCTACGAGGAACTGATCGGCAAGCCCGGCGCCTTCGACACCCGCATCGCCTACGTCACGGTGGAGAACCAGGCCAGCACCGGCAACCGCTCGCTGCTCATGGTGGCGGATTCCGACGGCTACGGCGCGCGGGAAATTCTCTCCTCGACGCACCCGATCATGTCGCCGGCGTGGTCGCCGAACGGCGAGCGGCTCGCGTATGTGTCGTTCGAGGGTGGACGGTCGATGGTGTACGTTCAGGACGTTTTCACCGGCAACCGCAATCTCCTCGCCGATTTCGAGGGCCTGAACAGCGCGCCGGCATGGTCGCCGGACGGCAGCCGCCTGGCGATGACGCTGTCGCGCGACGGCAACCCGGAAATCTACGTGTTGACCCTCGCCGGCGACGGTTTGAAACGCCTGACCAACCATACTGCCATCGATACGGAGCCGGCCTGGTCACCGGATGGCCGCAGCATCGTGTTCACTTCCGATCGTTCCGGGAAGCCACAGATATATCAAGTATCTGCCAGTGGGGGCGAACCGCAGCGTCTGACCTTCGAGGGCAAGTACAATGCGCGCGCCTCGTTCGGCCCCTCGGGTGACCGCTTGGTAATGGTCACCAATCAAGGCGGGGGATATCAGATTGGTGTATTCTATCTGGATAATCGGGCGTTGCAGGTACTCACCGATTCCAACCTGGACGAGTCCCCGACGTTCGCCCCCAATGGCGACATGATTCTTTACGCCAGCCAGGTCGGAGGACGCGGCGTACTGGCGGCGGTTTCCTCGGATGGACGCGTCAAACAGCGACTCAGGTTCCTGGACGGAGCGGTTCGCGAACCAGCCTGGTCGCCATTTAATCAAAAGCTTTAAAGGAGAGACAGATGCGCAAACTGAATACCATCATCATCCTGCTCGCAGCCGCTCTGGCTCTCGCGGCATGTAAGCGCACACCGGTTCAGGACGGCGTCGCGGTGGATGATGCCGGCATGGCCAACGGCGGCGGTGCCAGCACGTCGGGCCTCGGTGCCGACAGCGGTACGAGCGGTTCCGGTTTCGGCAGCGGTACCGGCGCCGACGACGGCGATCCGCTGAGCAAGCGCGTGGTGTACTTCGAGTACGACAGCAGCCTGATGACGCCCGAAGCGCAGGTGATTGCCGAGGCGCACGCCAACTATCTCCTGAGCAATCCCGGCGTCAGCCTTGTTCTAGAGGGACACGCGGACGAGCGCGGTACCCGCGAGTACAATCTTGCGCTTGGCGAGGATCGCGCCAAGTCAGTGTCCCAGTTCATGCAGGCCGTGGGCGTGCAGTCGAGCCGTATCCGCACCATCTCCTACGGTGAGGAACGTCCGGTGGCGCTTGGCCACGACGAGAGCGCGTGGAGCCTGAACCGGCGCGTGGAAATCCTCTACGGAAATTGATCAGACCGATTGTGGTTCGGCGGGGGAACGGCAACGATGCCGAGCCCGCCGCCACGGCTTAGGACAATATCGGGGACAGAACCGTGACAATGACCCGCCTGGCTACGCTGACCAGCATCTGTCTTCTCATCGGCGGTTGCGCGACCGCCTTTCCGACACCCCAACGTTCGTCGTCGTCGCAGTCGGCGCCCGTGCAGCAAGTGTCCGGGGGCGGACAGGACATGGTCCAGGCGCTGTCCGAGGTGCAGTCGTTGCAGCGGGAAATACGCGACCTGCGAGACCGGATCGAGCGACAGGAATACGAGCTTGAACGCTTGCGGACACGTCAGAGGGACCTTTACGACGACCTCGACCAGCGACTGCGCAACCAGGAGCGCGTGGCCGGGGCGACCGGTACCGTCGGCGGCGCGACGTTTTCGAGCACGCCGTCCGGCAGCGCGCCGACGATCGGGCAGAACACTGGACAGCTCTCGGGCATCCAGCCAGCCGGGTCCGTTGGTGGCGTGAACCAGGTCGGCCAGATCAACACGGGCACGGCCACCTTCAACGGTCAGACGACGGCCCCCGTCCAGGGCGGGGTGCAGCAATCGCCCACCGTCGGCGGGTCGCAGGCCGGCTCGGGGTCCGATGGCCAGGTCGCCATCGTGCAGCCGCAGATCGTCACCGGCGGCGCGGCGAGCGGCGGTGAGGTCAGCGTGTCTGCGCAGGAAGCCTACGACCAGGCCTTCGGATTGCTCAAGCAAAGCCGGTATGCGGACGCGGTGACGGCTTTCGAGGATTTCATTCGCGCCTATCCCGCCAACGACCTGACCGACGACGCGTACTACTGGCTCGCCGAGGCGCGTTACGTCACGCGCGAGTTCGAGGCGGCGCTGAACGGTTTCCGCACGGTGACCGCCAACTTCCCCAACTCGCAGCGCGTACCGGCGTCGTACCTGAAAATCGGCTACATCCAGTACGAAATCGGCGCGTACACCGACGCTCGCGAGACGCTGAGTTACATCATGAAGAACTTCCCGACCCATCGCGTGGCGGTATCCGCCGAAACGCGGTTGAAGAAAATGGACCGGGAAGGGCGCTGAGCGGTCTGGCGCCAAGCGCGTCGGAGACGGCGACCCGCGGGAGGTCGCCGTTTTTTTTAAGCGGCCGGCGGAGCGAATAAATTCCGGTCAAGAACCGATAAGCGATATTGATGGGGGAGAGTTTTAATCCCGCGTTCGTATTGACTAAGATTCATACCGTAACCGCGCCACTGTCGCGACGATCGAGAGTTCTCGCCGCTTCGCGGTCGACGGTCATCCTGCTTCGGGAGAGGTAAATGGAACTCAGCACTACCCACCTGGTTTCTCTGCTCGGATTCCTTGCGGCACTCGTATTCGGGGCGGTCGCCAACAAGACCCACTTTTGCATCATGGGTTCGATCAGCGACTGGATAAACATGGGCTCGAAGACCCGCTTCAGGGCCTGGATGCTCGCGCTGGGCATCACCATCGTGGCGACGCAATCGATGTACCTGGCGGGTTGGATCGATATCCACGAATCCATCTACCTCACGCCGAGTTTCGGTTGGCTCGGCTACATCGCCGGCGGCGTGCTGTTCGGTATCGGGATGACGCTCGGCGCCGGGTGCGGCCAGCGCACCCTGGTCAGGGTCGGCGGCGGCAACCTGAAGTCCCTCGTGGTGCTGCTGGTGCTCGCCATCACCGCGTACATGACGCTGCGTGGCTTCCTCGCGCCGGTACGGATCAACGTCATCGACGCCGCCGCGCTCGATCTCGGCAACTCGGGTCTCGCCAACCAAGGCATGCCGAACCTGCTGTCCGCGATGACCGGTATCGACGTCACCACGCTTCGGGTGTTCCTGGTCATCCTGTTCGGCGGCGGTACGGCCTGGTATGCATTCAAGGACAAGACGTTCCGCGGCAGCTTCGACAACATACTGGCGGGTACGACCGTCGGCATCGTCTGCGCCGCCGCGTGGTACATCACCGGCGTCGTGGGCAACGACGACTTCGAGCCGACCCCGCTCGAGGGCATCTCGTTCATCGCGCCCGTCGGCAACGCCCTCAACTACCTGATGACCTATACCGGTTCCACTATCGGTTTCGGTATCGCCGTGGTCGGCGGCATGATCGCCGGATCGTTCATCTACGCCATCGTTTCCGGCACGTTCCGCATCGAGACCTTCACCACGCGCGGCGACATGATCAACCATCTCGTGGCGGGCGTGTTGATGGGATTCGGCGGCGTGCTTTCGCTCGGCTGTACCATCGGGCAGGGCGTCACCGGATTCTCGACCCTGGCGCTCGGTTCGCTGTTCACCCTGCTCAGCATCTTCCTCGGCTGCGCGTTGACCCTGAAGGTCCAGTACTACATGATCGACGACGGATTCTGGCGTTCGTTGCGCCTGACGCTGGCCGACATGCGCGTCATGCCGGCCGCGAAACAGGGCTGATCTGCCGCATTCCGGGGGGTATAACCACCAAATTGACAGCGAAACGGGTGGTCTGGATAATACGCCGCTTTTCGCCGGCGTGTCCCCGGCGTGTCCCGCCCGCACCAGAAATGGGCCGTTAGCTCAGTTGGTAGAGCATCTGACTTTTAATCAGGTGGTCGCAGGTTCGAATCCTGCACGGCCCACCATAATAATCATATGCTTAGAATCTTCGCGGTTCTTCGAAACCAGCGTGGATAGCAGTTCGGGTAGCAAAACTCGTTTAGCCGGGCGGACGCCTTACGAGTAATCTTGTAGTTTGAGTGAAGACCCGAAAATAGTGGTCAGGTTTGGACGCTCGTTCGGAGTACACCTTCGGGTATCGCGGTTGTCGATCCTTTATCCTCTGTTCACCGATACCGCTAGATAGGTATATTGGCACTCCTAAGGAACGTCTCAACTATTCCCTGTGAACTCGGCAATGACTTCAGGCGGCATGATTTACAAAGA
This sequence comes from Gammaproteobacteria bacterium, assembly GCA_030429665.1. Taxonomy (GTDB): domain Bacteria; phylum Pseudomonadota; class Gammaproteobacteria; order Arenicellales; family CAJQKF01; genus BQJD01. Next base: position 1,932 of record JAUIEZ010000202.1, on the reverse strand, counting down.
TTACCGGCCCAATCAGCGTGAACACTTGGGCCGCGTTCTTCTCCAGTCCCCGGTATTTCACCTTGGTGTAACCGAATTGCCGCTTCAACACTCGGAATACATGCTCGACGCGGCTGTGAACCGAGGCGATCTTGCTGTTACGACGCTTCTGACCGCCACCCAGTCGTTCCTTGGGGCGCGCCTTGAGCGCAACACCCCACAATACACCGGCTCTGCGCTCCGAGCGCTTGAGCTTGTCGTGGACGTATCCTGCATCACCGAAGACGGCGCGGTCATTCTCGCGCAGAACGTTCGGCAATTGGCCGATATCCGAGGCATTGGCCGGCGTCACCGATACGGTGTGCACCGCGCCACTGTTCACGTCCGCGCCGACCGGCTTTCGGATAATGCGGTTCCATGACGGCGATCAGTTCCACCCATGGCACCACTTGATCCATCTTGGCGAGAAACTTTTCTCTGCGGGTGCGCTTCTGCTTCGCTTGATACGTCAACGAGGCGAGCGTTTTCTGCTTCATCACCGATTCCAGATCCAACGTGTGGACGACTACCGAATTATACCGGCAGAGAGCTTTTGGTCAGAGTTTCCCTAGGCTGGGGATTCTTTCCCTCGGGGAACAACCGTGACAACTCGGAAGTGGATTCACGAAACGAATGGCGCAAGACCGAGACTTTCATGGAGTCTCGAACAGTGGACGGAAACTCGTTGTAGGAGGCACGAGACGAAAAGCTAGGTGACCCTCGATAGTCTTTGGAGATCAATTACTTATGGTTGATAGCAAGTACGCAAGTGTCTGGACACCGCGAAATCTTTTGTTGACTCAGCTCATTTCGTGTATATACAATACAGCCACAGGATTGGGCATTTGAGTGTCACATATTCTAAATTTAACAATATGTTATGTCGTATATACAGGATATCTGAGGTAACATGAGTGTCGCTACGGATCTCGAACCGGGTTCAGGAGAAGTTGTCTCGAAAGTCTCCACCGGTTTCCAAGAGTGAGATTGAGCAGTGTTTCGCAAACCGAGTGGGTGTGTACCTCAAAGACCAGAGAGAGCAACATCAAACGAACCCACCAACACTGTGGTTCGTCGCTGAGACAGACTATGGACGGGAGTTGAAAGTTGTTTTCATCCAACTTCCTACTGGTGATATCGAGATCAAAACAGCATACGACGCAAATCAAACTGAGAAGGCCATATATAGTAAATATGGACGTTAGGGTCCTGAGAGGTGAGGGATATCTTTTAGGTTGCTAACGACCGAAATGAGTTCTTACTCGGTTAGATTGAAAATAGAGAGATCTAATATTTTTAATTTCGATAGAGTTATTTAAGATGAACGCCAAGACAGACGACCGGCATTATGAAGATGCATGGGACGACCGTACACTAGGGGCCGATGAAGAGTACGTTGAAGTAGTCCGAGATTTGGATGAGGCGTTGATCGATAAAACTCTTGAATTAAAATCGATATCGATCCGTTTGCACAAGTCACTGATCGAAGATTTCAAGCTAATCGCGTCGATCCATGGATTGGGTTATCAACCGTTGATGCGACAGGTCCTTGGACGATTTGCCGACTGTGAAAAGAAGCGGATTCTTCGTGAGTACGCAGCCGACATAGTCAAAGATATGGATGCGGAAGATATCGACGATCATAATGACGATGATTCGGTCTCAAAGGTTGTGAACGGCTGATTGTCGCGTTGACTTGTTCCCGTTGCGTGATCAGACTCGCCTTGCCTATCTGGTCGGATAATCACCTACTTACGCGTGAGGTGCAGATTAGTCTGAACCGTGGTGGGTATTGGCTCAACTTAGACAATTCAGTAGTACCGCAAGTGTTTGTGTAAGTCCGTCAGCGGCTAATATCCATGAATGCGACATAAGACATAAGCCCCGCATACATTGCGTAAACGACTGAAAATG
>JAUIEZ010000201.1 GCA_030429665.1 Gammaproteobacteria bacterium | reverse complement strand
TTAAAACTCACAATGCAGGTGATCCCAATGTCCAAACCCGCTCTTCCCCGCTACTCGGTACACGCCGTGGCGATGCTCATCGGCACGGTGTCGACCCACGCCGCACTCGCCCAGGAAGTCGAAACGCTGACGTTGGAACCGGTCGAGATCTGGGGGACCGAGATTCGAGCCTCGTCGGTCAAGATCGAGAACGACGCAATCGCCATCAAGCAGGCGGATCACGTCAGCGACCTGCTACGCACGCTTCCCGGCGTCGACGTGGGCGGCGCGCACTCGCTCAACCAGCGGATCACCATCCGCAGCATGGACGACAAGGACCTGCGCATCCGCATCGACGGCGCCAACCAGAACACGTACATGTACCACCACATGGGAAACCTGCAGATCCACGCGGACATCCTGCAGTCGGTCGATGTCAATGTCGGCACCAACTCCGTCGTTAACGGCGGTCTCGGCGGCGCCGTGTACTTCGAAACGAAGACCGCGCGCCAGCTTCTCGAGCCCGGCGAAACCGCCGGCGGACGCGTTCAGGCCACTTACGGTGACAACTCCGGCACCAACCTGTCGCTGACCGGTTACGCGCAAGTTACCGACGCGGTCGACGTGCTCGCCTACTTCAACACCATCGATCGAGACAATTACGAGGTCGGCGGCGGAGAGATCAAGGACGCCTCGGGCCACGTGATACCCGGGACCGACGGTACCGTGCGCGGACTCGAAGGCGAGCTCGAGGATGGGTTGCTCAAGTTCGGCTTCGACATCGACGCAGGACAGCGCCTCGAGATCGGCTACGAGACCTACGAGGACGAGGGCGACTACAGCTATCGACCCGACATGGGACTCGCCACCGACCTTGCAATCGCCAACTCGCTCAACACGCCACTGCTGTGGCCGACCACGTTCAGTCGCGACACGCTGACAGTCAATTATGACCGCGATTTTGGAAAGGATTCCTTTCTGAAGGCCGCGGTATTTCGCAACGACAGTACGCTACGACGCGACGAAACCGGCTTCACCTCCAGTCCCGCGTTCGCGAGCAGCGCCGGGCTCATCCAGGGTGAAGCGATCAACACGGGGTTTAACGCGATTGCCGAAACGCAGGTAGGCATGCATACCATCACCTACGGCGGTGAGTACATCCGCTACGATACGGAATATACGGCGAACTACCTCTCCGGCACGGTCGATCGGTCCGAGGAAGAGGCTTACAACAGCGCAGTGTACGTGCAGGGCGACTTTCGCCTGGGCGATCGGCTCTCGCTGATTCCTGGCCTGCGCTACAACCACTACGACATCGACTCCATGGTGGTCGACGGCAGCTACAGCGAAAGCACCGGCGCGTTCGCCGCGGAGTACGATCTGACGCCGGCCCTCTCGGTTCGCGCCAGTCGCACCGAACTGTTCAAGGGTCCGGAGATCGGCGAAGTCTTTCTCGGCGCGGGCCTGTTCGACGTCGCCAATCCGGACATCGACGCGGAGACCGGGGCGAACAACGAACTGTCGCTCGCCTTCGAGAAGCCGGCGCTCGCCGCCGATCGATTCGCCGCGGGGATCACGTGGTTTCAGACCGATATCGACGACTACATATACGATTACGCGCCCGCCCCGCTTTCCACCGGCGCAAGCTCCTGGAAGGACAACATCGGCGACATGCGCATCGACGGCTACGAGGCGTACATCGCATGGGACAAGGGCAACCTGCGCACGCTGCTTACCTACTCCAATGCGCAGAGCGAGCTGGACGCCTTCGATGCCTATGGGTCGCTCGACGGCGCACGCCTCGACCGCGTACAGGGTGACACGATCAGTTTCGACGTCGACTACGTCATGCCGTCAAGGGATCTGACGTTCCACTGGGACGTGCTGTTGGTCGACGACGTGCGTGCCGGTCTCGACCTCGACGGCGCGACGGCGGACAACTCCAAGGACGGTTTTACCGTACACAACGTGTCGGTTCGATGGACGCCCCGGCAGTACGAGGGCCTGGCATTGACTTTCGGCATCGAAAACGTGTTCGACGAGTATTATGCGTCGCAATCGTCGCGAACCGGCGTGAGCAGCCATCCCCGCTTCGGCGACCTCTACCTGCTCGACTACGAACCGGGCCGGAACATCAAGTTCACGGTTTCCTACCGCTTCTGAAACAGGCGATGCGAGCAATCCGTCGCGCGGCAGCGCACCCGGCGGGTGCGCTGCCGCTGTCCGGTCCCTAGATGATGATTTCGTCCACGCAATGCGACGGCGGATAGCCGAACGCCTGCCGGAAAGCCGTGGAGAAATTGGACGCGCTGTTGTAACCGGCGAGATACGCCGCCTCCCCCACCGTGACCTCACCGCAACGCAACGAGATTCGCGCCAATTCGAGCCGCCTCTCGCGCACGAACTCGAAAACCGTCCGGCCGAACGTACGCTTGAAAACCCGCTGCAACGTGCTGACGCTCATGCCGGTATCCCGCGCGATACGGGCAAGTTCGATGTCGTTTCGCAGGTTGGCAAGCAGGTAGTTGCGGACACGATACGCGCGCGCTGCATCCCGGGAGCCGACTGCGACATCGGAGAGCGGACGTCGCGTGACGACGAACTGGCTGAGCGCGTCGTGGAGCAGGGTCAAGGCGCTGATGCCCATGCTCAAGCGATACAGCGCCGGGCGTTCGTTCGCGGCCTCGATAATGCCTTCGGCAAGCCGGATGGCACGCCGGGACGGCGTCCAGTTCTGGACCACCAACGAATCGTCTTCCAGAAATCCTGGTGGGCCGGTATCCTCCTCCAAGCGCAGCATGTCCGCCACTGCGCTTGGCGGGATCGACACGTTGACCTTGCGTACGCGAGTTCCCGATGAAAGTCGCCGATGGAGCCTCGTCGGACGACGGTGATACCAGAAATGCCCTTGCGGGCCGTGGGTTGCGGAGGATCGCAGCGCAATGTCGTCGAGCGTCGCGTCGAGCGGACCCTCCAGCACGACGACCACGGTAAACGATGGCGGTAGCACGATGTTGACGTCAGCCGACTCGATCTCCACGGCATCCGTCACGTGAACCCGCGGATCGACACCCATCGAATCGACGGAAACGCAGCCTTCCAGCAACGGCGCATCAGGTTTCTCGAGGCTAAGCGAGTAGTCCGATCCCGCGCGCGCCGACATCGACGACAGGTACTTTGCATCGATTCTTGGAAGCCGCTGCCCGCGCCGGCACCGAAGTCTTTGCCGGTCGCGTTTTCTCAAAAGCGTATGACGATTTTCCATAGGTACTATTTTAATAGGAATCATTATCATTATAGACACGAACCGATCCGGCGACAATGAACCGCGCACTACCTAAAGGCGCGTTCGTCGCTGACCGTATCCACTCCCCCAACTTGAAAGGGGCATCCCGATTGAACACGATTACGCTCGACCACCGGCTATCGGCGGTCACCGGCTCCGCGAAAGCATGCACCGATTTACGGCGATTCCTTCTCGCGCTAACGATGCTCGCGGGCATTGCGACATGGACGCCCGTCCACGCGCTCACCGTCACCGACATTCTCGGTCGAGAGGTCGAACTCGACGGTTCCGCCGACCGGGTCATACTCGGCGAGGGGCGCTTTCTGGCCGTGCTCGGGGTACTCGGGGTGAAGGATCCCCTGTCCCGCGTAGCCGGCATGCTGGACGAGTTTCGCCAATTCGATCCCGCTGGCTATGCCGCGTACCGGGAAGCGCTGCCCGCCATCGATTCGGTACCGCTGTTCGGCCACATCTCGGAGGCGAGCGTCAGCGTCGAGAAGGCGATCGCCCTCGGGCCGGATGTCGCGATATTCGGTATCGAAGGCCACGGACCGTCTTCACGTTCGAAACACATAGTCGATGCGCTGTCTGCAGCGGGAATTCCCGCGGTGTTCATCGATTTTCGCAAGGATCCGATGGGCAACACGGTGCGCAGCGTCGAGATCGTCGGCAAGGTGCTGGGTCTCGAGGCCGAAGCGCACGAGTTCGCGAAATTCTTCGAGGTCGAACACAATCGCGTGATCGACCGGCTCGCGACGAGCCCCCCGGCCACCTGCCCCACCGTACTCATCGAACTGCACGTGGGTGCCCGCGAAACCTGTTGCACGACGGTTTCCGAGGGACTTTTCGCGGAAATGGTCGATGCCCTGGGCGGCTGCAACATCGCCAGGGATTTGCTACCGGGGGCAGTCGGCGAAGTCAGCCTGGAACACGTACTCGACGTGTCACCCGACGTCTATATCGGCACGGCGGTGGGAACGGTGAATGATCCGCCCGGATCGAGGACGATCGTCCTCGGCGCCCACGTCGACGGCGAAACAGCACGCGATTCGCTCGATCGCGCATTATCCCGCACCGGGATTCGCGACCTAGACGCGGTCCGCGCCGACCGGGCGCACGGCCTCTGGCACCATTTCTACAATTCCCCTCTCAACATCGCGGCGTTCCAACAAATCGCCAAGTGGCTGCATCCGGATCTTTTCGCCGACCTCGACCCCGACAATACCCTGGATCGCCTGTTGGAACGATTCGCGCCGATCGATCTCGAGGGAACCTATTTCGTTACACGAGGTGAATAGATTGGCTATCTCGAAAAGCCAGGTCCGAGCCGACAAGGCGGCTCGCTACTTTCAAACGCTTTGCAGTCATTTCGCGAAGAAGGTCGCGGTCGACATGACGCCACACGGCAACACGGTGCATTTCCCAACGGGCACCTGCCGGATCGAACTCGACGGCACGACCATTCGATTCTTCTGTGAGGCGAACGATCTCACCCAACTCGAGATGGTGGAGCGAATCGTCGCCGGCCACGTCACCAACTTCAAGGACCTGCGGGGCACCCGCGTGACCTGGCGTCGGAGCGAATAGGCGGTCGATGGACAACGGGGAAACCTGTCAATGACGGCATCCGCACATGCCGGCGCAACCCGAGCGCCGAGCCTTCCGTTGGATTCCGCATCGAGATACCGGCGACGGACCCGACGCCGGACACTGATGCTGCTGGCAACGCTGCTCGCGCTGCTAACCTCCGTCCTTTGGGATATCGCCACGGGGCCCGGCGGATTCCCCGTCGAGGACCTGCTCGACGTCCTCGTCGACCCGGACGCGCACGGCGCCCGGTTGCGCGTGGTCGTGTGGGACCTGCGAGCGCCGGTCGCGGTGCTCGCGGTGTTGGTCGGCGCCATGCTCGGCGCCGCCGGCGCGGAGTTGCAAACCATCCTCAACAACCCGTTGGCGGACCCTTTCACGCTGGGCATCTCGTCCGCCGCGAGTTTCGGCGCGGCTCTTGCCATCGTGCTCGGCGTGGGGCTGCTGCCGGTTGGCGGAACCGCCCTGATCTCCGGCAACGCGTTCCTGTTCGCCCTCGCGACGTCGCTGCTTCTCTACGTCATCGCCAACCTTCGCGGCGCAAGTTCGGAATCGATGATTCTGGTCGGTATTGCCCTGATGTTCGGATTCGACGCCATGCTCGGACTCATGCAGTACGCCGCCTCCGAAGCACAACTGGTGCAGATCGTATTCTGGATGATGGGCTCGTTGTCGCGTGCCGATTGGACCAAGATCGCGGCGTGCGCCTCCGTGTTCGTTCTGGTTCTGCCGTTTTTCGTACATCGCAACTGGGCATTGACCGCGCTGCGCATGGGCGACGACAAGGCTGTGAGCCTGGGCATCGACGTCAAGCGGCTGCGTATCGAGATACTCGTCGGTGTCTCGCTATTGACGGCGACCGCCGTCTCGTTCGTCGGCACCATTGCCTTTGTCGGCCTCGTCGGTCCACACATCGCGCGACTGCTGTGCGGGGAGGATCAACGTCACTTTCTGCCGTTGTCGGTCATATGCGGCGCGTTGATCCTGTCGCTGACCAGCATCGCCAGCAAGTCCATCACACCCGGCGTCGTCTACCCCATCGGCATCATCACGTCGCTCATCGGCATACCCTTCTTCGTGAGCCTTATCCTGACCAATCGCCGGCGGTTCTGGTAGTGGCGCTTCGCATCGACTCATTGAACTTCGGATACGCCAAACGCGCCGTGCTCGAGGATATCAACATCGAGGGACTGCCACGCGGCCAGCTGACGGCGCTGCTCGGACCCAACGCTTCGGGCAAATCGACGCTGTTTCGGTGCATCGCCGGGCTGCTCGACCCGGGAGAGAACACGGTGATTGTCGACGGCGTCGACATTCGCGCCTTACGACCCGCCGAACGCGCCCAAACCGCCTGCTTCATGCCGCAGCACTTCTCGACCAGCGCCGCGCTGACGGTGTTCGAGGTCGTACTGCTCGTGGCCTGCCCTGCGATAATTGGACCAGTTGATATGTTAGGGTTTCCCCAACGAGGAGAAGCTCATGAAGAAGAAGCGATTTACCGAAGAGCAGATCATCGGGA
>JAUIEZ010000031.1 GCA_030429665.1 Gammaproteobacteria bacterium | reverse complement strand
CCGCCGTCGTCGACAGCCGCCTTGTATCGGTAGAACGTATCTCTTGATAAACCCATGATTTGACAGGCTTTCGAAACGTTCCCCAGCTCCTCCGCCAGGTTAAGCAAACCGACTTTATGCTTGATGACTTTATCGCTACTATGCAACATGAGGGTTACCTCTAAGGTTCTTGATGAAGTGTTAGCACCTCCATCAGAACCGGTAACCCTCATTTTTTCAAGCTCAGTTCCCACCCGCTTGAAATCCTGAAGTGTCAGATCTGGTCGCGACTTCTACAGGTTATCAACTCATAGACCTCACAGCCTAGGATCTACTTCGGCGACTTATTAAGCCTCGATTTCCTATCGTTCTACATACTCTTTCACCGAAGCCGTCCATATCTCGTGATTCGTAAACGGAGAACGCGACGGATGATTTGGCCACGCTACTAACCGAATACGGTTTCCCCTCGCATTCATAGCTATCCATTCTCTGTAGATTAGTGATCGCTTCTTGTATGCGCCGAAGGGTATCTTGAGCGACTCGTTTCGGTAGTGTCAAATATCTTTCGCACATTCTGATTGGCGGCAGTCTCACGCGGTCAGTTGCTTTTCGATTTCCTCCTGGTCGAGCAACTCCATTCGAAGGTACTTGCGCGTTCCCCATTTCGTTCCCGCGATGTGCCGTAATCGGGCGCCGACCAACATTAACGCCGAGTGCCCATCGGGGAATGCCCCAACGACCCGCGTTCGCCGGCGAATCTCTCGCATAATGCGCTCGAGCGGATTGTTCGTCTTGATCCGCGCCCAGTGTGATGGCGGATAGCGATAGTAGGTCAGGGTCTGTTCGATCTTCTCGGCCACCAGGTCGGCGGCGGTCCGTAACTTCATCGCGCGAAGCTTGGCGACAACTTGCTCGGCCTTCTCGCGTGCCGACGCCTGGCTCTCCTGGGCGTGGATCGCCTTGAGCAGCAGGGTGACTTCCTTCATCTTGTGGCTCGGCACGTGGCTGAACACGTTGCGATACAGGTGTACCACGCAGCGCTGCCAATCGGCCTCGGGGAAATACTCGTTGACCGACTCCACCAACCCCAGGCAGGCGTCGGAGATGACCAACCTGACGCCGCGCAGCCCTCGCTCCTTCAGGTGCGCCAGAAACGCGCTCCAGCCGGACTTGTCCTCCTTGTGGCCCTCACAGACGCCCAGAATCCGCCGATAGCCGTCCTTGCCGACCCCGATCGCCACCAGTACCGAGACATTCTTCACCTCCCCGGCCCAGCTGCGTTTGAGAACGATCCCATCGAGGTACACGTATGGCTGCTCCTGCTCGATCGGGCGGTTACGCCACGCCTCGATGTGCTCGTAAACCTTCTTGTTCAGGTTCGAGATCGTTCCGGGCGAGACCTTCGTGCCCCACAGCGCCTGCGTGATGTCCTCCACCCGACGCACGGAGACTCCGGCCAGGTACATCTCGATCAGCGATTCCTCGATCGAGCTTTCCCGGCGACGATAACGCTCGATGATCGCCGTTTCAAAGGTTTGCGTGCGCAACTTCGGCATCTTCAGCTCCACTTCCCCGGCCCGCGTGTGCAGTTTGCGCTTGTAGCTCCCAGCCCGTGTATCGACTCGGTCAGGGCTGCGCTCGTAGCGCCCGGCGCCGCACAGCGTATCGGCCTCGGCGTCCAGCATCGCGTTCAGCGTCTCCTCCACGGTGCCCCGGACCAGCTCGCCCAGGTGATCCTTGATCCGTCCCTCGTCGATCTGGACAACCCGGCCCAGTTCTTTGCTATCTTCTTGCATGGTGGTGGTTCTCTTTGGTGTGTTGTAGCGTCGCCGTTCCAACTACACCACGGAGACCACCGCCTCCTCAAATGTGCGAAAAATAATTTACGTTATCCCTCCACCTGCTAGTGGAAGGCAACAGCCTGCGGTCCACCGCCAGAATCGCGGACGTGTCCAGGAATACCGTGGACAAGCTACTGCGCGACGTGGGCGCGGCCTGCCTCGACTATCAGGACAAGCACCTGGTCAACGTGCCGTGCAAGCGAATCCAGGTCGATGAAATCTGGTCGTTCGTCGGCTGCAAGCAGAAGAACGTCCCGCAGGAAATGAAGGGGATTTTCGGGCTAGGCGACGTGTGGACGTTCACCGCGATCTGTGCCGATACCAAGCTAGTGCCGTGCTGGCAGGTCGGGCCGCGCAATCTGGAGATCGCCACCGAGTTCATGAAGAATGTGGCGGCGCGGATGAAGTACGTCCCGCAACTGACCACGGACGGCCACCGAATGTATCTGGAAGCGGTTGAGCGGGCATTCCACAATGAAGTGGACTTCGCCCAGCTAATCAAGGTTTACGAGAGCACGCAGGACGAGACGCGGTACAGTCCCGCAGAGTGCATCGAGACCCGAAAGGAGCGGATCAACGGGTTTCCTGACTTCGACCATATCTCCACCAGCTACGTCGAGCGGCAGAACCTGACAATGCGCATGTCGATGCGTCGGTTCACCCGCCTGACCAACGCATTCTCAAAGAAGTTGGAAAACCACATGCACGCGGTGTCGCTGCACTTCATGTACTACAATTTCGGGCGGATTCACGGCTCGCTGAAGGTGACGCCCGCGATGGAGGCGGGGATTGCCGATCACGTCTGGACGCTGGAGGAAATAGCGAACCTCGCGCCGATCACGGCACCGAAGAAACGCGGGCCGTATAAGAAGCGGAAGATTTCAGACTGAGCCAATACCCAGCCCCCTGGATCGTTGACCCGCGTGCTCTTAATTTGTTCTCGAAAAGTTTCAACGATTGCCTTCGCGTCGAAAATTGGTATTTCCAACAGGACCGGCTTTTTTATTTCACTCCATATAAGCGAAGAATATAGTTTTTATTTTATGGATCGGTCAATGAATAATTGACGCGGCGCCGGAAGTGGGCGGTATGGGCGGGTTTAGCTCACCGCCGAAGCGAGGCCGCCGTCCATGATCGCGGCGGCGATGGCGTCCGCCTCGCGCTCCCCCCGCTCCACGGCATCCTGCAGCCGTTCCAGTTGGTCACCATCCAGCGCCTTCAGGCGCGATTGGCATGCCTGCTCCACGCACTCGGCCAGCAGCGCCACAAACCGTTCCCGTCTCGCCGCGTCCCGGTCGGCGGGCGCAGCGCGCTCATGGTTGCGCCCCACCGCGTCGGCCAGTTTCTCGATACCCTCGCCGCGTATCGCGACGGTGTCAATCACCGGCACTTCAAGGTGCCCCTTCACCCGCAGGGAAAGCATGGCCTTGAGCGCCCGCCTGGCCTGCTTCGCCCCCTCCATGTCGGCCTTGTTCACCACGAGGATATCCGCCACCTCGAGAATCCCGGCCTTGATGGCCTGCACGTCGTCGCCGGCACCGGGCGAGGTGACGACGATGGTGGTCTGGGCAATCCCGGCGACTTCCACCTCCGACTGCCCCGCACCCACGGTCTCGATGACGACGACGTCGAAGCCGGCGGCATCGACGAGGTCCGCGACTCTCGAGGTGGTACGCGAGAGGCCGCCGAGGTGGCCTCGGGAGGCGATGGAGCGGATGAAGACGCCTTCATCGCCTGCGTGTTCGGCCATGCGGACGCGGTCGCCGAGGATTGCGCCGCCGCTGACCGGGCTGGACGGATCCACGGCCAGCACGGCGACGGTCTCGCCGCGTTTGCGCATCTCCTTGACGAAGGCGCTGATGAGGGTGGACTTGCCGACGCCGGGCGGGCCGGTGAAGCCCACGGTCATGGCGCGGCCGACGCGGGGCTGAAGCCTTGCCAGCAATTGCGAGGCGGCCGGGCGGGCGGCCTCCACGGCGGTGATGGCGCGGGCCAGCGCCGCGGTATCTCCCGCGGTGATGCGCTCGACGAGGCGGTTTATCCTGTCGTCGGCGGCCTCGCTCACGGCACGATCAGCGGTTGGCCGTCGCCGAGGGTGTCTCGCAGGCGGGTGATGATCTCGCCCTGCGTCGCCTCGGCGCGGGTGGCGTCGATGACGGCGGCGTAGAGGTTGGCCTTGGGGTCATTGGCGGCGTTTACGAGTTGGTCGAGGGCGCGGTCGGTTTTCGACGGGTCGCGGTTCGCGCGGTAGTCGGCGAGGCGCTGCCAGTAGCGGTCGATGTGCTCGCGGGGCGGGCGCGGCAGGGGTTTTACCGGGATGTCCATCTCGTGTTCGGTGTCGTAGGCGTTGACGCCGACGATGACTTCCTCGCCGTCGTCCACGCGGCGCTGGAAGGCCATGGCGGATTCGCCCAGCATGCGCTGCACCTCGCCGGCCTCCACCGCCTTGTACATGCCGCCGAGGTCGTCGATGCGCGCGATGACATCGAGGATCTGCTCTTCCATCTGGTCGGTGAGGCGCTCCACGTAGTAGCTGCCGCCGAGGGGATCGATGACGTCGGTGAGGTGCGCCTCGTGGCGCAGGATGTTCTGGCTGGCGATGGCGATGCGCGCGGCTTCCTCGGTGGGCGTGGAGAGCACCTCGTCGAAGGCGTCGGTGTGCAGGGACTGCAGGCCGCCGAAGATGCCGGCCATGGCTTGCGCGGTGACGCGGGCGATGTTGTTGAGCGGCTGCTGGCGGGTGAGGTCGACGCCGGAGGTCTGGGCGTGGAACTTGAAGCGCCGCGCCTTGGGGTTCTTCACGCCGAAGCGTTCACCGACGATGCGCGCCCAGATGCGCCGGCCGGCGCGGAACTTGGCGACCTCCTCGAAGAAGCTGATGGAGATGTCGAAGAAGAAGGTGAAGCGGGTCAGGACGTCCTCGAGATCGAGGCCACGCTCGCGGCAGTCCTCGGCGTACTGGATGGCGCTCGACAGCGTGAGCGCCATGGCCTCGGCGGGTGTGGCGCCGCCCTGCTGCATGTGCTGGCCGACCACCGACAAAGGGTTCCAGCCGGGAACAAAGGCGCGGGCATGGGCGATGTGGTCGACGAGGAGCCGCCGCGCGCCCGGCAGGGCGAGGCGGAAGAACATGTGGTTGGCAACGAAGTGGGAGATGTAGTCGCTCTGGTTCGAGGTGCCGGTGATGTGCTTCCAGTCGATGCCGCGCCGCTCGGCCACCACCAGCAGCTGGGCCAGCATGGTGAACGGCGAAGGGTCGTTCATGGCCGTCGAGATCTTGCCGAGCGGGATGCCCTCCATGCACGCGGTCATGTCGTCCACGGTATTGATGAGCGTGCCGCAGGTGCCGAGGATCTCGGGGTCGAGCTTATCGGCGTCGATGCCGCGATACACCGAGTTGCAGGGAATGAGGCTGATGGCGTTGGCGCCGGCGTCGAGTATGCGGCGCACGCGGGTGTTGTAGTCCTCGGGCAGGCCGAGGCCGATGAGCTGGCGCTGGCTCCAGGTGCGGCCGCGGTGCATGGTGGGGTAGATGCCGCGGGTATAGGGCGCCTGGCCGGGGTAGCCGAGCTTGTCCTCGTAGTCGCCGGCGACGTCGCGCGGCGTGTACAGCGGTTCGATGACGATGCCGGAGCGGTTCCTTATCTCGCGCGCGTCGGGCAATTGCTCGTCGAAGTCCTGCCGCCATTGCTCGAATCCGGGCAGGGAGACCTGGGTGGGCTTGTTCATGGCACTGGTTTCGCTCGTTGCGGTCGCTGGTTGAACGGCTTCGGTGCCGGTCCGTGCGCGGCGAAGCATGTCTCTCGTCTCGTTATCGGTTTTCGGCTACAGCCTTTCCGGGTGCTGCTGCGCCTCGCCGGCGCGCCGGCGCACGAACTCGACGATCTCGTCGAGCTTGCTGCCGGGATGAAATACGCGGTCGACGCCGGCCTCGCGCAGCATCGCCTCCTCGTCGTCGGGCACGATGCCGCCGACCACCACGCCGACGTGCGCCATGTCCGCTTCCTGCAGCGCGCGCATGAGCTTGGGCACCAGCAGGTGATCGGTGGCGAGGGAGCTGATGCCGATGACGTCGACGTCCTCCTCGGTGGCGAGCTTCACGACGTCCGGTATGGACTGCCACGGTCCGGTGTAGACCACTTCCATGCCGGCGTCGCGCAGCGCGGCGGCGACGACGCGGCTGCCGCGATCGTGGCCGTCCAGGCCGATCTTGGTGACCAGCACCCGCGCCGGCCGCGTGTTGATCATGACTTCAGGCATCTGTGCGTACCTCGTTGGATTGTGCCGGGTTCCGCAGCACGGCGACCATGGCGTCGGCGATCTCGCCCGGGGTCATGCCGCCCGGCCGGTACCAGAACTTGGCCCAGTTGAGCGCGCCCAGCAGCATGTGGCGCACCATGGCGCGATTGACGCCGTCGGCGAGCGGCAGCTCGTCCACCAGTTCGCGGAACAGCATCTCGTAGTCGTCGCGCAGCGCCACCAGGGTCGCGCGCGCCGCCGGCACGTCGTCCGGGAACACGCGCAGGATGACCTGGGCGTAGTCGCTTTCCTCCAGCAGCATGCCGGTGTGCGCGCGGCAGGCCCGGGACAGGCGCTCCCACGGATCGTCGGTGCCGGCGACCGCCTCGCGGACGCGGGCACTGATGCTGCGCACGCCCTCCTCGTACACGGCGAGGAACAGGTCCTCCTTGGACGGAAAATGGTAGTAGATCGATCCGGCGATCATACCCGCGGCACGGGCGATTTCGCGCATGCTCACGGCGTGGAAGCCGCGCGCGCGAAAATGGGCGGCAGCGGCGTCGAGCACCAACTGTCGGCGGTTGTCCTGGCGCGCGGGTCGGGGCAGCTTCGCGGGCTTGCTCATCGTGATCGAATAAAAACCAAACGTTTGTTTGTTTTAGCACAAAAAACGTTCGCATGACAAGACCGGCGCGGCGGCGAATGGCGGCAGGCCCGCTTCGCCGGCGGGCGCGCGGGGCGTTCGTGACCGGCGTGAAGCGGCCGGGGATCGTGGTCGATTCCCGCTCCCCGCGAAAGCGGGGTTCAGTCCGCCGGCGCGGACTTCGCGGCCTCGAGTTCGCGTTCGAGCTGCTCCACGCGTGCCCGGGCGGCCGCGGCCTCGGCCTCGAGTGCCTCGATCCGTTCGCTCTCGCTGAGACCCGCGGCCTCCGGGTCGTCAGGCTCGCTGCCCGGATAGACGACCTCGGTTGGTTGAACCTCGATGACTTCCTCGACCACCGGTTCGACAATCGGCTCGGCAACGGGCTCGACCACCGGCTCGGATTCCACGGTGGCCCCCTTGCGCACGTTGGCCTCCTTGTACGCGCGCCCGGTGATCCCGGACAACACGTCCCCGATCAGTCCGGCGACGACGATGCTGTCGCTTCCCGGCGCTTCGCCGCCGGCGGCGTACGCTTGCTGCACGATGGAGAACTCGTGCATCGTCGACCCGCCCCCGCCGGGCGCGACGTCGCCGTCGCGGACGACGACGCCCTGGGCCGTTACCAGCGACGTGATCAGGGCGGGCGCGGCAATGCCCAGCTCGAACAGCTTGAACGACTTCTGCTCGTCTTCGTGCAGCCATGCCACCACGCCGCCGACGACGAACAGTATGATGTAGCGAATGACGAATCCGACGACATTGCCGGTTGTCATCCCCGAATCGCTGTCGATGATGGTGGCGACGTCAACGGCGAGTATCGATACGAGGACGGGCATCAGCGCGCCGCCGCCCCCGATCAGGAATCGTTTCCTGGGTGTCATGGCAATTCCTCGCTCGGTTGCGGTGGGGAATCGGAAAACGACTTTCAGGTTATCTTTATTTTGAAACCGATGCCACTACAGCGGAATTTCGCGTTCGGACATTCAACGCGGGTCAGCGTTCGGCATGCTCCGGCTTTACGTTTATGCCGTCCCGGCGTTTCGAACCGTATAGACGTCGTGCAACGCGAACGACACCGCGAACTCTGCCGGCAGAACGGCATGCGTCGCGCATTACCCGGGACAACGCGATGTCGCATCCGGTATCGTTCGACCGATTCGACGTCCCGAACAACCCGACCATTTTCCGATCGACGGTTCAACACGGCATGATGAACGGTCCAACCTGGCACGCCGTTGTGACCACCACGCGGCGCGCGATCGAATCGGGCGCCTTGCAATCCATCGACACCCGCGCGGTTCGACTGCAACAGGACGGCGTTCCGTTCATCGTGCGCATCGCCGTCAACCTCGAGCGAAAGCGCAAGGAACGCAAGCGCCGCGGCGACGATTACAACCCGTTCCTGCCGCCGGAACGGGCGCTGACCGTCGGGCCGGTGGGCGAGCGCCACGTCGCCGTGCTCAACAAGTTCAACGTGGTCCCGCACCACCTGCTCGTGGTGACGCGCGCGTACGAGCACCAGGAGCGCCTGCTCACGCGCGAAGATTTCTCGGCGCTGTGGCAATGCCTGTCGGGTTACCCTTCGCTCGGCTTCTACAACGGCGGCACTGTCGCCGGCGCCAGCCAGCGTCACAAGCACCTGCAGGTGGTGCCGCTTCCGCTTTTCGACGGCGAGCACGCCTTCCCGTTCGCGGCGCTGTTCAATTCCGCCGCCCCGGGTCACGAAATCCAATTCATCCGCGCGCTGCCTTTCAGGCACGCATTCGCACGGCTCGACGTATCCGACGAGGCGGATTCCGTCACCGCGGCACGTCACGTCGAGGTGCTTTATCGGCGGATGCTGGCGGCGACCGGCGTCGACACTGTCGCCGACGAGTCGGGGGACCGCCAGGGCATGCCCTACAACCTGCTGGCGACGCGCCGGTGGTTGTTTCTCGCGCCCCGCACGGCGGAGTTCGCCCATGGCGTCTCCATCAACGGACTGGGCTACGCGGGATCGCTGTTCGTGCCCGACGAGGACAGGCTGCAGGCGGTGCGAACGGCGGGCCCTTTGAACATCCTCGCCGCCGTGTCGGTGCCAGGCTGAGGCAAAGGCGCGGCGCGCGCCGTGAAGCGACCGGCGGCGGCGCCCGGGTTCAGGACGGCGGGATGCTGTCGAAGAACTCCACCGCCCCGGTCGCGAGGGAGTACTCGGCGCCGACGACCGCGAGGCCGTCGTTCTCGATCAGGTCCTCGAGGAGACGCGAGCCGTGCTGCAGGTGGGCGACGGACAGGCGGATGTTGGCGCGCACGGCGTGTTTCAGCAGCGCATCGCGATCGTGCTTGAGGTCGGTTTCGAACAGCGTCTCGACCGAGGGACGAATGCGGTCGACGATGGCGCGCAGGTTGGGCGAGCGCGCCTCCGTCGGCCGCTCGAGCTCCTCCACCGTCGCCTGCACCGCGCCGCACGTCGAATGACCGAGCACGACGACCAGCCGCGTGCCGAACCGCTCGGCGGCGAACTCGATACTGCCGACCTGGGAGGGCGAGACGATGTTGCCGGCCACGCGGATGACGAACAGCTCGCCGAGACCCTGGTCGAAGACGATTTCAGCGGGCACGCGCGAATCCGAGCAGCCGAGCACGATGGCGAACGGGTTCTGGCCGGACACCAGTTGGCTGCGCCGCGACGCGCCGGCGCTGAATGCACGGGTGGCGTCCTCCTCGACGAAACGTCTGTTGCCTTCCTTGAGCCTTTCGAGTGCTTGCGCGGCGGACACGATCGGCATGGGGCAGGCCTCTCCAGTTCAGGTGACACGGGTGGGTTCGACGCCAACCGACGGCGCTCGTCGGGCACGAATTATACCGTGCGCCGCGCCGGGGTTCGCGCCGCGAGGCTTACCGTTCGGACACCGCCGTCCGATGACCGATCCGCATCCGGGGCGATGTCGCGAGCAGACGGCCGAAACCGGCTAGAACTCGAATCCGCCGCCGACACGATAGACCTCGGTATCGCCCGACGCGGCCACGCCGAACGTGACCGTCGCCCGTCGCTCGGGTGCGACGCCCCCGAGCCAGTGCGCCATGTTGATACCGAACGCCTGTTCGCCCTCGAACGACGCGCCGCCGAACGAAACGGTCGTCTTGCCCGGCTGGGAAGGAGTCATCACCCAGTTCAATGCCGACGCCGCGGCGATACCCCGGTAGGCGGTTTCGCGAACGTTCTCTAGGCTTCCGGACAGGTTGGTGATGCGCTGGCTGTTGACGTCGATGGCCTGGCGGT
This sequence comes from Gammaproteobacteria bacterium, assembly GCA_030429665.1. Lineage (GTDB taxonomy): Bacteria > Pseudomonadota > Gammaproteobacteria > Arenicellales > CAJQKF01 > BQJD01. The sequence goes on along the minus strand of JAUIEZ010000031.1, from coordinate 32,061 downwards.
TGCCCTCGATGCGGCTGCTGTTGTAATTGATCAACCGGCGATTGTCCTCGATGCGACCGCTGTTGTAACCGATCAACCGGCGATTGTCCTCGATGCGGCCGCTGTTGTAACCGATCATGCGACGGTTGTCCTCGATACGGCCGCTGTTCCGATCGATCAACCGGCGATTGTCGACACTATAGGAACTCACCGCGCTGAGCTGGTCGACGTTGACGGCGTCGGTGCCATCGACCCCGGGCGCCACGTTCGTAATTCGCCGTTCGCTACCCGGACTGCCGACCGACACGGTGTTCGCCTGGTCGGCCACCGAGCCCGCGCCCAAAGCCACCGAACCGGAGGCGCTGGCCGTCGCGCCCGAGCCGATGGCGACGCCGTCGTCGGCGCTGACCGACGCGCCGTATCCGAGCACCACGCCGCGATCGGCGCCGGCCGACGCGCCGAATCCCGAGACGATGTTGGCGATCCCGGAGACGTTGTTGTTCACGCCGCCAACGACGTTCGGACCACCCGACACGGCGTTGCCTGCGCCCATGACAAAGACGTTGTAGGAACCCGTTGCCAGCGTGTTGCCGGTTCCGTGAACCACGTTGTATGTGCTGTTGGCGCCGATCGAGTTTCCCATTCCGGAGACGCTGTTGGTCCTACTGTAGGCGCCGATCGAGTTGTACACCCCGAAAACGCTGTTGCCAATGCCGGAACTTCCCAGGTGGTTGCCGTATCCCGATATACTGTTGAATTCGGCATTGTCCCCAAGAACGTTGCCGGCACCGCTCACGGTGTTGGCAAAGCCGTTCGTCCCGATGGAATGATAAATACCGCTGACGAGGTTGCCCGCGTTGTTGTCCCCGAGCGTGTTTCGGTAACCGTTCACGCTGTTGGCGGCGGCACCGGCCCCGAGATTATTGAACAGTCCGTTCACCGCGTTGCCGCGCGAGTCGTAACCCAGCGAGTTACCGGTACCCGTGACGATATTGTCGGAGGCGTCATCCCCCAGCGAATTGTATTCGCCGCTGACGAGGTTGGCGCGGTTGCGTTCCCCCAGGGTATTGTGGGAGCCGCTCACGCTGTTGCCGACGGCAACCGTCCCGAGTTCGTTCGAGAAGCCGCTCACCGCGTTGCCCGACCCGTACGCGCCCACGGCGTTTTCATAGCCTCCAACGATATTGTAGGAGCCACGGTAGCCCAGGGTGTTCCGCGAACCGCTCACGGCGTTGTCGTCGGCGTAATCGCCCAGCGTGTTCTGGTCGCCCGAGACGGTATTTCCGTCGCTCCCATCTCCCAATGTGTTCTCTACGCCGACGACGATGTTCTGGCCGCTGTCTTCTCCCAACGTGTTGTAGTCACCGCCAACGATGTTCTCGTCGCCGCCGCTTCCCAACGTGTTGTCCTCGCCGAAGACCGCGTTATGGAAGTTATACCCGGCAAGTTCGTTGTTGTAGCCGCCGACGACGTTGCCATCGCTGTTTCGTCCCAGCGTGTTCGAGTCACCTGACACGGCGTTGTTGTCGCTGGAATCACCCAGCGTGTTCGAGTCACCTGACACAGCGTTGTTTTCGCTGAAATCACCCAGCGCGTTCGAGTCTCCTGACACGGCGTTGTTTTCGCTATGATAACCCAGCGTGTTCGAGTCTCCTGACACAGCGTTGTTGTCGCTGTAAGAACCCAGCTCGTTCGAGTCACCTGACACGGCGTTGTTGTCGCTGAAATCACCCAGCGCGTTCGAGTCACCCGACACGACGTTGCTGCGGCCGAAACCACCCAGCTCGTTCGAGCCGCCAGACACGAGGTTGTTGACGCTGGAACTACCCACCACGTTCGAGTCACCTGACACGGCGTTTCTGTCGCTTAAATAACCCACCGTGTTCGAGAGACCCGACACGGCGTTGTTGTCGCTGAAATCACCCAGCCTGTTCAAGTCACCTGACACAGCGTTGTTTTCGCTGTAAGAACCCAGCTCGTTCGAGTCACCTGACACGGCGTTGTTTTCGCTGTAAGAACCCAGCTCGTTCGAGTCACCTGACACGGCGTTGTTGTCGCTGGAATCACCCACCGTGTTGGTGCTGCCGATGACGAGGTTGTGGTCCGAACCGGCACCGGTGGTGTTGCCGGAACCGATGAAGGCGTTGTTGCCGGTCGTGTCGGTATTGGGGCCGCCGACGATGTCCACTGCCCATGCGCCGGGATTCGGCAGCGCGACCATTCCGGTGGCGGCGAGGGCGACGGCCAACGTGCGCAGTACGGGTGGATCTTGTGTCGGAACAGCGAGGTTTTCGGTGGCGCTGCGCCGACGACGGGGCTTGGCGCCGTTCTTCTTGGCGATAGGCATGATGACTACCCCTTCCATGTATTCCGTGGTAAACGCCGCCCGCGCGCATACTATTGAGCCCGCGGTGCGTGAGTTCATTTCAGGCGTGATCGTTTCCGATCAGCCGCGTATCCGATTTATATTAAGAACGCGTGGCGCCCACTGTCAATTATCGTAGCGTCGTAAATATTGTCATCGGGGCAGCGTGGCCGGCGGCCTGATTCGCGCCATGACGTGGGCGTCGACGAACCGACCGTCGCGGAAGGCGTAACGCTTCATGGTGCCCTCCACCTCGAAGCCGTAACGGCGATACAGCGAGATGGCCGCGTCGTTGTCGGTGAACACGTTGAGTTCCACGCGCACCAGGTTTAGCCAGTTGTCGGCGAGATCGAGCAGCGATTCCATCAGGGCCGCGCCGACGCCCCGTCGCCGCCAGCCGTCGTGCACGACGATGCCGAGTCCCGCGGCATGGCGCCGGCGCGCGGAGCGGGATTCCTGCCACAGCGACGCGGCGCCGACGATCTCGCCGTCGACCAGCGCCACGAGGTTGTGCATGCTCTCCGGCGCATCGGCGAGTCGCTGCTTCCACAATTGCGCGGACGGCAGCGGCAGCTGGAGCGTGCCGCGGATGACGCCGGGTTGAGCATGAATGGACTGCAGGCCCCGATAGTCGTCGGGTTCGGCGCGGCGTATCTCGATGTCGATGCTCACGTGGTCGTTTCCTGGACAGGCAACGGATTGATCAACGTGCGTGAATGCACGGCACGGTGTCGGACATTGTACCGTCGGGCCTGGACGACGTCGTTCAATTCAATGTCGTCGCGGGAACGGCAACGCTCCGATCAGCGGCCGCGAACACCTAGCCGAGCTGGATGCGCTCGCCGAAGGGCACCCCGGCGCGGCCCTTGACCAGCCAGAGCACCGGGTAGCCCGGCGCGCGCGCCGGAAAGACACCGTCGGCGTCGGTGAAATAGACCAACGCGTCGGGCGGGGCGTCCTCGCGTTCCAGGAACTCGAATACCGGCACGAAGCTGGTGCCACCGCCGCCGGCCCATGCCGGCATGCGCATCGTCTCCCACGGCTCGAAGCGCCACGGCGCATCGGCATGCAGTGCCGCGTCGCAGGCCAACAGGGTGACGCGGGCGCTCACCTGGCCCTTGAGCGCGTCGATCTCGGCCACGAACTCCTCCAGCTCGGTCGGCGATATCGAGCCCGAGGTGTCCACCGCCACGGCCAGCTCGACCCTCGCGCTGCGCAGGCCCGGCCTGATCGCGTCCCCTTCACGCCGCGACGGGCGATGGTAGTCGAAGTCCTCGCGCCCGGTGAACGAGACGAACCGCGCGAGCAGGGCCCGCCACGGCATGCGCCCGACCAGCAACCGGTCCACCAGCCGCGCCATCTCCCGGCTCATGCGTCCGGCCTGCAGCGCCTGCTGGGCGGCGCCGGCGGCGCGTTGGCGCCATTGCTCGGCAAGCAACTCGCGCTCTTCGCTCGCCAGCGGCGGCGGTCGTCGGGCGGCGCCGTCGCCGGACTCGCCGCCGTCTCCGTTGGCCGGTCCCTCGCCCTCGAACAGGTGTTGGTCGTGGGGCTCCGATTCCGGGTTCTCGTCGATCAACGGATAGATCTCTTCCGCGCTCATGCCGGCGTACTCCGGCAGGTGAATGGCATCCGGCGGCAGGCGCATGCCCTCGGCGACGAGCAGCGCGTTCACCGCGAAATCGCAGGCCACGTCCCAGCGATGCCGCTCGCGGTGACCGCGCCGCGCGAAGTGACCGAGGGCGCAGTGCAGCGCCTCGTGGGCCAGCGCGGCCTCGACTTCGCCGACCGACAGCCGCGCGACGTAGGCGGGGTTGTAGTAGAAGGCGCGGCCGTCGGTACCGACGCTGCGGCACCAGGCTCCGCCGGGACGCACCGGCAGGCGCAGGGCGAGCGCGCCGAGAAACGGGCGGTCGAGCACGAGCCGCGTGGCGGCGGCGGAAATCAGCCTGCCGGGATCGGCAGGTTTCAAGGCGCGGGCCCGGTCACCGGCCCGGGCTGTCGGCGGCCAGCACGACATCGGCCACCAGGCTCGCCCAGGCGGCGAACTGGGGCGCTTCGAACACGTCGGTGCCGACGGCCTTTTGCAGGTCCGAGACCAGCATCACGCCCATCTCCTTCTGCGGGAAGCGGCCGGCGTAGTCGAGGATATGGCCCACCGCGGCACGGCGCGGCCCGCCCTCGCCGCTGCGCACCGCGCGCCCCACCAGCGCCGAGGCCACGGCGTATTGCAGGTCGAGGTCCGCCGGCACCGGGGCGTCGCGGCCCTCGACGATGGCGTCGATGTCCGGCATCCGGTCGAGATTGGCGACGAAGGCGTTCAGCTCGATACCGGCGGCGTCGCCCACGCAGGCCTGCAGGGCGCCGGGCAGCGTGGCATGGTCGTCGCCGAACTTCTCCAGCGCCCGGTGGGCGAACTCCCAGGTGCGCGGTGACGGGAACGCGGAGGGATTCTGCGCCGGATCGAAATCGAACAACAGGTCGGGGCGAAAGCGCAGAAAGGCGATCAGCCGCTCGTCGATGCCGAAGGCGTAGGCCCACGCCACCCAGTCGTCCAGGTTGGGCTGTACCTCGTAGTGGCAGAACCGGTTGGCCAGCGGCGCCGGCATGGTCCAGGTCACGCCACGGTCGCCCTGGCGGTTGCCCGCGGCGAATATCGCCCATCCCGGCGGCACCCGGTACTCCCCCAGCCGGCGGTCGAGGATCAGCTGGTAGGCGGCCGCCGACACGCTGGGCGGCGCCGAGTTGATCTCGTCGAGAAACAACACGCCGTGCGCACCGTGGCGCTCGGCGTCCGGCAGCATGTTCGGTACCGCCCACTCCACGCGCTCGCCGGCGCGAAACGGGATGCCGCGCAGGTCGCTGGGCTCGAGCTGGGAAAGGCGAATGTCGACCAGCGGCACGCCGTGACGTTCGGCCACCTGGTGGACGAGCTGCGACTTGCCGACTCCCGGCGGGCCCCACAACATCACGGGGGTATGCGTGCCGCGCGCCAGGGCGGCGAATTCGGTTTCGAGTACAGCCTTGACGCGGGAGGGTCGCATGGCGCCAGTCTACACTACGTCCGCGGCAGCGTTCGATGCGATCGGTGATCGCGCGATAGACTCGTTTAATCGATCGGCGAACCGGTTTGACGCCTGCGCTCGCGATACAGATACTTGCCCGCCATGACGCATCGCGTGACGCTTCGACCGTCGGGCCGCACCTTCGACAACCATCCGGGCGAGAGCCTGCTGGAGAGCGCGCTCGCGAACGGTCTGCCGGTCGACTACGGCTGCAGCAACGGCAACTGCGGCAAGTGCCGCGCGCGTCGCGTCGAAGGCGAGGTAACCCGGCTCAGGCACAGCGACTTCGCGTTTGCCGCCGCCGACGCGGCGGCCGGCTGGTTCCTGCTGTGTTGCCACGGCGCCGCCACGGATCTCGTGCTGGACACCGGCGTCGCCCTCGACAGCGGCGACATCGAATGGCAGGAAATCGACGTCAAGGTACGCAAGGTGTCCGCGATCGACGCGAGCGCCACGCTCCTGCACGTGCAGACGCCGCGCACGCGCCGCCTGCGATTCCTCGCCGGTCAATGGGCCCGGCTCGGGCGCGACGGCGTGTCCTTCGAGCTGCCCATCGCGAGTTGTCCGTGCGACGATCGCAACCTCCACTTCCACGTTTCGCCGGGGAGCGATCTGCTCGACGCGCTGCGCGCGGGCGACGTGCTGAGGTTGTCGGGACCGATCGGCGACTTCGTGCTCGACGCCGAATCGCGGCGACCGCGCCTGATGGTCGGCGCCGGTGCCGGCATGGCGCCGCTGAAAAGCATCATCGAGCATTCGCAGTCGCTCGACGGCGACATCCCCGTGTGGTTGCTGCTGGTCGAGGACGAACCCGGCAGTCACTACCTGGGCAACCTGCTGCGCAGCTGGCGGGATGCGCTGGACACGTTCGATTTTGCCGTCGCAACCAGCGACGCCGTCGCCGCCGCGATCGACGGCTTCGCGCAGGGCGGCGGCGCGGCGCCCGCCGATTGCGACTGGTACGTCTGCGGTCCGTCGGCGCTCGTCACTCGCGTGACCGGGCACCTGTCCCGGCTTTGCATACCGCCCGCGCAGTTGCACGCCGAGGCGGTCTGATCGGCGCCTGACCGGTGCGTTACAGGGCATACTGCCATTTGGGTATTCATTCCCCCGTGGACACCACGGAAAATTCAACGAAATACTAAGGACATTCACCCAACGGTCCGCCATGCGCTACCTGCCCCTGTTCCTGGACATTCGTGACAAGCCCTGCCTGGTCGTGGGCGGCGGCGAGGTGGCCGCGCGCAAGGCCAACCTGCTGCTCGAGGCCGGCGGCGCCGTCACCATGGTGGCGCCCGCCCTGTCGCCGACGCTGTCCCGCATGGTGGCCGACGGCCTGCTCACCCACCTCGAGACGACGTTCGAGGCCGGGCAGCTCGACGCCATGCACCTCGCCGTGGCCGCCACCGACGATCCGGCGGTGAACCGCGAGGTGGCCGCCGAGGCCTCGGCAAGGCGATTGCTGGTGAACGTCGCCGACCGCTCCGGCGAGGGCAACTTCATCGTGCCGTCGGTCATCGACCGCTCGCCGGTGACCATCGCGGTGTCCTCGGGCGGCGCCTCGCCGGTGCTGGCGCGGCTGCTGCGCGCGCGCCTGGAGAGCCTGATTCCGTCCGCCTACGGGCAACTCGCGCTGCTCATCGAGAAGTTCCGCGGCCGCGTGGCGCGGCGCCTGCCGCCGGCGGCGCGACGGCGTTTCTGGGACCGGGTGCTCCAGGGCAACGTGGCCGAGATGGTGTTCGCCGGCAACGTGGCCGAGGCCGATCGCGCGCTGGAGGCGGCCATCGACGCGGTCGACCCGTCGGCCCGACAGACCGGCGAGGTCTATCTCGTCGGCGCCGGGCCCGGCGACCCGGACCTTCTGACCTTTCGCGCCCTGCGGCTGCTGCAGCAGGCCGACGTCGTGCTCTATGACCGGCTGGTGTCCGAACCCATTCTCAACATGGTGCGCAAGGGCGCCGATCGCATCTACGTCGGCAAGGAGAAGGCGCACCACGCCGTGCCCCAGCAGCGCATCAATTCACTGCTGCAGGAACTGGCGCGCGAAGGCAAGCGCGTGCTGCGGCTGAAGGGCGGCGACCCGTTCATCTTCGGCCGCGGCGGCGAGGAGATCGAGGGATTGATGGCGGCGGGTATTCCCTTCCAGGTGGTGCCGGGCATCACCGCCGCTTCCGGTTGCGCGGCGTACGCGGGCATACCGCTGACCCATCGCGACCATTCGCAGTCGTGCGTGTTCGTCACCGGTCATCTCAAGTCCGGGGCGATGGACCTGAACTGGGCCCAGTTATGCCAACCGAACCAGACCGTCGTGGTGTACATGGGGCTGACCGGCGTGGAGGTCCTGTGCCGCGAACTGGTGGCGCACGGCCTGCCGGCCGACTTGCCCGCGGCGCTGGTCGAGAAGGGCACGACCGCCGAGCAGCGCGTCATCACCGCGACCCTGGCGACCCTGCCGGACGAGGTGAAACGACACGACGTGGGCGCGCCGACGCTGATCATCATCGGCCACGTCGTGCGTCTTCGACGCGAGCTCGACTGGTACCGGGGAGGCACCGTGGAACCGGCGGGCGCCTCATGAGCAAGGTCGTCGAATTGCCGCTCGCCGAACTGCCCGGGCCGGGCGCCATGCGGCGCGTCGAGGCGTTCGGCGAGCGCGTGCTCATCGCCAACCTGGACGGCGCCTTTCACGCCGTCTCCGACACCTGCACCCACGAGGACGCCTCGCTGTCCCTGGGCGCGCTCAAGCACGGCACCGTCTCCTGCCCGCTGCACGGCAGCCGCTTCTGCCTCGCCTCCGGCGAGGCGCTCGACGAGCCCGCCGAGGACCCGCTTCGCGTCTATCGCTGCACGCTGTCGGACGACGGCCGGACGTTGCGGCTGCACGAGCCGGACGGTCCCTGACTCGCGCGACGCCCGGCTTCGGACCGGCGAACGACGAACGCCTCGGACATCGATATCGCCTATGAACTTCGCACGGACAACCGATTAGACGCCGGCGGGCAACGTCCCTATTATTTACGAGGTATATACGTTCCGGCTGCTGCCGCGGCCGGTCCGACGAATCGAGATTGCAATCGTATCCCGAGGTTATCCACATGTCAGACGTCAGCCGCGAAGGCAGCCTGGAAGCACCGACTCGCCATCCCCTCGACTGGAAGTCCGTCTCGTTCTACGACGAAGAGGCGCTGAACAAGGAACTCGAGCGGGTATTCGACATCTGCCACGGTTGCCGCCGCTGCGTAAGCCTGTGCCAGGCCTTCCCCACGCTGTTCGACCTGGTCGACGAGTCCGAGACGATGGAAGTCGACGGCGTGAAGAAGTCGGACTACTACAAGGTGGTCGAGCACTGCTACCTGTGCGACCTGTGCTATCTCACCAAGTGCCCCTACGTGCCGCCGCACGAATGGAACGTCGATTTTCCGCACCTGATGCTGCGCGCCAAGGCGGTGCACCACAAGAAGAACGGCGCACGGCTGCGCGATCGCATGCTGTCCAGCACCGACACGGTGGGCAAGCTGGCCGGCATTCCGGTGGTAGTGAACGCGGTCAATGCCGCCAACCGCAGCGACTCGATGCGCGCCATGCTGGAGAAGACGCTGGGCGTGTCCCGCGACGCGAAATTGCCGCAGTACCACAGCAGCACGCTGCGCAAGCGCTTCAAGGGCACGTTGGCGGGCGAGGCCAAGGCCGGCAGGAATACCACCGGCAAGGTGGCGCTGTTCGCCACCTGCTACGCGAACTACAACGAACCCGGGCTGGGCGAGGACCTGATCGAGGTGCTCGCGCACAACGGCATCGAGGTGACGCTGCTCGACGGCGAGAAGTGCTGCGGCATGCCCAAGCTGGAACTCGGCGACCTGGACGCGGTGGAGCGACAGAAGGAAAACAACATCCCGGTCATGAAGCGCGCCATCGAGGCCGGCTACGACATCATGGCCCTGGTGCCCTCGTGCGTGCTCATGTTCAAGCAGGAACTGCCGCTCATGTACCCGGACGACGAAGACGTGGCGCTGGTGCGCGACCGCATGTTCGACCCGTTCGAGTACCTGGCGGCGCGCCATCGCGACGGACTGCTCAACACCGAGTTCAAGCAGCCGCTCGGCAAGGTGTCCTACCACGTTGCCTGCCACCAGCGCGTGCAGCGCATCGGACCGAAGACCCGCGAGGTGCTGTCGCTGGTGCCGGACACCGAGGTCAACGCCATCGAGCGCTGCTCCGGGCACGACGGCACCTACGCGGTGAAGAAGGAATTTCACCAGGCGTCGGTGAAGATCGGCCGGCCGGTGGTAAACCAGATCAAGCGCCACGAGAGCGACCATTACGGCAGCGACTGCCCGGTGGCCGCCCAGCACCTGTCCAACCTGCTCGGCGACGGATCGAACGCCGAGCACCCGGTCAGCCTGCTGCGCAAGGCCTACGGCATCTAGCACGGCCGCGCGTGCCGCGCCCCGCCTTCACGAAATCTTCACCGTCCCGCGCGTAGGTTGCGCGGGTTGACTTAACGTGAAGGCACGGGGCGGCGAACGATGACCCGCGAATCGACAGAGTCGGGCAAACAGGGGAGCCTGCTCCTGGTGGAGGACCACCGGGACATTGCCGAGATGGTGCACGCTTACCTAGAGTCGCGGGGCTACGTCGTGGATTACGCGGCGGACGGCATCACCGGGCTGCACCTGGCGGTGAGCAACGACTACGACGCGATCATACTCGACCTGATGCTGCCCGGCATGGACGGCGTGGCGCTGTGTCGAAAGTTCCGCGACGAAGCGCGCAAGGATACGCCGGTGTTGATGCTCACCGCGCGGGACACGCTCGACGACAAGATCCACGGTCTCGATGCCGGCGCCGACGACTACCTGGTCAAGCCGTTCGCCATCCAGGAACTCGAAGCACGCGTCCGCGCCATGCTGCGCCGTCGCCGCGGCGAGGTGGCGCCCGAACTGCTCAAGGTGGGCGACTTGACCCTGGACACGGGCACGCTCACCATCCAGCGCGCCGGCAAATCGCTCAGTCTTACGCCCATCGCGCTCAGGTTGCTCATCGCCCTGATGCGCGCCTCGCCCCGGGTGGTCAGCCGGCAGGAACTGGAACGCGAGATCTGGGGCGACGTGCTGCCGGACAGCGACACCCTGCGCAGCCATCTCTACACGTTGCGCAAGGCAATCGACAAGCCCTTCGACCGACCCCTTCTGCACACCATTCCCAGCCTCGGTTACCGGCTCGCGGTCGAGGATGACTAAGGGCGGCCTCAAGAAGCGCCTCAGTCGAACCTTCGGCCTCCAGGCGGCCGCGATCAGCATCGCGACCGTGGTCGGCATCTACCTTGCCGGCGTCATCCTCGAGGAGATCCTCATCACGCAGGCGCTGGTTCGGGAATCCCATCACTTCTGGGACCACTACCGGGACGATCCGAACTTCCCGCGTCCCGACACCCATAACCTCACCGGCTACCTCGCCACCATAGGCGACGAAAGCGACCTGCCCGCGCGGCTGCACGGCCTCGACGCCGGCTTCCACGACCAGGAACAGGACACCGGTTTTTCCACCGTCTACGTTTCCGACAACGACGACTTGCGGCTGTACCTGGTATTCGACGGCGAGGAGGTGAGCGCGCTCGCGGCGTGGTTCGGCATCGTGCCGCTCACGCTGGTGCTGCTGGTGCTCTACCTGTCGGTGTGGATCGTGTATCGCGTTTCCCAGCGCGCGGTGTCTCCGATCACGGCGCTCGCCTACCGCGTCAATCGGCTCGACCCGGATGCGCCCGACCCGGCGGTGTTCACCGACGACCTGGCGCACTCCATCGCCGACAACGAAGTGCAGGTGCTGTCGCGCGCGCTGGCCGGTTTCGCCGAGCGGTTGCGCGCGTTCGTCGAGCGCGAACGCCATTTCACGCGCGACGCCAGCCACGAGCTGCGCACGCCGCTGACGGTCATCGGCATCGCCACCGACGTGCTGTTGTCCCGCGACGATGTCGGCGAGGGCGCGCGGCGCGACATAGAGCGTATCAAGCGCTCGGCGCGGGACATGGAGGAACTGGTGGAGGCGTTCCTGTTACTGGCGCGGGAGACGGAGCAGGGCCTGGCGGCCGACAGCGTGAGCATCAACGAGGTCGTGGACGAGGAAGTGGAGCGGGTGAAACTGGTCATGGGCGACAAGCCCGTGGACGTCACGGTCCACGCCGACTGCAAGCTGCTGGTCAACGCGCCGCCCAGGGTACCCGCGGTCCTGCTCGGCAACCTGCTCAAGAACGCGATCGCCTACACCGACTCGGGCACCGTCAGGGTTTCCATCGATGCCGGCGGCGTCACCATCGAGGACAGCGGCGTCGGCATGGAACCGGAACAGGTCTCGCAGGCCTTCGAGCCGTTTTTTCGCGGCAGCGACCAGGGCCAGGGATACGGTATCGGACTGTCCATCGTGCGCCGCATGTCGGATCGCTTCGACTGGCCGATCGATATCCACAGCGAGCCCGACGTCGGCACCCGCGTTCGCGTGTCGTTTCCCCGCGCCCGCGCCATGCGGCTCGACGAAAGCTGAAATCGCACGATTGCGGTCGAATTCACGCGTTCTTCACGCCCCGTCGACAGCCCCGTGACGACGTTCACGCGATATTCACGCCACACTTTCTTCAAGCGGGGACGTCATGAGCACGGCAAGCGTCATCAACTGGATCGAACGCGGCATGGTACCCGACGCGGTCGTTCGCGCCGGAATCCGGCAGCTGCTTCGTCAGCGTCTTGCCGAGATAGGCAGCGACGGCCCGGAAGCACTCGCGCAACGCAAGCAGGCGTTCATCGCCGCCATGGGCCGCTCGCCGATCGCGCCCCTGGCGGACGCCGCCAACCGCCAGCACTACGAGGTACCGGCGGCGTTCTTCGAACAGGTGCTGGGCAGCCGCCGCAAGTACAGTTGCTGCACCTGGGACCAAGGCGTCAACGATCTCGACGCGGCCGAGGAAGCGTCCCTGGCGCTCGCCTGCGAGCGAGCCGGCATTGCCGACGGCATGACCGTCCTCGACCTGGGCTGCGGGTGGGGTTCGCTGTCCTTGTGGATCGCCGAGCGCTTCCCCGGCGCCCGGGTGGACGCCGTATCCAATTCCGCTTCCCAGGGTGCCTACATCGCCGAGCAGGCACGCCGTCGCGGACTCACCAACGTGCAGGTGCGTACCGCCGACATGAACGAGTTTTTCGCCGGCCGGCTCTACGACCGCGTGGTGTCGGTGGAAATGTTCGAGCACATGCGCAACTACGAGGAGCTGTTTTCGCGCGTCCACGACTGGCTGTTGCCCTCCGGCCGCTTCTTCATGCACATCTTCTCGCACCGGAGCACGCCCTACGAGTTCGTCGACGAAGGCCCCGGCGACTGGATGAGCCGTCACTTCTTCACCGGCGGCATCATGCCGAGCGACGACCTGCCGCTTTACTTCCAGCAGCGGTTGAACATCGTCGGACACTGGCGCGTGGACGGCCATCACTACGAGCGCACGGCCGACGCCTGGCTGGAGCGGATGGACCGCAATCGCGACGCGGTCGAGGCGATTTTCAGGACCGTCTACGGATCCGGCAACGCCGCCACGTGGATGATGCGCTGGCGCGTGTTCTTCATGGCCTGCGCGGAGCTGTTCGGTTACCGGGACGGTGGGGAATGGGGCGTGAGCCACTACCTGTTCCAGAAGCGGGAAGCCTGAAACGGTGCGCCGCGTCGTCTCCAATTTCCTGGTGTTCCAGGCGGGCTGGTTCGCCTGCGTGTTGTGCGGCGCGGGATCACGGCCGTATCTCGCCGTGCCCGTCGCGATCGTCATCGCGGCCTGGCACCTGTCTCGCGCGCCGCGACCGCAAGCCGAGCTCGCGACGATGGCGGCGGTCACGGTCTCGGGCGTGATCCTGGACAGTCTTTTCGCCGCGAGCGGCTGGTTGTCATACGCCTCCCCCGTGCCGTGGCCCGCGTTCGCGCCGGTGTGGATCGTGGCGCTGTGGGTGTGTTTTTCCACCACGCTCAACGTGAGCCTGCGGTGGCTGCGCGCCTACCCCGTGATCGCCGCCAGCCTCGGACTGGCCGGCGGGCCGCTGGCCTACCTTGCCGGCGAAGCGCTTGGCGGGGTGACGTTCGTCGCTCCCGTCCAGGCGACGATTGCCCTGGCGGCGGGCTGGGCGCTGATCATGCCGTTGGTGCTTCGCGTGGCCGCCCGGTTCGACGGATGGTCGACGGAGCCGGCGCAGGCGTTGGCCCGGGAGAGCGCGTAAATGTTCGACTTCACTGCCGGGTTCCAGGCGCTTGCCGCCCTCGCGGTACTGGCGCTCGTCGGCTGGCTCTACAGCCTGCGGCGCAACGACGTGAGCATCGTCGACGTCCTGTGGTCGCTCATGTTCCTGCTGTGCGCCATCGTGTATTTCGCGCAGGCCGACGACCCCGGGGCGCGCGCGGCCCTCGTGATGGCGATGGTCGCGCTGTGGGCGCTCAGGCTGTCGGCGCATATCGCCATTCGCAATCGCGGCAAGGCCGAGGACTATCGCTACCAAACCATCCGCGCCAACAACGAGCCGGGGTTTCGCTACAAGAGCCTGTACATCGTGTTCGGCCTCCAGGTCGCCCTCGCCTGGCTGATTTCACTGCCGCTGATGGCCGCGATCAACAGCGCCGAGCCGCTCGCGTGGCTGGACGCCGCCGGCGTCCTGCTGTGGGCCACCGGCATGATTTTCGAGGCCGTGGGCGACTACCAGCTGGCGCGCTTTCGCGGCGACCCCGCCAACGCCGACAAGGTGCTCGACCAGGGCCTGTGGCGCTACACGCGACATCCCAACTATTTCGGCAACTTCTGCATCTGGTGGGGTTTCTTCCTGATGGCGGTGGCCGCCGGCGGCTGGTGGAGCTTCGTCTCTCCCGTCGTCATGACCGTGCTGCTGCTGAGAGTCTCGGGCGTTGCCCTGCTCGAGAAGACCATCGTCAGCCGCCGGCCCGGTTATGCCGACTACGTCCGACGCACCAATGCATTCCTGCCCGGCCCGCCGAGGCCGAGGAGCCAAACGTGACCAATCCGCCATTCCCGTTTCCCCGGATCGTCTTCGCCGCCGCCGCGCTGCTCGCGAGCTCGTTGGCCTTCGGCCAGGTCGAACCGACGGAGGTGATCGAAACCGACGCGTGGCGCTTTCGCGTGCTGCTCGACGACAAGCCGATCGGGCACCACGACTTCGTGGTGCGCCGAACCCGACAGGGAGAGCACGTCGAGATCGACGCGCGCTTCGACGTGCGGTTTCTTCGTATCCCGGTTTACTCCTACCGCCATGTCAACAGCGAGACCTGGCGCGGCGGTTGCCTGCAGCGGCTCGAATCCGAGACCGACGACAACGGGGAGTCGCTGTCGGTGAGCGCTCGCAGCGAGCGCGGCAGGATACTGGTGACGAGCGGCGACGAGTCGCGCGCCATCGAGCGCGAGTGCGTGCGATCGTTCGCCTACTGGAACCGGGATATCGTGGACAGCGACGCGCTGCTGAACGCGCAGACGGGTAAACTGGTCCCGGTGAACATCGAACCGGTCACGGCATCCCCGCCGGCGGGCATCGCCGAGACGGCGGCGCTGGATGCGTACCGGATCGACTCCGACGACGGCGAGATTCGTATCGAGGTAGCCTACTATCGCGACAGCGGCCGTTGGGTCTACCTTCAGTCCCGGCTAGAGAACGGACGCGTCTTGCGATACCTGCCGCTCGATGTGACGGCAGCCTTCGCATCGCCCGCGCGCGCGGCGCGCTCGTGAAGATCGCCGCCGCTCTCGGGGTCGTTGCCGTGCTGCTGTCGGGGTGCCTGGCGGCCGTGAAGGAACCCATCGCGACCGCCGAGCATGTCGACCTCGAGCGGTTCATGGGCCGCTGGTACGTGATCGGCAACATCCCCACCGTGTTCGAGCGCGACGCCTATAACGCCGTGGAACACTACGAATTGGGTGACGACGGCCGCGTGCATACCACGTTCACCTATCGCGACGGCGGTTTCGACGCCCCGGTGGAAACCATGACGCCCACCGGATACGTGCGCGAGGACACCGGCAACGCGGTCTGGGGCATGCAGTTCGTCTGGCCCTTCAAGGCCGAGTACCTGGTGTTGTACGTCGACGCCGACTACCAGACGACCATCATCGGCCGCAGCAAGCGCGATTACGCCTGGATCATGGCGCGGCAGCCGACCATCGCGGAGGCGCAATATCGGCGGCTCGTCGAACGGCTGCGGGCGGCGGGATACGACGTGTCCGGCATTCGTCGCGTTCCCCAACAGTGGCCAACGGGCACGGTCGACGATTCGAGCGCCGCATCGCAGGCCGTTGCCGGCGGAGGACAGGCATGAAGATCGGCATCATTGGCGGCGGCGTCTCCGGCAACGTGATCGCCCGGCACCTGCATCGCGACCACGACATCACGCTGTTCGAGGCGGCGGATTATCTTGGCGGACACGTTCATACCCACGACGTCGAGGTGGGAGGTCGCCGGATCGCGGTGGACAGCGGTTTCATCGTCTTCAACGACTGGACGTATCCGCACTTCGTCTCGATGCTCGACGAGCTGGGCGTGGAAAGCCGGCAGACCACCATGAGCTTCTCGGTACAGTGCGAGCGCACCGGGCTCGAGTATAACGGCACCGACCTCGCCGGCCTGTTCTGCCAGCGGCGCAATCTCGTCGACCCGGGCTTTTACCGGATGCTGATCGACATCGTGCGTTTCAACCGAAACGCCCCCGCGTTGCTGGACGACGACCGCGACGAGATGACCCTGGGCGAGTTCCTGGCGCGCGGCGGCTACTCGAGACAACTCGTCGATCACTACATCGTGCCCATGGGCGCCGCCATCTGGTCCACCGACCCGCGTTCGATGCTCGATTTCCCGGCGCGGTTCTTCGTGCGATTCCTCGTTAATCACGGATTGCTGAGCATCGACGACCGTCCCACCTGGCGCGTCATACGCGGCGGCTCGCGCCGCTACCTGGAGGCAATGTCGGCGCCGTACCGCCGCGCCGTGAGATTGAACAGCCGCGTATCGGCGATCCGGCGGCTGCCCGGCGGCGTCCACGTGCAACTTGCGGATGGCGGCGCCGAAACCTTCGATCACGTTTTCGTCGCCTGTCACAGCGACCAGGCGCTGGCGATGCTGGCCGACCCGTCCGACGCGGAGACGGCCGTGCTCGGCGCCCTGCCGTACCAGCGAAACCTGGCGGTGCTGCACACCGACGTACGCAAGATGCCGCGGCGGCGGCGGGCCTGGGCGGCGTGGAACTACCACGTGCCGCGCTCGCCCGGCGGCGCGGTGGGCGTGACGTACAACATGAACATGCTGCAGGGACTGGACTGCGAGGAGACCCTGCTGGTGACCCTCAACGATGTGGAAGACATCGATCCATCCCGCATCCTGCGCACCATGCGCTATGATCACCCCCTGTTCACCGTGGCCGGAACGGCCGCGCAGCAGCGACACGGGGAAATCAACGGGGCGCGCAATACCTGGTACTGCGGCGCCTACTGGCGATACGGTTTTCACGAGGACGGCGTCGCCTCCGCGCTGGCCGCGCTTCGGCAGTTCGAAGAGCATCATGAATCTGAACAGCTGTCTCTACGCCGGGCGGGTTAGTCATCGCCGGTTCAAGCCGGCGGTGCACACGTTCAGCTATCGGCTGTTCATGGTCTACCTCGACCTGGGCGAACTCGACCGCGTCTTCGATCGGCGCTGGTTCTGGTCCACGCGTCGCGCGGCGCCGGCGCGCTTCCGTCGCGACGACCACCTGGGCGACCCGGCGGTCGGCCTGGACGTGGCGGTTCGCGACCTGGTCGAGTCCCGAACCGGCAACCGGCCCGCCGGGCCCGTGCGCCTGCTCACGCATCTTCGCTACTTCGGCTACTGCTTCAACCCGGTGAGCTTTTACTATTGCTTCGACGAGAGCGCCACGCGGGTGGTCAACATCGTCGCCGAGGTCAACAATACGCCGTGGGGCGAACGCCACGTGTATGTCCTCGGCGCGGGAGAGAGCGACGCGGTCACCGATCGTCGCCTCGACCTGCGCAAGCGTTTCCACGTCTCACCCTTCATGCCGATGGACATCGACTACGACTGGCGCTTCGCGACGCCGGGTGAACGGCTCGGCGTGCACATGCAGAACTTTCACCGGGGCGAGCGCGTCTTCGATGCCTCGCTGGACCTTCGACGACGCCCCATCGACGGCGTCAACCTGGCCGCGACGCTGGCCAGGCAGCCCCTGATGACCTCCAAGATCGTGGCCGCCATCTACTTCGAGGCGTTGCGCCTGTGGATCAAGCGCGTACCGTTCCACGACCACCCCCGGAGCGACAAGACAACAAAAACGGCGAAACAGACATGAAAAACCTTCCCGCCATCGAAGACCGCCGGCACGCCGAGCCGAGTGCTTATCCGCGCCTCGCCCGCATTGCCCGGCGGCTGATTCTCTCCCGGCTCGACGGCCTCGAGGGATGCCGGTTGACCATCGTCGACGCGGACGGCCGATTCGAGTTCGGGCGCGGAGACAATACACTGCGCGCCACGCTGACCGTTCATGATCCGGTCTTCTATGTCGACGTGATCGGCGCGGGCAGCGTCGGCGCCGGCGAGTCCTACATGGACGGGGCCTGGAGCACGGACGACCTGGTGTCGATGGTGCGAATCTTCGTGCGCAACCTGCCATTGCTGGATCGCATGGAGCGCGGCCTGGCCACGCTCACGAACCCGGCCCGACGCGCGCTTCACTGGCTGCACCGCAACACGCGCCGGGGCAGCCGCCGCAACATCGCCGCACACTACGACCTCGGCAACGAGATGTTCGAACAGTTCCTCGACCGCAACATGATGTACTCGTGCGCGGTGTACGAGTCCGACGACATGGATCTAGAGGCCGCGTCCGATGCCAAGCTCGAGCGGATTTGCCGCAAGCTGGACCTGAAGCCCGACGACCACGTTCTCGAGATCGGCACCGGCTGGGGCGGATTCGCCCTGTACGCCGCGTCCCGGTACGGCTGCCGGGTGACGACGACGACCATCTCCCGGGCCCAGCACGACCGGGCGAAGCAACGCATCCACGCGGCCGGCCTGTCAGAGCGCATCGAGCTGCGCCTGGACGACTATCGCGACCTCGACGGCCGTTACGACAAGATCGTCTCGATCGAAATGATCGAGGCCATCGGTCATCGCTACATGCCGCTGTTCTTCGAGCGCGCGGCGAAGCTGCTGAAGGACGACGGCATGATGCTCTTGCAGGCCATCACCATTGCCGATCAGCGCTACCGGCAGGCCCTGAAGGCGGTGGATTTCATCCAGCGCCACGTCTTCCCGGGGAGCTTCCTGCCCTCGGTAACGGCCATGGCGCAAGCGGCGACCGACGCCAGCGACCTGCGAATTTTTCACCTCGAGGACATCGGCCCCCACTACGCGCGTACGCTGAACACGTGGCGAAAGCGCTTTCTGTCACGCGCGGACGCCGTGCGCCGTCTCGGCTATCCCGACCCGTTCCTGCGCATGTGGGAGTTCTATTTATGCTACTGCGAGGGCGGTTTCATCGAACGTGCCATCGGCGACGTGCAACTGCTCCTCGTGAAACCCGGCTGCCGCCGCGACAGCCTGGTGCCGGCGCTATAGCGCGGCGCCGGTAAATCGACCGCCGCGGGCGGCGACATGGCAATGCCCGCGGCTGTCGTATAATCGAGCCCGGCTTAGGAATCCGGATTCGATATAGATCATGTCGCAGACGCACCGGCGCATCCTGGCAGCCGTGTTCGTGTTCTGCGCCGCGCTATGCGGCTTCGGCATCGGTGCCTGGGTGGGGTCGAAATTTCTCGTGCCGCCGGGCAGCGGCCTGGTAGGGCCGTTCATGGTGCTCGGCTACGGCATCACCGGTTCGGTCATCGGGCTGGGACTCGGCCTGGTCGCATCGTGGCTGTTGCGCGGCCGCGCATTTCACGTTGTCTCCATCCCCGTTATCGTCGCCGGCGTCTCGCTCGCCGCCTTGATGGGCCGGGCCATCCTCGAGTCCCAAAACGCCCAGGAAACCTACCTGGCCAACCAGCGCGCCGCCCTGCCCGCGTTCGACCTCACGCTCGCCTTCGGCGCCGGTCGCTCCGAAGAGGATCCGTTCACCCGTTTCGACTACGACGGCGCCTCGCACCGGTTCTCCGTGACCCGACACGACGGCGGCACCTGCCAGGGCACGCTTTCACCGGGCAGCGAGGAGAAGCTGTCGCTGCTCGTGGCGCTGCGGCACGTGGAGGAACTGCTCTTGAGAACCGCGCAGCCGTGCGCCGACGACACGGCCGCTCTCATTCACCTCGAATTTCTCATTCGCGAACACAAGCCGCCGAATACCCGCGGCGCCGTGAACATGAACGAGCAATGCGTCGCCGCCCACGAGGAACTGGACGACGCGGTCTCGACCATCGAATCGGTGTACGATCGTCTCGCACCGAGCTGTCTTTGAGGCAGCGCGTACCGCCGGATCGTTCAGGCGTCCGTTCCCGATGCCGGGTCACTATCGACGATGCGGGCGCGCACCTCGCGCATCTTCGCGCGCAGCGCCGCCATCTGCCGCTCGAGCTCGTCGTGCTGCCTCTCGAGTTTCTCCAGGTGCTTTTCCGGGTCGCGATGAAGAAGACGCTCGATCGCACTCAACGCCACCATCGCCTGGTAAACGCGCAGCAGCAGGCTGCGCATCCGGTAGACACGCAACAGCTTGCCGGCGCGCGCCACGCGGAATGCGCGCACCACCTGGAAGCCGCGCAGGAAAGCGATCAGCGGCAGCAGAATGATGAGCAGGTTGAGCCAGTTGGTCTTGGCGTAGGCGACCTTGTCCTCCGCCACCGACAGCATCACGACGTACTCCAGGGCGAAGGCGAACCAGATGAACGCGGCGCTGACGTCCAGCGTCAGGCTGAGCAACGGTATCTCGGCAACCTTGTCCTTGAGCAGGAACTCCACGCCCAGTAGCGGCAGTATCATCAACGCGATCACCAGCATGGGAATGGTCGCGAAGCGATCGAGCCGTTCGAACAACTCGCGACCCTTTACCTGCCAGCCCAGCTTCGGCAGCCAGATCCACTGACTCCCGGTAGACGTCGAGTAACCCATGCGAAAGGGCGGCAGAAGGACGACGAGAAAGAAACGCCTGGCGTTGCCCGGCAAGCGCGGGTTGAACACCAGCCCGACAAGCGCCTCGAGAACGAAGGGAATCCAGACGACGGTCATCACTTGCGCGGTGAGGCGCGAGTCGTGCTCGAGAATGCGGGTGGAGTTCCACCACTGAACCACGACCGCGAGGACCGAGAGAAAGACGACGGCGGCGGCGAACATCATCGCCGCGCGCGCGGCGCCGCTCCCCGGAACGTCCGGAAACTCGTTTTCGCCCGCGGTATTCACTGGTGGATTCCGGCGAGGATCTCAGCGAGGCCGGATCAGTTCGACCAGGGTGGCCTTGCCCGGGCGCTCGATGGCGGATTCCGGGGATTCGATCACCGCCACGTTCGCGGTGGTGAACAGCTTGCCCTTCTTGGTTCGCGAGATATCGGAACCGCACAGGTGCACCAGCAGGTCCTCCATGCCGGGATTGTGCCCCACCAGCATGAGCGTCTCGTTGCCGGCTTCCTCGCGGCACAGCGCCAGCAATCGCTCGAGGCCGGCAAGGTACAGCGATTCGTCGAATCGCAAACGATCGAGCCGCCAGCCCGTCTGCAGGAACAGGCGCTCCACCGTCTGTCGCGCGCGCAACGCCGGCGAGCTGATCACCCGGTCCGGGGGGGAAAGCTTCTTCTTGAGAATCGCGCCCATGTCCGCGGCGGCTCGCCGCCCCCGCTTGTTCAGGGGGCGGTCGAAATCGCTGTCCGCTCCGCTTTGCCAGTCCGACTTGGCATGGCGCATGAGTATCAATCGTTTCACAGTTCGCTCAAAAGGCCCGACGTTACCCGGGCCATGTTACAGAAACGCCCAACGCGCGGACAAGTGGCGCCGCAGCGGATCCTCCCGATCCTCTATAATGGCGTGTTCAATCCAAATCGGAGGTGGCAGATGTCGGTGCATTCCGGACCGCGCAAGGTGTCCATCAACACCCTGATGAAGCTCAAGCGCGAGGGCGGCAAGTTTTCGTGTCTCACGGCGTATGATTACTGCAGCGCGTACAGCGTCAGCGCGGCGGGCGTGGAAGTCATCCTGGTGGGAGACTCGCTCGGCATGGTGGTCCAGGGTCACGACAGCTCGTTGCCCGTGACCATCGAGGACATGGCCTACCACGTGCGCTGCGCGCGACGCGGCAACCAGGGCTCGCTGCTGATGGCCGACCTGCCGTTCATGAGCTACTACTCCGAGCAAAAGACGCTGGAGAGCGCGGCCATCCTGATGCGCGACGGCGCGCATATGGTAAAGCTCGAGGGCGGTGCCTGGCTGTCGGAATCCACCCGGCTGCTCACCGAACGCGGCATACCCGTTTGCGCCCACATGGGCCTGACACCGCAGTCGGTGAATCACCTGGGCGGATACCGCGTCCAGGGGCGGGACCCCAACAAGGCGCAGGAGATCATCGACGAGGCGAAGATCCTCGAGCAGGCCGGCGCCAGCGTGCTGCTGCTCGAGTGCGTACCGGTGGACCTGGGCCAGCGCGTCGCCGAGTCGCTGAAAATTCCCGTCATCGGCATAGGCGCCGGGCCTCACACCGACGGGCAGATCATGGTCTGGCACGACCTGCTGGGGCTCTACCCGGGCAAGCCCGCAAAGTTCGTGAAGAACTACCTCGCCGTCACCGGAGGCAGCGTGGAGGACGCCATTCGCGCCTTCGACCGCGACGTCAAGCAGGGCGCCTTCCCGGCACCCGAGCACTGCTACGAATAAACACCGGGGTCCCGTCCCCGAACACGCGCGATAAATCGTCCATGATCGATCTCTACACCTGGTCGACGCCGAACGGCCGCAAGATTTCCATTTGCCTCGAGGAACTGGGGCTCCCCTACACGGTGCACCCGGTGGACATCGGCAACGGGGAGCAGCGCGACCCGGAATTCCTTCGAATCAGCCCGAATGGCAAGATCCCCGCCATCGTCGACCGCGACGACGGCATGTCGTTGATGGAGACGGGCGCCATCCTGATCTACCTGGCCGAGAAAACCGGCCGCCTGATCCCGGCGGACCCGACCGAGCGTTACCGGATGCTGGAATGGTTGATGTGGCAGATGGGCGGGCTCGGACCGATGCTCGGCCAGGCCCATCATTTTCTCAAGAACAACCCGGGCAGGAGCGAGTACTCGGAGAAACGCTACCACGCGGAGGCGGAACGCCTGTACGGCGTGCTGGACCGGCACCTCGAGGGCCGCCGATACGTGGTGTCCGAGTTCTCGATCGCCGACATCGCCATGTGGCCGTGGATCTCGCGCTTCGAGTGGCACCAAGTCGACATGAACCGCTTCCCGAACGTGCGGCGCTGGTACCTGGAACTCGCTTCGCGGCCGGCGATGCGCGCCGGCTACGACGTGCCGGCGCGCGGCCTGGACATCCCGCTGCCGCCGGACGTGAACTAGCGTCCGGCGGTTCGGGCGTCAGGCGCCGGCCTGGATCGCTTCGAGCACTTTCCGCGGGTGATCCTCGGCCTTGGCGACCCGCTTCCAGTGCCGGGCGACCTTGCCGGCGGGATCGATCCACACCGTTGAACGAATCACCCCGACGGTCTTCTTGCCGTACATCATCTTCTCGCCGTACGCCCCGTATTTCTCCATGACCTTGCGGTCCGGGTCGCTGAGCAGCGTGAAGGGCAGCTTGTACTTGCCAATGAACTTGGCGTGGCTTTCCGCGCCGTCCGGCGACACGCCCAGAACCGCGACATCCAGTTTCTCGTAGTCCTTAGACAGGTCACGGAAGCTGCACGCCTCCTTGGTGCAGCCCGGCGTGTCGTCCTTGGGGTAAAAGTAAACGACGACGTGCCTGCCCTTGAAGTCCTTCAGGGAAACCTTGTTACCGTCGGCGTCCTTGAGCGTGAATGCGGGCGCGCTCTTGCCTTCTTCGACTGCCATGGTGGCGTGACTCCTCTCGTGCAAACGTTGAATCGGGGAACGGGTTCAAGCGATCGGAAATGTCCGCCGCCTGCATCGGGCGGGGACCGTCCGCCGTCAGTTCAGCCCGTAGATCAGCATTTTCGAAACCAGGTGCAGCGCATCGTGGTAGGGCACCGTCTGATTTTCGCGAATGATCTGCCTGCCTTCCTCGGAGGTGGCGTAGGCGACGAACTGCCTGACCAGCGGCGAGGGCTGCGGCCCGGTCACCAGGAACAGGGGCCGGTACAGTCCGTAGTTGCCGTCGCGCACGTTCTCGAAGGTGGGGTCCATGCCGCCAAACCCGATGATCTTGACGTCGCGTTTTCGCGCGCTGCTGATCCCGGTGATGCCGATCGCGGCCGGGTCTTTCTCCACCGCCTGCTCCAGCGGGCCGGACGACTTGAAAACGTGTTCGGTGACGAACTCGCGCTCTGAATCTTCGAAGATGTACTGGCGAATGGCGTAGCCCACGCCCGAGATCTTTCCCTGGCGCACGAACAGCTTCAGCGGCATGTCGGGGCCGCCGACCTCGCTCCAGTTGGTTATTCGCCCCTCGTAGATGTCGCGGACCTGCTGCATGTCCAGCGAGTTCACCGGGTTGGACGAATGAATGATGATGGCCAGCGCGTCCCAGGCCACCGGATACATGGTGACGTGCATCTCGGAGGGATCGGTATTGGGCAGCGTGATGCGGCACGAACCGCCGATGTCGATCTTGAGCTTGGCCGCGTCGCGCACGCCGCGCGTGGCCCCGCCGCCTTCCAGGTTGAACGCGACGCCCGTCTTGGCCGCGAAACCGTTCGCCAGTTCCTGCATGAAGGACTTCTTGGTGATACCGCAACCCGCCCAGGTGATGGTGTCGTTGTCCTGGGCATGCGCCCCCGCCAACGGCGCCAGCGCCAGCGCGGCGACAAGGCACGCCGCGAGCATTTTTCCCAGTTGCCTCGTGTTGTCTCGCATGTCTTTTTCCTCAGCCCCTTGAAGCCTTGGGATCAGCAGGCGTCTCGCGACAATTCGCCACCTCCGCCGTCCGAGCGCTAGCCCGACAGTTCCACCGATCCCGCAGAACCTCATTGTAATGCATTGCCCACGCCTCGGGAGAACCCGTCGGTCAGTCCGCGCCCGCGAGGGTGTCGCGCATCCAGCGGGCCAGCACGCGCGCGTCGTGGCCCCCCGATTCCAGCGCCGCCATGACCGCCTCGCGGTCCGCCGCGCCGCGGTTCTGGCTGAACTTGAACTTTGTCTCGACGTGGTCGGCGCGCAGCCTGAAGCCGACGATGGCGTCGAGCATGGACTCGGCGTAGTCGGGAATCCAGGGGTCGTCGCGACCGCGTTCGAAGCGGTCCGCGAGTTGTTCCACCAGGGCCGAGAGCGATGCGCGGTCGGTGACCGGATCCAGCGAACCGGTGACATGAACGGCGGCGAAGTTCCACGTCGGCACGAGACCCGGGGAGGTGTACCAGGTCGGCGAAACGTAGTCGTGCGGCCCGAGAAACGCCGCCGTCGCCTTGACGCCGTCGAGCACCGCGTCGGCGATGGGGTTGGCGCGCGCCACGTGGCCTTCCAGCACGGTCGCGTCACTCTCCACCGGCACGATGGGAACGTGGGCGATAGACGGCGGCATGGTGTGGGTGACCAGCACGGCAAAAGGATAGGCCGCGACCAGCGCCGACGCCGCTGCCGGATCGTCGACCCGAAACGGATCGGGAATGTACATGCCTGTCGTTGTCCTTCGGGTTGGGATGTATCGATTGAGCGGATGCTATCATCGGAGGTGGCATTGTACGGTTCCCGCGCATGGCTCATCCACAGTTCCCGACCGCCGCCGAGAGCAGCGGCGCCCGCTTTCCCTGGTGAACGCATCCGACGGCAAGAGCAACCTGACCTTGCTGGGTTCGGTGGTTCTCGGCGCCTGCGCGCTCGTCCTGCTCGCGGCGGTGCTGGCGTGGTTTCACACCGTCAGCTTCGAAAGAGACCTGGCACGGGCGGTGCTCGAGCGGCTTGCGGCGGCCGGGTTCGAAGACGTTCAGCTCGAAGTCGACGGCCGGGACGTGGTTTTTCGCGGCGAAGTGGAGGCCCGGGTCGACCGCCGTCGCATGCTCGAGCTGGCGCGCGAGGTCGAAGGGGTGGAGAACGTCTTCGACCAGCGAATCGTGACCAACTACGAGAAGGGCCGGCATTTTCGCCTGCACAGCTACGCCGGCATCACCACGGTGGAAGGCGAGCTGCCCGAACCGGGCGACATCGCGCTGGTCCTCGAGGCAATTCAGTCCCACTACGGCGTCGACCCGCTCGGCAGCGACCTGAAGGTACGCCCGGCAGTGCGCCGCCCCGGGTGGCTGGACGACTTCGCTTCCCTGCTCCACGCCACGGGCGCCGTTTCGCCCCTGCAGATCGAGTACGGCGACGGCTCGATGACGGTCGCCGGCGAAGTGACCGACCGCGAAACACGGGATCGGGTTCAGGCCGAATTGGCGGCGCTACTGGACGAGAGCATCGAGCTCAACGTCCTGCTGCGCCTGCCATCGCAAGTCAAGGAGCCCGAGCTTCGCATCGAGTACAAGAACGGGCGCGTTTCGGCCGACGGCACGGTTCCCGAGGACGAGTTCGCGCACGAGCTGATTGCGGCGCTGGCCCTGGCCTTCGCCGTCGACGAGGTCGAGAACAACCTGAGGGTGGACCCGGACGTGCGCCACAGCAGCTGGCTCGAGAGCGTGCTTCGGGTAGTCTTTCCGCTCGCCATGACCCACTGGATGGATCTCGAGATACGCCAGGGCGAAGTGCTGCTGCGCGGCAGTGTTTCCGACGACGACGAACTGAGCATCATTTCCGAGCAGATTCGGGACAACTTCGACTACGACGCCCGGGTCATCAACCGGCTTCGCAAGCAGGCCGACACACGGTAACGTGAGCCGCGACCTATCGCGGCGCTCCGGCGAGGCGGCGGCATTGACGTCGATATGGCTGCTTCGATGCTGTTAGAATATTCTCGATTACGATTGCGAGCATATTGAATTGCTTGATCATTCGGGATGTACCGACCAACCGGGAACCAACCCCCGAGGCGCGACGGATCGCGTCGGCGGCGGGCACGACGGAAACGCTGACCGATGAGTTCGCTGCTAACCGAGATCCTGATCAGCCTGGTGGTTATCGCCATCATCGGCGGCATCATCGGCTACCTGGTCCGCGGTGTGCAGTTGAGCGGCCGGGAAGCCGATCTCGACAACGAACTCAAGAACAGCCGGGCGGCGCTCGACGAGGCCGACGCGAAGGTCGGCAAGCTGGAAGCATCGATGAAGCAGATGAACCAGCTGCGAAAAGCCGAACGCGAGAAGCTCGAGGGCCGCATCCGCGAGCTGGAACCGTTGTTCGATATCGTGGAGAAGCGCGATGCCCGCATTCGCGAGCTTACGGAGGCGCTCGACACGGCCCAGTCCGAACGCCAGGCGGAGCTCGACAAGCTCCAGTTCGACATGTCCACCCGCTCGCTGCTCGACGACGACGAGTCCGAGGTCAGTCGGCTGCAGAACGACTTGCGCCTGGCCAACCGGCAGCGCGAGAGCGCCATCAACCGGTACCAGAACCAGGTACGCCAGATCGAGGACCTCGAGAACACGGTGCGGGAGAAGGATCGGCTGATCCAGGAATTGAACCAGCGGGTCAGCGCGAGCGAATCGTCCAGGGAACGCGCGCACGAGGAACTCGTCGCGCGCGTCAAGACGCTGGAGAAGAACCTGGTGGAGCGCGACGACCAGCTGGCGCTGCTCGAAAACAAGAAACAGTACGAGTTGTCGCTGCTGCAGTCCCGGGCGGAACAGGCCGAACGCCGGGTCGAGGAGCTGACGACCCGGTCGCTTCAGGTCGAGGAGACGAAAAGCCAACTTCAGTCCCGCGAAATCCAGCTGCGGCAGGAAATCGCCGAGCTGCGCGACGAACTCTCGGAACGGGACGCCGCGATTGCGCGGCTGCGCGAAAGAATCCAGGCACCGGCGCGACCCACCGCCATCCATGCGGTGTCCGGGAACAACGCGTCCGGCGCGGTCGACGACGAGGCGCCGGGACTGCAATCGCTCAAGGGCATCGGCCAGGCCACCGAGGAGAAGCTCGTCAGTCTCGGCATCGAGAACCTGGCACAGATGGCTGCCCTCGAGGCCGATGACATCAAGCGCATCTGCGAGGCCATGCCCGGCTTCGAGGCCCAGCTCAAGCGCTACGACTGGATCGAGAACGCCAGGCGCCTGACCGGCGAAACGGCGCCGTCACGGTTGAACCACCAGTCCTCGTAGGCGTTCCGGACGGGGGCGAACGGCGCCGTCTCCCGCGGCGCGCGGCCCCGTGATTACTCTCCCGTCCGCGCAGCGCGCTTGCGCTCGTGTTCCTTGAGGTGACGCTTGCGCACGCGGATACTGACGGGCGTGATCTCCACCAGTTCGTCGTCCTCGATGAACTCCAGCGCCTGCTCCAGGGTGAGCTGGACGGGCGGCGTGAGCAGCATGTTGGTGTCCTTGCCGGCGGCGCGGATGTTGGTGAGCTGCTTGGCCTTCAGCGGGTTGACCACGAGATCGTTGTCGCGGGCGTGGATGCCCACGACCTGACCTTCGTAGACTGAATCGCCCGCCGCCACCAGCATGCGGCCGCGCTCCTGCAGGTTGAACAGGGCGTAGGGCAATGCCTTGCCGGTGGCGTTGGAGATCATGGCCCCGTTGGCACGCTGTTCGATCACCGCCGGGCTCATGGGCGCATAGCGGTCGAAGACGTGGTACATCAATCCGGAGCCCGAAGTCAGGGTAAGGAAACGCGTGCGAAAGCCGATGAGCCCCCGCGACGGGCACTTGAACACCAGCCGGACCCGGCCGCGGCCGTCGGGTTGCATGTCCTCGAGGGTTGCGCCGCGCTCGCCGAGCGCCTCCATGACCGCGCCCTGGTGCTGCGTCTCCACGTCCACTGTCAGATCCTCCCACGGCTCGCACGTTTCGCCGTCGATTTCGCGACGGATGACCACCGGCCGCGACACCGCGACCTCGTAACCCTCGCGGCGCATGGTCTCCAGCAGCACCGACAGGTGCAGCTCGCCGCGACCGGACACCAGGAATCGCTCAGGATCCTCGGTTTCGGCGACGCGCAGCGCCACGTTGGCGATCAGTTCGCGCTGCAGCCGCTCGAGAATCTGGCGCGAGGTCAGGTACTTGCCCTCCTTCCCCGCGAACGGCGAGTTGTTGACCTGGAACATCATGCTGACCGTGGGCTCGTCGACGGTAAGCGGCGGCAGCGCCTCGACGCGCGTCGGCGCGCACAGCGTGTCGGAGATCAGCGGTCGCTCGATGCCGGTGACGGCGACGATGTCGCCGGCGCCCGCTTCGGGTACTTCCTGGCGGGTCACGCCTTGGGGATGGAGTATCTGCAGCACGCGGCCGCTTCGCTTCGCGCCGTCGCGGCCGACGATGGTGACCGCGGTGTTGCTGCGCACCCGGCCGCGGGCGATGCGCCCGATGGCGATGGCGCCGACGAAGGAATTGTAGTCCAGGGTCGACACCTGCATCTGGAACGGCCCGTCCGGATCCACCGGCGGCGGTGGCGCGTGCTCGACGATGGTTTCGAACAGCGCCGTCATGTCACCGCCGGTCACGCCCTCGTCGAGACCGGCGTAGCCGTGCACCGCGGAGGCGTAGACCACCGGAAAGTCGAGCTGCTCCTCGCTCGCGCCGAGGCGATCGAACAGGTCGAAGGTCTGGTCCAGCACCCATCCCGGACGGGCGCCGTCGCGGTCGATCTTGTTGATCACCAGGATCGGGCGCAGGTTGTGGGCGAACGCCTTCTGGGTGACGAAACGGGTCTGCGGCATGGGACCGTCCACCGCGTCCACCAGCAGCAGCACCGAGTCCACCATGGACAGCACGCGCTCGACCTCGCCGCCGAAATCGGCGTGGCCCGGGGTGTCGACGATGTTGATGCGGTAACCGTTCCAGCCGAGCGAGGTGTTCTTGGAAAGAATGGTGATACCGCGCTCGCGCTCGAGGTCGTTCGCGTCCATGACCCGGTTGACCGGGCCGAAGCGCTCGCCCAGCGTGCCGCTTTGTTGAAGCAGGCGGTCCACCAACGTGGTCTTGCCGTGATCGACGTGGGCGATGATGGCGATATTTCGGATGCGCTCGATGTCGCTGGAAGCGCTCCGCTGCGAATTGGCTGCAATACTCATATGTCGTTCGCGCCGCGCCGGCGCGCGGATTCGGGTGTAAAAAAATCGGGAAACGAGGGCGGCGTCGTGCCGCCGGAGAGGTCAGGCGCGGTCGGGCACCGGCTCGGCCGGCCGCAACCGCGACAGGGGTCGCACGAAGGCCCGGTAGAACGGGCGTCGCGATGCAAGGTAAGCGCGCGCGGGGCTGACGTTTGGTGCCGGCATGCGCATGGTCAGAAATGGAACAGCGTGCCGACGCCGCTGTCGGTAAGCAGTTCGAGCAGGATGGCGTGCTCGATGCGGCCATCGATGATCACCGCCGTCTTCACGCCGGCGCGCACCGCGTCCAGGGCGCATTCCACCTTGGGCAACATGCCGCCGCTGATGACGCCTTCGCGAATGAGTTCTTCCGTTTCCCCGGTGGACAGGCCGGTGAGCAACTCTCCGGCACCGTCCAGCACTCCCTTGGTGTTGGTGAGCAGCACCAGCTTCTCGGCGCCCAGCGTGGCCGCCAGCTTGCCGGCCACGGTGTCGGCGTTGATGTTGTAGGCATGACCGTCGGGGCCGACGCCGATGGGCGCGATCACGGGGATGAACTTCTGCTGGTCCAGCGAGTGGACCAGGGCCGGGTCGATGGAGTCGATCTCGCCGACGTGGCCGTAGTCGAACGGGTTCCCGGCAACCTCCCGGGTCAGTTTTCGGGCGCGAATCAGGCTGCCGTCCTTGCCGGTCAGTCCCACCGCCTTGCCGCCCTGAGCGTTGATGCTGGCCACGATCTCCTTGTTGACCAGCCCGCCGAGCACCATTTCCACCACGTCCATGGTTTCGCGGTCGGTCACGCGCAGGCCGTCGACGAATTCGCTCTTCTTGCCGATGCGCGTCAGCAGGGTGCTGATCTGCGGTCCGCCCCCGTGCACCACCACCGGGTTCATGCCCACCAGCTTCAACAGCACGATGTCGCGCGCGAAGCCGCGCTTCAACGCCTCGTCGACCATGGCATTGCCGCCGTACTTGATGACGATGGTCTTGCCGTGGAACTTCTGTATGTACGGCAGGGCCTCGGCAAGGACGCCGGCGATCTGGTGGGGGTTGGAGGCGGGTTCTACCATGGGACATCGCACCGCCTGGCGCGGTCCGTTGAAAGGGCGCGAAGTATAACCGACCCGTGGTGCCGGTTGCAGTGCGCCCCATGAAAAAGGGCCGCCCCGACGGGCGGCCCCTGGTCAAGCGAGGATCGGCTTACCGCCGGATTGCGGGCAATCAGGAGACCTTTACGTCGACCTTCTTCGGCTTGACCGCTTCGCTCTTGGGCAGGGTCAGGGTCAGGATACCGTCCGTGTAATCGGCGGTCACCTTGGACTCGTCGACGTCTCCGCCCAGGCGCATGGAACGCACGTACTTGCCGTAGCGTCGCTCCTGGCGGATGAGCCGGCCCTTTTCCTTCTCGTCGTGCTCGTAGCGCGACTCGGCATTGATGGTCAGCACGCCGTCGTTGATGGTGACGTCCAGGTCCTCCTTCTTGACGCCCGGCAGTTCGGCGCGCACGAGGTAGGCGCCGTCGTTCTCGCTGACGTCAATGGCCGGTGCCATGGCGCGATTGCCCTCGCCATTTCGAGGCGCCGGCGCGCGGAACATCTGGTTGACGAGTTCGTCGAAATCGCCGAACAAGTCCCAACCGTAGCGACGGTCGGACGGACTAACGATCTGGTTCATTTGAAACCTCCGATATGCGGAATTGATGGCGGAACATCCGCCCCGTTTGCGCAATAAATTGGGGGCCTACGGCCGTTTTTCAAGCGCCACCGGAGCTGCTTCTTGACATGGATCAGATAGCGGTATACGCGTGCTATAGTGCCGCCTTTTCAGGGACCCGAAGCGCCCATGAACGACAACCAGTCCACGCCGGGCGCGGCGGCGCCGGCAGCGGGGAAGCACGCGACACGGCCGGTCGAACTGCTCGGGGCGAGGCGGTTCGGGCCCTTCTTCGCCACGCAGTTTCTCGGCGCGTTCAACGACAACGTGTTCAAGAACGCGTTGATCATCATGATCACGTTCGGCATCGCCGACGCGGCGGTGACCAACCAGCTCGTCAACATCGCCGCCGGTCTCTTCATCCTGCCGTTCTTCCTGTTCTCGGCGCTTGCCGGCCAGTTCGCCGACCGCGACGACAAGGCGTCGTACATGCGCCGAATCAAGCTGGCCGAGATCGCGATCATGGTGGTGGGGGCGGCGGGATTTTTGCTCGATTCGATCCCGCTGCTCATGGCGGTACTGTTTGCGACCGGCGCCCAGAGCACGTTTTTCGGACCCGCCAAGTACGCCATCCTGCCCCAGCACCTGCCGACGCGGGAACTCCCCAGCGGCAACGCCCTGGTGGAATCGGGCACCTTTCTCGCCATCCTGCTCGGCACCATCGCCGGCGGCCTGC
>JAUIEZ010000030.1 GCA_030429665.1 Gammaproteobacteria bacterium | reverse complement strand
CACCGGCGAACACGCCCGGGTCGGCGCCGTGCAGGGCGAGATAGGCGAAGGCGAGGTTGGAGCCCGGGCCCAGCACCGCGCCCGCGAGCAGGGTCGGGACGAAGCCGAAGCGCACCGCGCTCAGGCCCGCGGTGCGCACCTCGGTCACCCAGTTCCCCTCGACGAAGGCCACCGGCACCCCGGTCCGGGCATCGTGAAGCGCCACCACGGCGTTGATCTGGGGCAACCCGCGAGAGGCGTTCTCTGGATTCAGGCCGAGCGACTTCACCGCCATGTAGGGCGGGTCGTCGGCGGCGCACAGCGTGGCCATCAGGTAGCGACCGTCACCCGGCATGACCACGGCCTTTGGCGCGTTCCACACACGGCCCGCCGCGGCACCCCGGATCAGCGCCTCCATCATGTCGATCACCTCCCCGGTGGTAATCCCCAGCGACTCGCACGTGGCGCGGGACAGGTAGGGCGGAGTTTCGGGATTCATGTCTTCACCTCGGGAGTCGTTCGGCGCCACCCTAACACGCGTTTACTACCCCGGTCTCGCCTGGGCCGCGCGCTCATGGTACACGTGGTGGGCGTGCACCACCTGCGCCACGCACGCGGTGAGCCGCCGCGCCATGGGCAGGTGGAGAAACTCGTTGGGACCATGGGCGTTCGACTTGGGCCCCAGCACGCCGGTGACCAGGAACTGCGCGTCGGGGTATTGCCTGCCGAGCATCGCCATGAAGGGAATGCTGCCGCCCTCGCCAAGATTCGCCGCCTCGCGACCGAAACAAGCCTCGCTGGCGGCATTGACGGCAGCGTCCAGCCACGGCTCCATGGCCGGCGCATTCCAGCCGGCGGCGGAGTGGTCGGGTTCGAAGCGCACCGTCGCGCCTTCGGGAGGATCGGATTCGAGTAGCGATTTCAGGCAAGCGCTGGCCTTGCGGTCGTCGACGAGCGGCGGCAGTCGCAGGGAGAGCTTCAGCATCGTCGCCGGACGCAGCACGTTGCCGGCACTTTCGATCGCCGGCAGGGCGCCGGCACCGGTCACTTCGAGAGCCGGGCGCCACGTGCGATTCAGGATTGCCTCCGCCGTGTCCTCGCCCATGGCCCGGGTGGCGCCGGCGAAGGAAAATCGTCGGAACGTGTCCGGCCCCAGGATGTCGGCGGCGCGGGCCGCCTGCTCGATGCGCAGGGCGGGAATCTCGCAGTTGAATTCTGCCGGCCGGATCGCGCCGGTGCCGGCGTCCTCGAGCCGTTCGAGAAGCTGCCGGCAGATGCGAAAACTCGAAGGCACCACGCCGCCGGCGTCGCCGGAATGCACGCCCTCGGTCAGCACCTCCACGCTCAGCCGCCCACCCGCCAGGCCTCGCAGCGACGTCGTCAACCACAGTTGATCGTAGTTGCCGCATCCCGAGTCCAGGCAGACGACGAGGTCCGGCTGTCCGATGCGTCCGGCCAGCGCCTCGATGTAGGCCGGCAGGTCCACGCTATGGCTTTCCTCGCTGGCCTCGATGATGATCTTCAACCCGGCGTGCCCGAGCCCCTGGTCTCTCAGGGCAAGCACCGCCGCGACCGTCGAGAATAGTGCGTAGCCGTCGTCGGCGCCACCACGTCCATAGAGCTTGTCGCCTTCGATCACCGGCTTCCACGGGCCGAGACCCTCGTGCCAACCGGTCATTTCCGGCTGCTTGTCGAGGTGACCGTAAAAGAGAATGGAGCCCTCTCCCGTGCCGGGCACGTCGACAAACAAAAGGGGTGTCCGTCCGGGCAGACGAATGACTTCCAGGTTTGCCTCGCCGATCGCATGGGCCGCGTACCAGTCGCTCATCAACCTGACTGCGTCTTCCATGTAGCCGTTCTGCTCCCAGTCGACATCGAACAGCGGCGACTTGTTGGGAATGCGTATGTACTCGGTCAGCGCGTCGACAATGGAGTCGTTCCAGATCTCGTCGGCAAAGCGGATGGTACGGTCTACGTTCACGGCGTTGCTTGCGGTCGCAGGTTGGTGGATGGTGGAGTACGTCGCGCCGGTCGATCAACCGACGCCGAGCACGAGGTAGGTCTGCGGCGAGATCCCGTAGCGAACCGGCAGCGTCCGCAACAGGCGAAGTCCGCAGGACTCGTAGTCGCGACGGAATTCGCTCGTTGCAATGGGAATCCGGTCGGTCGGCGTAACGCCGCGCAAGCGGTTGCGCAGTCGGAATTTCAGCGCGCTCAGGGCGAAACTGTCGTAGTAGGAAACGATCAGCCGGTCGCGGCAGATGCGCGCCAGTTCGCCGAGCACCGCGCGGCGGGTCGCCGGCTCCGGGTAATGGTGCAGCAGCCGGTTGCAGATGACGGCGTCGAAGGCGTCGTCATCGAAGGTGGTATGCATCACGTCCTGCCGCACGAAGCGAAGTCGAGACGCCGATTCGCCGTCCAGGGGATGGTCCAGGTACCACGCCTTCGCCGCGTCGATCATGGGCGCGGAATAGTCCGCCTCCACGACCTCGAAGCCGCGCTTGAGAAGCATCGCGGCGAGACGGCCGGTGCCACACGGCAGGTCCAGCACGCGGCTGCCGACCGCCAGCCCCTCGAGCGCGGCACCGATGCAGGCCATTTCGCGCCGGTTCTTCGACGTTGCCAGGGTGTTCTTCTTGGCGACGTAGTCGCGCGCGACCGCTTCGTCGTTGAAGCGCTCGCGGGTGTCGATGTAGGCGTCTTGCTCGGGCGTCATGCGGGTGAAGTCGATTCCGGTTGGGTCGCTCGTGAAGTGTCAGCCGCGATACACCGCGCGTTCTAGTCGCGCCGCGCGGCGGCGCCCGAGCGAGGCGGCCTCGACGTATCGTTGCATAAAGTCGTCACGTCCGAAAGCATCGATCAGGGCGGCGTCCCGGTCGTAGCCCAGGATGTTGCGGAAATTGGCGGCGCGGGCACGCACCGTGAGCGGCCACGGATACCAGCGCATGTAGCTGACGTCGATCAGCGCGAAACCCGCCTCGGCATCGTGCAGTATGTTGCCCAGGTGAATGCCGCGAAAATGAATGCCCGAACGATGCAGGGCGGCCAGGAATGCCGGCAGCGCGTCGAGCACCCTGCCGGCCTCGGGCGAACCCGGTGTCATGCTGCGCAGCGTTTCACCGGGTATCAGCGGATAGACCACCAGTTCCGATCCAACCTGCGGGCACCGATAGGCTTCCTTCACCCGGGGGGCGCGGACGCCGCGACGCGCCAACCAGCCGCAGTGCCGGGTAAAACGCCGCGCATAGGAGAATCGCCTCGAGAAGTAGCGACGGCGGCGGTGGAAGGCCTTGATGATGCGATCGTCATCGGTGCGCCACACACTCGGCCCGTACTTCACGCTTTGCTCGAGCACGGTGGCGCCGGACAGAATGGCGTTATACTGGTTGGCGTCAATGGTAATCATCGCAGGTCGCGCGATTGTACCCGAACCCTCCCGCGCCCACCTCGCCCCGGTGACGAGTCCGTCGAGCGGTGAACGCCTCGACCACGGCGCCCACGTCGAAGCGCTGAGCTGGCCCGAACTGGCGCGGCGCGCGCCCGGCGCCGTCGGCCTGCTGCCGGTGGGCGCCGCCAGCAAGGAGCACGGCCGCCACCTGCCGCTTGGTACCGACGCCATCCAGGCGCGCTGGATCGCCGCGGCCGTGGCCGCCCGGCGCGAGGCGTTGGTATGGCCGCTGGTCGGCTACGGCCACTACCCGGCATTCACTAATTATCCGGGCAGCCCGAGCCTCGACGCCGACGCGTTCGGCCAACTGCTGGAACGCGCGCTCGCATCCATGTGCCGATCCGGCCACCGCGTATGCGTGGTCCTCAACACCGGGATCAGCACCATCGAGACGGTTGACGAAGTCTGCCGCGGAATCAGCGAAGCGCATGCCTGCCACGTCTACCGCGGCGAACGTTTCCGCCGCGCCGTCGAACGGGTATGCGAGCAATCGGCCGGCGGACACGCCGACGAGGTCGAGACTTCGTTGATGATGCACATCGCGCCCTCGATGGTGGACCCGGGGCGCGCCCGCGACGAGTCGGCCACCGAGTTCGGCCCCGGGCCGCTTGTCAGGGACGATCCCTTCGCGCCCAACTTTTCCCCCAGCGGCGCCATGGGAAATGCGCGGCTCGCCGACCCCGGCAAGGGCCGCGTCCTCGCCGGGTCCATGCTCGCGGACGTGTTGGCCTTGCTGGACCGTCATCGGGACACCATCGCCCGGTAACGTTGCAATCCCGTCATCCGCCTGGTTCATAGTTACAATGGCGTCAACGATTGTTGGTGGCGGTCATACGCGACCGTATAATGATTGCGCCGCCGTGTCCTGCGGCGGCTAGCGTTTAGCTACCCCTTTAAGGAACCTCGCCGACGTCACCCCCACGATGCCCGGCGACTTGTACATCGCACTGCAAATGGAGGTTTACCATGCCGCTTCGTATCAACGACACTGCGCCCGATTTCACAGCGCAGACCACCGAGGGAGAAATTCGATTCCACGAGTGGATTGGCGACAGTTGGGCCATATTGTTTTCCCACCCCAAGGATTTCACGCCGGTTTGCACCACCGAACTCGGCTACATGGCCGGCCTGAAATCTGAGTTCGACAAACGCGGCTGCAAGATTGTCGGCCTGTCCGTCGACCCGGTGGACAACCACAGCCGGTGGGCCGCCGACATCGAGGAGACCCAGGGCCACGCCGTGAACTACCCGATGATCGGCGACCCGGAACTCGAGGTGGCCAAGTTGTACGACATGCTGCCGGCTGACGCGGGCGATACGTCCGACGGACGCACCCCGGCCGACAACGCCACCGTGCGCACGGTCTACATCATCGGTCCGGACAAGAAGATCAAGCTGATGCTTACCTACCCGATGAGTACCGGCCGCAATTTCGACGAGGTCCTCCGGGTCCTGGATTCCATGCAACTCACCGCCAGGCACCAGGTGGCGACACCGGTGAACTGGAAGCCGGGCGAGGACGTGATTATCGTCCCGGCGGTATCGGACGAGGACGCCAAGGCCAAGTTTCCCGGAGGATGGAAGGCGCCGAAACCGTACCTTCGCATCGTACCGCAACCTGAATAGCCGTCGCCGGCAGGGGCGGCCACGGGGCCGCCCCTGTTGGACGCGTCCCGGGGTAGTGATATCGTAGGTTACCCGACCCCGATACAAAGGGCATCGTCGCCGCGCCCGCGAATACCCGGATACAAGACGGTCGACCACCGGACGACCCGAGGACCATCGCGACAGACGTGCCGACGGAGGTAACCAACATGGCCCCAACCGACCCCGCCGGACCCACGGGCGAACGATCGCTCCAAGCCGAGTACGTCGAGTTTTGGAACGAAGTCCTGGTCCCCAAGTTCATTCGATTCAAGCACGTCCTGGTCGACGGACTGACGCACCACAGCGCGGCCGTGTTTCCGCACCTGGCGGCCGGCACCGGCGATCACGTGCTGGACGTCGGTTGCGGATTCGGCGATACCGCCATCGCTCTCGCCGAACGCGTCGGTCCGGCGGGACACGTCGTCGGCATCGACTGCTGCGACGCGTTCATGGAATTCGGGCGCCGGGACGCCCTCGATCGGCGCGTCGACAACGTGAGCTTCGCGCTCGGCGACGTCCTGACGATGAAGTTTCAGCCCGAGTACGATTTCGTGTTTTCGCGCTTTGGCACGATGTTCTTCGAGAACCCCGTGGTCGGGCTTCGAAACATGCGAACCGCGCTCAAGCCCGGCGCGACCATGACACACATCGTCTGGCGCACCGCCGCGGACAACCCGTGGCTGAGCATGGCGAAGAACGTGGTTCTCGAGTACCTGCCTCCGCCCGGCGAGAACGCGCGCACCTGCGGACCCGGCCCCTTCTCCATGGCCGACCGGGACACCGTGACGAGAATGATGGAAATCGCCGGTTACGAACGGATCACGTTCGAGCGCGTGGACGCCCGGGTG
Source organism: Gammaproteobacteria bacterium (assembly GCA_030429665.1). Taxonomy (GTDB): domain Bacteria; phylum Pseudomonadota; class Gammaproteobacteria; order Arenicellales; family CAJQKF01; genus BQJD01. The sequence goes on along the minus strand of JAUIEZ010000030.1, from coordinate 36,299 downwards.
CTGATCGGACGTACGGTGCAGGACGCCGTGGAATTCCAGTTGGCCCTCGGTCCCGCCGGCGAGGTATTCCGCGAGGCCGGCGAGACGGCCGAGGCGTGTCGCGACGAGATCGTGGCCGCGCTCGGCAAAATGCTTGCCGAACAGGATCACGAGAGCGACGGCATCTACATGGACTCCTCGTCGTGGGTGATCAGCGGCGTCAACCCGCGATGAGCGGGCGATCGTTGCGCCGACGTCGCACCGAGGACGGTTCCATGGCCGTTGGTCCGGCATCAACCCTACCGATCTGACCATTCATGACCACCGCCATCGTCTACGACCCGCGATACCTCGAACACGACACGGGGACCGGTCACCCGGAACGCCCTTCACGATTGACGCATGCAATCGAAGCGCTCGAATCCATGCCCTGGTTCGACGGTCTGCGCCGCATCCAGCCCCGCGCTTGCGAGCGCGACTGGCTGACCGCGGTTCACGACGACGACTATATCGACCGTTCACTCGCCGCGTGCCGGAATGGACGAGGTTTCCTCGACACGCCCGACGTAACCATCGGAACGTCGTCATGGGACGTCGCCGCCCTGGCTACCGGCGGCGCGTTGGCGATCGCCGACGCGGTCGTCGCCGGTGAAGTGGACAACGGATTCGCACTGGTGCGCCCGCCGGGTCACCACGCCGAGCGGGACACCGCGCTCGGCTTCTGCCTGTTCAACAACATCGCGATCACGTCGCGCTACCTGCAGCGACGCCACGGTCTCGACAAGATACTCATCCTCGACTGGGACGTGCATCACGGCAACGGCACGCAACACAGTTTCGAGGAGGACCCTTCGGTGTTCTATGTCAGCCTGCACCAGTACCCCTGGTATCCCGGCACCGGCGCCCGGCACGAGACCGGCTTGGGCGCGGGCGCCGGCAGCACGCTCAACTGTCCCATGCCGGCCGGCTCCGGCGACGACGATTATCGCGTCGCGTTCAAGGACCAAGTGCTCCCCGCCGCTCGCGCCTTCAAACCTGACGCCGTGCTGATCTCGGCCGGCTTCGACGCTCATGCCGCAGACCCCCTCGGCGGCATCAACCTCAGCACGGGGTTCTTCCGCTGGATGACACGGGAAATGATGGAGATAGCCGATGCCAGCGCCGGCGGACGAATCGTTTCACTGCTCGAGGGCGGTTACGACCTGGACGCCCTGGCGGCCTGCGTTTGCGCTCACGTCGAAACGCTCGTCGGGGCGCGCTCGACACCGAACGCCGCGGCCGATTGATCCTCGAGACGACGTCGCGTTTACGGTCCGGCAGCCACCATGGAATATTCCGAACTCCAAGAGCGGCTTCTCCGTCTCGACACGGCCAGCCTGTGCGACGCCGGTGAGCCGCTGCGCGTCATGGACTTCGGCGTGCGGCCGGTTCGCGGCGACCTCACGCTTGTCGGACGCGCGTTGACCGTGAGGGCGGGCGGCGGACTCGGCGCGGTGGTACGCGCATTGCACCAGGCAGCGCCGGGCGACGTCATCGTGATCGACGGCGGCGGCCGGCCCGAGGCCCTGGCCGGCGAGCTGTTTTCCAGCGAATGCCTGCGCAAGGGCCTGGCCGGGTTGGTCGTCGACGGTGCGGTGCGGGACGTAACGACTATCGCGCGGCTCGCGCTGCCGGTCTACGCGAGGTCGTACTGTCCCCGTGCCGCCCCGCTCGACGTCGACGGCGACGTGAACACGACCGTGCTCTGCGGCGGCGTCGAGGTCAATCCGGGCGACGTGCTGGTCGGAGATGCCGACGGCGTCGTCGTCGCCTCGATTCACGAGCTCGAGGTTCGTATGGAGGCCGCGGAAAACATCCAGCGCCGCGAAGCGGGCATGCTCGAGCGCTTGGAATCGGGAGAATCCCTGCTCGACCTCATCTGACGGTACCTGCAGCTCGCGCACGGTATTTCATCACTCGAATCTATGGGACGATAAACCTTTCATCGCCCCGCCCGCGGCGCCGACCGGGCATTTTTGGCGTCCCGGTGCTATGCTTTCCCGTGCGTTGACTGCCCGATGAATTCACACAGGAGTCCAAGCAGATGACGTTGGTTAGCCAGATACTCAAGAAGAAGGGCCACGACATACACGCCGTTCGTCCCGAAGATACCGTGTTCGACGCAGTCAAGATGATGGCGGAGAAAGGCGTCGGCGCGCTGGTGGTCATGGACGGCGAGAAACTCGTGGGCATCATTTCCGAACGCGACTATGCGCGCAAGATCATTCTCGAGGGCAAGGCCTCGCGCGACACACCCGTATCGGACATCATGACACGGCAGGTACTGTGCGTGTCGCCCGAGCGCACCGTCGACGAATGCCTGGCGCTGATGAGCGACAAGCGTGCGCGTCACCTGCCGGTGGTGGAAGACAAGCGCGTCGTCGGCGTGCTGTCCATCGGCGACCTCGTGAAGGCCACCATCGACGAACAGCAGGTCATGATCGACCAGTTGAAACAGTACATCTCCGGTTGATCGTCCCTGCGCCACGGATGGCCGCGCCCGACCCGGACCATCGGCGGCCGGGCTGACGGGCGTGCGACTCGACGAGGTCGTGCCATGGGGCCGTTCACGCGAGGAGTACGTCGACATGTTCGCGCTGTCACGGGCCGATCTCGCCACCTCGATACTGGGTTGTGCCGACGGACCGGCGTCATTCAACGCCGAGCAATTCGAGCGCGGCGGCCGCGTCGTCTCGGTCGACCCTCTCTACCGGTTCCGCGCCGTCGAGATTGCCGCGCGCATCGAGGCGACCAAGGCGACCATCATCGAACAGACACGCGCCAACCTCGACAGTTATGCGTGGAATCGTTTCCGGACGGTCGAAGCGCTCGAAAACGCTCGGCTTTCCGCCATGGAACGCTTCATCGAGGATTTTTCGTCGTCATCGCGTTCGGGTCACTACGTCGCGGCACAATTACCCGGCCTGCCGTTCGCCGACGGTGCGTTCGACCTCGCCGTCTGTTCCCATTTTCTCTTCCTGTACAGCGAACAACATGACCGGCGCTTTCATTTGCTCGCACTCGCCGAACTTTGTCGCGTCGCCAGCGAAGTCCGCGTGTTTCCGCTGCTGTCGTTGGACGGCAGCGTGTCGTGTCACCTCGAGCCGACGCTCGCGGCATTGCGGCGCGGCGGCATGAGCGCCCGGGTCGAACAAGTCGCCTACGAATTCCAGCGCGACGGTAACCGGATGCTGCGGGTCCGACGCCACTAGCACACGCAATCCCTCCTTCATGTTTCTCGACCAGACGAAGACGATGGGCGGCGCCGGATTTCAACGCGATTCAAACGGAGGCCTCGTCGTGGGCGTGCCCGGCCGGTCGTGGCCGCGCAAGATCAAAACGGGGCGATTCGCGACCCCGCGCATCTCGTCGCGAAGCGGATCGGATCGACGCATCCGATACACCCGCTCTCACCGACGACCGGATGCGTACGACACGTGCGACAATGCGGCGTCAGGCGAAACCGCTTCGACGCCAGGTTCGAGCACGGTCAGCCGATGAAAGTCGAAACCACGCCACGGCCCGGACGATCCGGCGTTGTCGCGAAACGCACGCATGCGCAACGGTTGTTGCCCGGGTCCGTCGTGGTCCATACCCGCGGCACGGTTCGGTGACCGCATGGTGCGCGCGGTTCGTCGATTTCGGAATCGCCCGCGAATTGCAAGGTTGTCGCCAACGAGCGCTCCCGTTCCGGACGCGTAACCCGAATAGAAGCCAAGGCCACACCCGCCGCTGTTTGCCGACACCGTACGTAACGCCATGGTGAATCATCGTATTCAAAAACACGGGGCGAGATATAGCGGATTCCGCGCGGCCGACAGGACCGTCGCGAACGTGAGTCCGGGCGTTTCGATCATTTGCGCGGCCGACGACAACTACGCCCTCCCGCTGGCGGTCATGCTCGAGTCTCTGCTTGCCAACCTCGATCCGAAGACCTGTACCGACGTGCATATCGTTGATGCCGGGTTGACCTCGACATCCCGCGAAGGCATCGACGCCATTGCGCGCGGCCGCGCGCGGTTTCACTGGCTGCGCGCGGCGCACGACGCCGGGTTGGGCGCGCCGCGCTGGGGACACGTGACCCGTGTCACCTACGAACGTTTGAGGCTGGACGACTACCTTCCCGCCGACACCCGGCACGCGCTGTGGCTGGACGCCGACCTGCTCGTGCTGGACGACGTCACGCCGTTCCTGCTTTTGAAGGACCACGGCGACGGCGTGCTGAGTGCCGTGCGCGATCCTTTCGTGCCTCGGGTTTCGTCGCCGTTCGGGATAAGCGACTGGCGGGCGCTGGGGCTGGCCCGGGAAATGCCGTACTTCAACGCCGGCGTAATGCTGATCGACATGAAAAAGTGGCGCAAGCTTTCCATTGCCAGGCGGTCCTTCGAGTATCTTCGTCGCCACGGCCGCTCGGTTCACTTCAACGAGCAGGAGGCATTGAACGCCGTGGTCGGTTCCGCCTGGACGCCGCTGGACGACCGATGGAACATGAGCGCCAATCGCTTTCACGCGCCGCGGCAGGCTCCCGGCGGCGCCGGCGGCGCGATCGTGCATTTTTCGGGCAGGGTCAAACCCTGGGCGATCCCGGAACTCGGTGCGATCCAGGATGTTTTCTTTCAACACCTGGACAATACGCCATGGCGCCATGCGAGACCCCGGCGCACGGCCCGAACCCGGCTGCTCTCGTGGTACCTGAACTCCCGGGTACGCCACGCGACTTACTGGCTCGAAAACCAGCATTTAAAATGGCGACATTTCCGGGGATACTGACATGAACACGCACGACGAGGACACGGACATCGCGCGAGGCGCCCGCCATGCGACGGCATCGGCCCCGGCATTGTCCGTGATCCTGCCGACGGACGGTCTCGAGGCGATTCGCGGCGTGCTGGATCATCTGCGCCGGCAGACCATCGCGGGGCAGCTGGAGATCGTACTGGCGACGCCGGCGTCGAGCAGGATCGACCCGGCGCACCAAAGCCTGGCGGCATTCGGCTGGGTCGGTGTCGTCGACGTAGAAAACCTCGACTCCCTGGGCCGTGCCCGTGCACTGGCGCTGCAAGCCGCCCGTGCGCCCTATGCATTCCTCGGCGAAACACACTCCTTTGCCCGCTCGCCCGACTGGGCCGAGCGGCTGCTTGCGCGACACCGGGAAGGCTGGGCCGTGGTCGTGCCCGGTTTTCACAACGCCAATCCGGGACGCCTGCTGAGCTGGGCGGGCTTCCTGCTGGACTATGGCGGCTGGATGCACGATCAACCCGCCGGCGAGACGGATTACTGGCCGTTGAACAATTCGTCGTGCGACCGCTCCGCCGTGCTCGGCTGCACGCAAGACCTCGCCGGCGCCCTGTCCTACGGCGACCAGATGTTACTGGCGCTAAAGTCCGGCGGCCACCGGGTGTGGTTCGAGCCGGAAGCGGCGCTGGCACACCTGAACATCAGCCGGTGGAGAGACTGGCTCGACGAGCACTGGGTGGCCGGTCACCTGGTCGCCGGCTATCGATCGAGGGATTGGCCGCTGCCGCGCCGCTGGGCCTATGCCGCGGCAGCGCCGCTGATCGCTCTGGTGCTGTTCGTCCGCGTCCGGCCCCCGGCCCGGCAAGCGATCCGGCGTTACGGACTGTCGCGGGCGATCCTGCCGACGATGCTGCTCGGCACGACCACCCGCGCGCTCGGCGAAGCGCTCGGTTACCTGCGCCTCGGCAGGCTCGCCGCGAGCGAGCGACGCATGACCGAGTACGAACTGCACAAGCAGCGGTACGCCTGATGCGGATTCCGGCGTCTTGAATCCCGGATCTCGCATTCGCGTCGGCTTGATCGGCTGCGGAACCATCGCGCGCTGGCAGCACCTGCGCAATCTGAGAAAGCTGGGAACGGCGCGCATCGCCGCATTGGCCGATCCCGACTCAGAGGCCCTGGCGCTGGCGGCGCGCCGGGTCGACGCACGCTGTTTTCGCGACCCTGACGCGCTGCTGGCGAGCAACGACGTCGACGCCGTGGTGATCGCTTCGCCCACCGGCCTGCATGCTTCCCAGGCCGCCGAGGCGTGGTGTTCGGGAAAGCATGTCTACGTCGAGAAACCTCTCGCCCACGACGCATCATCGCTGCAAGCCGTGCTGAAACGCGTTCACGGCGCCGGGCCGGTGTTCGCGGTCGGCTACAACTACCGTTTCCACCCGGCCTGCCGGTGGCTTCGCCGCGTCGTCGACGCGGGAGCCGTTGGCGACGTTCGCGCGGTATCCACCCACTTCACCGAACCCGTCGACGCGGGGGCCTGGCCCCGATGGCGTCGCGAGCGCGCGCTCGGCGGTGGCGTGCTGCTCGACCTGGGCACCCATCACGTCGATCTTTACCGCTGGCTGCTGCGCGACGAATTGATCGGCGCGCGGGTCGAGCGAGGCGCAGCGGACGTGGCTCGCGACCACGCGATCGTGCGCGGCACGACCACGCGCGGCGTCGAGGTGGCCGGTTACTTCGCTCACGCCGTCAGCCGGTCACACGGTTTCATCGTTCACGGCACGACCGGAACCTTGCAACTCGACCTGCATGCCGGCCGCTTCGTGATGCAGCGCGACCGCCGGTTCGGCTATGGCGTCGCAACCCGCCCCGTCATCATGAACCTCGCCGGATTGTCATGGCGCGGCAGGAAGTGGATCCAGCCCTCCTTCGATCCTTCCCATGGACTGGCGATACGCGCCTTCGTCGATGCCGTAAGCAATCCCGGGCGGCGGGACGCGGACCTCGCAGGCGTGGTAGACGGTACCGCGGCGTCGCGGATCGTGATCGACGCCGAAGCGGGCCACCGTTAACGTCCGCCGTTCAGGGCACTTTCGGTGAAACTACTCGTTCTCCAGGACTGGAACCCCAGGTACGGCGGCGCGGAGCGGTATACGCAAGCGCTTTGCAGCGCCCTGCAGGACGCCGGCGACGAGGTGCGATTGTTGACCGCCAATGTCAGCAACGAGGCACGCGCGGTGGCGGATCACCTGGCGCCCGCCTCGGACCGGCTGCTGGCGAAAGGGCTGCTGCAGATTCACAACCCGTTTGCCGCCGCCGCCGTGCGGCGAGCCGTCCGCACCTTCAGGCCGAACGCGGCTCTCGTCAACATGTTCGCCTTGTATCTCTCGCCCGCGGCGGTCGATGCACTGGGCGAGGTACCCTACGCATTGCTCGTATCGGACTACAAGTGCATCTGCCCGGTGGGACACCGGCTGTTACCCGACCTTTCCGTCTGTCGCAACCGGGCGGGGATCGCCTGCCTTCGGCAAGGCTGTACGCCGCCGCTGCACTGGCTTCGCGATCAGTGGCGTTATCGCCGGATCCGCGCGGTCGTCGAAAACGCCGCTGTTGTCTTTTCGACCAGCGACGCATTGCGCGACATGCTGGCCGAGCAAGGAATACAGAGTCGTCGCCTGTACCTGTTTTCGAACCTGCCCGACGACGTGCCGCAACGCAACCCCGACACCGCGCCACGATTGCTCTACTTGGGACGACTGGATGTCGAAAAAGGCGTCGACCTGCTGTTGCGGGCGTTCTCGATCTGCTTGCGATCAGTGCCGACATGCCGGTTGCATATCGTCGGCCGGGGCGAGCGCCGCGAGGCACTCGAGCGATTGGCCGACTCGCTCGACCTGCAAGGCAGCGTGCGCTTCCTCGGTTGGCGGGAGGGGGAGCGAATCGATCGCGAATTGAGCGAGTCGTGGGCCCTGGTCGCGCCGTCGCTCTGGCCGGAACCGTTCGGCCTCGTCGCGCTGGAAGCCATATTCAGGGGCGTGCCGGCGATCGTGCCGGACGCCGGCGGTTTCGCCCAGACCGTCGAACATGGCGTCACCGGCCTGCATTTCCGCACCGGCGATGTCAGCGATCTCGCCAATGCCCTGATCGCGGTGTCCACGGGCGCAGCCTTCCCGCGCGGGTGCCTCGACCCGACGGCCGTCGACCGCGCGCTCGATCGCTTCGGGCCGCAGCGGCACGTTTCGACACTGAGGTCGGTACTACACGAGATCGCGCGGTTCGACCGGCAACGGTAGCAAGCGCGCAGATCTCTCGCTCGTCGTCCTTGGCCGGTCAGCGCTTCCCGAACATCGCGGGGCCGGCGAGCGGGCCGCGCGCCGGCAGCGATCCCAACACGTTTCCCGTCGCCGCCATGACGTTTTCGACTTCCAGCGACAGCAAGCATTCCATGGTGCTGAGCGGACAGGTGAAACAGAATCTGAAACCCTCGAAGCAAGGCGAGCAATGAACCGGCTCGCGCGCCGTAACATGCCGGTCGCCGTACGGCGTATGTATGGCAGGGTCGGACGGCCCAAAGATCCCGATGGTAGGCCGCGAGAGTCCCGCCGCCAGGTGCAACGGTCCGCTCTCCAGCGCAACCGCAAGATCGCAGGCCTGGAACAACGCGGCCAGTTCCGGAATCGAAAGATCATGCGTGAATGCGACGGCCGGATCGCACCGACGACGAATCGCCTCGAGCCTCGCGTCCCGCCTTTCCCCGACCACCACGACGCTCGCATTCCTCTCACGCCGCAACCGGTTGGCCAGTTCGCCGAATCTTTCCGCCGGCCAGCGCTTGCTGTGAAGACTCGTGTCGTGATGAACGACCACGAGCGGCCGATGCCCGGCCAGTTCTTGCGACAAGAAGGTCCGAATCTTCGCACGCGCGGCATCGCCCGGATCAAGGTCGACGGACGGGTCCAAAGCCTGCAAGTCGACACCGAAAAAACGCAGCACCGAAAGGTGATAGTCAATCGGTCCCGCCGATCTTTTATCCACCGGCTGAAAAGGGAACAACCTGAAATTGGACACAACCGGCTTGTCGATCCCCAGGCGGCGTCCGGTCCGCGCCAGTATCGCCACGCCGGCACTGAGCGGGGTTGAATGCGCGTCGATGACGAAGTCGTAGCGGCGTTTGCGAAGGCGCGGCGCGAAGCGCAGCAGGGCGCCCGGCCAGCGCCAGCGGGGGCTGAGCGGGTCGACGTCCATGACAAGCACCTCGTCGACATCACGGCACATGGCCACCAGGTCGCGGCAACGCGCCCCCACGACCCAGGTGATGCGAACCCTGGAATAGCGACGCTTGAGGGCGCCCGCGAGGGGCAGGAAACGCAAGACGTCGCCCATCGAGCTGAGGCGAGCGATCAGAATGTCCGAAGGTTCGTGCTGTTGGTCGAACGCGAACAACGCCCTAGCATCCCGTCGTCGTTCGAGCGCGCCGCACTACAACACCCGGTCGATGTCTATACGATCGAACGCTTCGACGCGGGTTTCACGCGACGCGTTATAGATCCCGACGCCCCGCCTTTCGAGAAACTCACGGCAGGCAGCGTAGCCGATCTCGGTCTCGTCTTGCAGAGGTATGACGTAGGCGTCGCCGGGAACACGGTAACCGGGATGAAAATGGTTCCGTTCCCCCTCGGATACCGCGACTTCCCCGTGCAAGGTATGAGACGCTCTTTTCGCCGACACCCGGTAACCGCCGTCCACGCCGAGCAGGTAGATCGTCCGGCACCCCATGTAATAGGCGAGTTGCAGGTTGAGGATCGTGACGGTCGGACCGGTATGAAATCCCCGCATGGCATCGCCGGAGAAGTGCCCCCGGTATCGACCGTCAAGATCGAAACGCCCGCTGATCCGGCGGACGTAGACCGTGTCGCCGCCGGTTCCGGTAACGCCGGAGCGGGAAAGATACGGTTGCAGGTAGTCGGGAAAGATCTTGAACAGGTCGAGATCGTTTATCTCGTCGGCATAGTTCTCGGCATAGATGGTGTCGATGCACGTGAAGTAACTGGGTCGCCAATCCACCGATGGAAAGGCCAGGTAAATCCGGTTCGAGGCGAATGTCACCTCGCCTTGCAGTTTTTCGAGATCTTCAAGGCGCAGGCTCGGCCCGTTACCGATCACGAAACAGCGCCGACCGGCGTGGCGGTCTTTCAACGATCGCAGTATCCGCTCGTTTTCCGCCATCACGATACCGATCCGCGCCAGCGAGGTTTTCAGCAGGCGGCCGAACGAGTTCCTGGTTCTCAGGTACTTCTGAAGCTCATGCGGATTGCGCATGGCAAATCGGACACCGCCAAGAAGCTGGCGCACGTTCATTCGATTGCGGGGCGGCAGGCCCGTGGGTGGTTCGCCGGGGCAAGTCTACCAACCAGGACGCCGTCATGGGTATCACCGATGGCCGGTTGTCGACGGCGAACGCGCCGATCAGCGCACGCTGTCGCGAAAATCCGAGAGATGGACGACGGGCGAGCGAATGGCGGGCGGATCGATGAAAAGCCCGCGCCATACTTCGAAGGCAGTCAGCATGGCGAGGACGTAGCCATGATCGGCGATCCCGGCGCGATGCTCGTGCCATGCCTGCGTCACAGCGCCGGTATCGAAAAAATCGCCGATGCGCGAGCCGCCGCCGAGCAGGATGTCCTCGACGACGAGCCCGTGATCCCCGCGCAGCCATTGCGGCATCAGCGAGTTCATCCAGGCCTTTTTTCTGAATATGAGATCCTCCGGCAGCACCCGGTACTGGTTCATCACGTCCTTGAAAAAGCCCTTGAGCCGGGTTTGCCCATCGTACCAGCTGGTGAAGCGCGCATCCGGGGGAACGCTTTCCGCCATCTCGGTAACGGCCGCATCCGTGTACGGCATGAGCACGCGCAGGGAATGGGCATCGAATGCGAACTTGCCGAGCTCGCGGCAAACCCGTTGATCGCCGAACAGGGATTCATCCAGGCAGATGAAGTCGGTGACCAGGTTTCCGGTTCGCACCGCGTACCCGGAGATAGCCGCGAGCAGGCCCAGGTCCGTGGCCGGACCGTTGGCGAGCAGGCGGCGTGCGGCGCGGCGGCGCAGCATTCTTCGCTTGAGCGTGTATCCCCGCAAGGCCACGGCGGAGGAGAGTCCAAACAGCCAGGCGCTTGCCCACCAGCGCGGCGGCAAGGTGCCCCAAACGAGGTCATTGCCGTGCCCCGTGAGGACGACGTCGCAATGGCGTTTCGCCTCTTCGCACAGCAGGTAGGTTGGATAAAAGCCCTGTCCCGGGGACTCGTAGTGCCAGATCATCTCCGGCAGGCGCTCCAGGCACCCGGCATCGAGGGCATCGAGGGAGTGGTGTTCCGTACCATGCAGCGCCGCGACCCGCCGCGCGGCCTCGCGGTCGCCGTGCGTTGCGTCGGCGGTGTTCACGAAAAACGTCTTCAGTCGATCGCAGCCCGCGCGACGAATCAGGCTGACCAGCGCGGCCGAGTCGACGCCGCCGCTGAGCAACACTCCCGGTTCGCGACGGGCATCGACGAGGTTCTCCACGGCCCTGGTCAAGGTATTGAAATAGCGCTCGCTCAACGAACACAAGTCTTCCCCGGTGTCACGAAACGGCTGTCGCTGCCAGTATCGTCCGGTTTCCAGCCGTCCCTCGCGATACTTGAGGAAGGTGCCGCCGGGCAATACGCTGACGCCCTCGAACAGCGTCCTCGGCGCGATCGGATGCGCGAAGGCGACCAGTTGGTCCAGGCCGACCGTATCGACACGGCGCGGCACACGGCCGTGCGCCACCACGGCCTTGGCCGTGGAACCGAAGGCCAGGAAGTCGGGTCCCGGGTAGTAATACATAGGCCTGATGCCGCCGCAGTGATCCGTGTACAACATCAGTTCCCTCTCTGGCGCGTTCCAGATGACGATGTTGAAACAACCCTCGACGGCCTCGATGAAGGACGCTCCCTTCGTGCGGAACAGCGCAAGAACGAGCGCGGCATCCGTGGTAGTTGCGTGCGGCTGCGCGTCCCGTGCAAGGCAGTGGACCAGGTGCGCACGGTTGTCGATGTTTCCCGTGACGGCCACCCATAACGAGCAACCGGGATCGATGGCCATCGACGCCGTGTCGGGACTGCCCTCGACGATGCCGCCGTGCAGGCCTACCGCCAATGGCCCCTCGGCCCGGATGGCGGCACGGGGCGCGCCAATGGTCGCGGCGACCATCGCCAGGTCTTCCGACGACGCCTGCCGGCGATCGTCGGCGCACAGGAGACCGAACAGTGATGACTCCATCGAGGGCGCGCTCCGACTTTTCGATTCGCCTGGTATAAACAAGCGCCGGAACGGGCAAACAGTGCCAACCCCGGGCCAACGGTTTCGACGACGTCTATCGTCGCGGCTAAGCGCCGACTTTCGCCGCCGACCGGCAAGACGTCAAACTCACGCTCGCCCGTACTTGTTGCGGTAGTCCTGCGGCGTCACGCCGGTCAGTCGTTTGAAAACGGTACGAAACGTCTTGCTGTCGCTGTAACCGACTTCGTAGGTCAGCGCCTGGATGTTCTGACGGCCCTGTTCGAGCGCTTTCTTCGCCGCCTCGATTTTCACACGCTGGATATACTCAAGCGGCGTAACCTTAACCGCCCGCTTGAAACGGCGTACGAAATTTCGCTTGCTCATGTTCACCATGCCGGCAACGCTTTCGACGCTGATGTCCTCGGCATAGTGAGACTCGATGTAGTCCTGCGCGTTCAGGATCACCCGGTCGCCGTGCCGGTTCAACCCGTTGAACACCGAAAAGTGCGCCTGGTTGACGTGATCGCGATGGATCGAAAAGTTCTTCGCAACGCGCACGCCGATATCGTGGCCGCAGAATTTTTCCACCAGGTACAACACCAGGTTCAGCGACGAGAACGCGCCACCCCCAGTGTAGATGCCGTCCCGATCGGTCAATACCGAGTCCGGTTGAAACTCGACGCTCGCATAGCGCCGGCGCATGTCCTCGACCGCGGCCCAATGCGACGTGCACGGCTTGTGGTCCAGGAGGCCCGCCTCCGCGAGGAAATAGCTGCCCACGCATAGACTCGCGATCTCCGTGCCGCTCCGGTGGTGCCGGGCAAGCCACTCGATCACGTCCCGGTTCCTGTCACGCACGTTCTCCCAGTCGCCGTCGAACGCCGGCACCAGGATCAACGATTGCCGATGACCGGCCGACTTGGGCGGCACTTCGTCCAGCGCCCGCCGGCAGTCGAACAGCGCGGGTAACTTCAGGGATACCTTGTCCGGGCGACGACCGACCAGCGAAACGTTGAACGCCGGCGATCTTCCGTCCGAGCGCAGTATGTCGTTGGTGCGGGTGAAGATGTCCAACGGCGCCGCGGCCGAAGACAGCACCACGTCCTCGTGGACCAGAATGTAAACCGACTTCATCGCAATGCATCCGCCGGGAAGTTACCTGCAGCATAGCCGACGACTTGGCACAAAACCACCCCCTGAATGGCTTTTCACCACAGCGCCCGCGCGAGCGGAGTCGACCAAACTCATGTCATCGCATCAACCCACGGAGACTTGGACATGAACGAGATCGTAAGCGAACGAGAATGGCGAGCGGCCATCGAATCGTTTCGGGTCAAGGAAAAGACCCACACCCGCGCGCGAGATGCCCTCAACGCCGAACGGCGTCGCCTGCCGATGACCGAAGTGACCAAGTCCTACACGCTGACCGGCCCGGACGGCCCCGTCGGATTGCCCGACCTGTTCGCGGGACGAAAACAGTTGCTGGTGTATCACTTCATGTTCGCCGAATCCCCCTGCGTCGGCTGCTCGATGATGGTCGACAACATGGGTCATCCCGCCCACCTCCACGCGCGAGACACGTCCCGGGTGCTGGTCTCGCTGGCGCCCTGGCCCAGGCTGGAGGCATACAGGCAACGCATGGGCTGGACCGAACCGTGGTATTCCTCCGCCGGCAGCGATTTCAACAAGGACTTCGACGCCACCCGCGAAGACGGCGAGATGTTCGGCCTGAGCGCCTTCATTCGCGACGGCGAACGCATCTTTCGCACCTATCACACCACCCTGCGCGGCGCGGAATACCTCGGCAGCAACTTCTCCTACCTCGACCTGACCGCCATGGGACGCCAGGAAGAGTGGGAGGACGCGCCCGATTACGTACCACAAACGCCGCCCTACCAGTGGTGGCGCAAGCACGACGAGTACTGACCGGCCATATCCATGTGCCCCGTTTGCATCGTCAGCGCGGCCGCCTGCCTGCTCGCGGGAGCGGCCGGTTCCGGGGGAGCCATGGTCGCCGCGCGACGCTGGCGTTCGAGGAGGCGCACGATTCAGGGCGCGCCGCAGAATTCATTCGTAATCGACCGAGCGAGCGCTAATGGGAAAACCACCCGCCCGGCCGGCGACCTCGATAGCAAACGAAGAATCGAGCGGTAGCGGTTTACGCTTTCAAACCGGGAATACTGCGCGAGAGACTTCCGCGACTAGAATATCGCTCGTTCGTTACCGGTAGCACGCGGAAACCGCCATGGCCTACGATCCGAACGAGTCTCCTGACCGGCGCATGCGCGCCGCCCAGGCGCTGTATGCAAAGCGTCGCGGCCTTCACACGTTCGAGATCGATATCGAATCGCTGTGGTCGTACCGGCTCGGGCGCGTCCGGGAGCAGATACGCAGGGCGGACTTCGCCTGCATGGTGCTCTACGACCCGGTAAACATCCGCTATGCCACCGGCACCAGCACCATGCCGGTGTTCTCGCTGCACTTCCGCGATCGCTACGGCTTCATTCCCGGTGAGGGGCCCGTGGTGTTTTTCGAGAAGCCCCACTTCCGTCACCTCACCCAAGGATCGGGACGGGTGGACGAGGTTCGGCCCAGGATTTCCTGCCGCGCGGCCACCGGCGGCGCGAACGTCGAACGCAACGTGGCCGACTGGATCGCGGAAATCGGCGACCTGGCCAGGCTTTACGGCGGTGGCAGCAAGCGGCTCGCCATGGACCATTGCGAGCCCAACCTGGCCTTCGCCCTGGAACGTCGCGGCTTTGAAGTCCACGACGCGCAGGCGCCGATGGAGATCGCGCGGTCGATCAAGTCGGCGCAGGAGATCGAGTGCATGGAGGTCTCCCTGGCCGTGGCGGAGCACGGCATGCAGAACATGCTGGAAATGCTCCGGCCCGGCATCACCGAGAACCAGCTGTGGGCGGCGCTCGCCGACACGAACATCGCCCACGGCGGCGAATGGCTGGAATGCAGGCTGTTGACCTCCGGGCAACGCACCAACCCGTGGCTGCAGGAGGCGTCCGACAAGCCCGTCCAATCCGGCGAGGTCGTCGCCTTCGATACCGACATGATCGGGCCGTTCGGCTATTGCGCGGACATCTCGCGCACCTTCCATTGCGGCCCGGCGAAAGCGACCGCGCGCCAGCGCCATCTCTACGCCCTCGCCGTGGAGGAGATCCGGCACAACACCGAACTGCTCGAAGCGGGCGCCGCCCTGCGCGACGTCGCGGAGAAGGCGTGGCCCGTACCGCCCGAGTACGCGGCGAACAGTTACACGTTCATCGCCCACGGCGTCGGCCTGTGCGACGAGTGGCCCAACTGCTACCAACGCAAACTCCTCGAAGCCCAGGGCGAGGGCGAGATCGTCCTCGAACCCGGCATGGTGCTGTGCGTCGAAAGCTACATCGGCGAAACCGGCGGCCCGGACGGCGTCAAGCTCGAGGAGCAGGTGTTGGTCACGGAGAACGGACCGAGACGCCTGTCCACGTTCCCTCTCGAGGAACGGCTGCTGTCCGTCTGACGGACCGGGACGCGCACCCCGGTTTCGCGATTCGATCGGCCGCCAGCCACATCGCCGAGAACATACCGGAAAACGTTCGCACTGCCTTCAGGCTAGCGTCCGTGCCTCGAGAAACTCGCGCAGGACGCGCGCGGTCTCGCTTCGCCGACGGGTGCGCGCGAGCTTCTCCGGCGGCCCCTGGGCGACGATGCGCCCGCCGGCATCGCCACCGTCGGGCCCCAGGTCTATCACCCAGTCGGCCTCCGCGATCACGTCCAGGTTGTGCTCGATCAGCACCACGCTGTGGCCGGCGTCCACCAGGCGGTGCAGCACGCGGATCAGGCGTTCCACGTCGGCCATGTGCAGGCCCACCGTGGGCTCGTCGAGGAGGTACAGGGTGTGGGGTTCGCGCTGGCGGCGCAGGTCGGGGCGCGCCCGTGCCAGCTCGGTGACCAGTTTGAGCCTCTGCGCCTCGCCGCCGGAGAGGGTCGGGCTGGGCTGCCCCAGCGTGAGGTAGCCGAGACCGACGTCGCGCATGAGTTCCAGCGCGTGATGGATCTTCGGTTGGGCGCCGAAGTGTTCGATAGCCTCGTCGACGCTCATGCCGAGCACCTCGCCGATGTGCCTGCCGCCCCAGGTGACGGCCAGGGTCTCCGGCGTGAAGCGAGCGCCGGCACAGAGTTCGCACGGCACCGTGACATCGGGCAGGAAATTCATCTCGATGCGCTTCATGCCCTGCCCTTCGCAGCCCGGGCAGCGGCCGTCGCTGGTGTTGAACGAGAACCGGCGCGCCTCGAAACCTCGCAGGCGCGCTTCCTCGGTCCCGGCGAACAGCTTGCGAATGTCGTCCCAGAATCCGGCGTAGGTCGCGGGGCAGGAGCGCGGCGTCTTGCCGATGGGCGACTGGTCCACTTCCAGTACGCGGTCGATGTGCCGCCAGCCGTCGATGGCGACGCAGCCGACCGGCCCGGGCCTTCGGCCCCGGCGCGTTCTGACCAGGCGGCGCAGGTTGTCGTGCAGCACGCCGCGAACCAGCGAACTCTTCCCGGAGCCGGATACGCCGGTGACGCAGACCAGCCGCCGCAGGGGAATCTCGACATCGATATGCCGCAGGTTGTGCAGGTGCGCGCCTTCGACACGCAGCACCGTCTCGGGCTTGTCCGTACGCCGGTTCTCCAGCAGGGGATGACGGAGCGGGTTGGCCAGGCAGCGGCCGGTGATGGATTCGGTATTTCGCTTCAGCGCCGTTACCGAGCCCTCGGCGACGACGCGCCCGCCGTTGACCCCGGCGCCGGGGCCAAGGTCGATGACGTGCTCGGCACGGCGGATGGTGTCCTCGTCGTGCTCGACCACCACGATGGTGTTGCCCTTGCCTTCGAGCCGGGCCAGGGTATCCAGCAGCATGCGGTTGTCGCGCGGATGCAGGCCGATGGTGGGCTCGTCGAGGATGTAGCACACGCCCTGCAAATTGGAGCCGAGTTGGGCGGCGATGCGAATGCGCTGGGCCTCTCCGCCCGACAGCGTGGGGGCGGCGCGATCCAGCCCGAGATAGTCGAGACCCACTTGTTGCAGGAATTCCAGCCGCGTCCGGATTTCCGGGAGGATGTCGCGGGCGATGCCGGACTCGCGGCCCGAGAGTCGCAGCGCGCGAAACGCGCGCGCGGCCTGCTTGACGGACCGGGCGGTATACTCGGCGATGTTCCGGCCCTTGAACCGCACCGCGAGCGCCTCGGGCCTGAGACGTCGGCCCTGGCAGCGCGGGCAAACGCCCGGGGCGTCGTCTCCGCCGTTCAGCCAGGCGTCTTCCTCGCCGGTTTGTTCCTCGCCGAAGCCCGCCAGTGCCAGGCCGGTGCCGAAGCAGCCGTCGCACCAGCCGTGCTTGGAGTTGTACGAGAACAATCTCGGGTCCAGTTCGGGAAAACTGCGGCCACAGCCGGCGCACGACCGTTTCGTGGAAAGTATGGTCTCGCCGCGGGCAGTCGAGAGCTTCACGACACCCTGGCCGAAATCCAGCGCGCGCTCGATCAGCTCGTCCAGTTCGGCCTCGCATCCCGCGCTCACCTTGATCGTGCCCACGGGCAGGTCGATGTCGTGCTCCTTGTGCCGGGCGAGTCGCGGCCAGTCGGCGGTCGGCTGCTCGATGCCGTCCACGCGCAGTGTCGTGAAGCCCTTCCTTTCGGCCCATTGGGCAAGATCGGTGTAGTAGCCTTTCCGCGCCACCACGAGGGGCGCCAGCAGCGTCGCCTTGCGGCCGCGCGCCTCGCGCAGGATGCGCTGGCGGATGGCGGCCGGCGTCTGCGCCTCGATGGGTCGGTCGCAGTCCGGGCAGTATTGCGTACCGAGCTTGACGAACAGCAGGCGCAGGAAGTGATAGACCTCGGTCATGGTCGCGACCGTGCTCTTGCGCCCGCCGCGACTGGTACGCTGCTCGATGGCGACCGTGGGCGGGATGCCGAAAACCGCGTCCACGTCCGGACGCGAGGACGGCTGGACGAACTGCCGGGCGTAGGCGTTGAGCGACTCGAGGTAACGCCGCTGACCCTCGTTGAAGACGATGTCGAAGGCCACCGTGCTCTTGCCGGAGCCGGACAACCCGGTAATCACCGTGAGCTTGTCGCGCGGGATCGAGATGTCGGCGTCCTTCAGGTTGTGCTCGCGGGCGTGGTGGATGCTGATGGCGTTGCGGCGCGCGCCGGCGCCGTAGGCGGGCGGCGCCTCGGCAACGGTGACGGATCGTCCCTCGCGCGGCGCGTTCGCGCGGCCGAGGTATCGCCTGAGCGCCCGACCGGTGTGACTGGTCTTCACCTCCATGACGGCTTCCGGCGTACCGGCCGCCACCACCTCGCCGCCCGCCGTCCCGCCCTCCGGCCCGAGATCGACGAGCCAGTCCGCCGCGGCCATGACGTCGAGGTTGTGCTCGATGACCACCAGCGAATGGCCGGCTTCCAGCAGCAGCCGAAACGACCCCAGGAGCGCGGCGACGTCGTCCATGTGCAGGCCGGTGGTCGGCTCGTCGAACAGGAACAGCAACCGTTCGTCGCCGCGCCGGCGCGTCGCGGCGCGGGCAAGATGGCCCGCGAGCTTGAGCCGCTGCGCCTCGCCGCCGGACAGCGTCGGCACCGGCTGGCCGAGGGTCATGTACCCCAGGCCCACGGCCTGCAGCGGTTCCAGCACGCGCAGCACGTCGGGATGGTCGGCGAAAAACACCACGGCCTGGTTCACCGACATTTCCAGCACCTCGGCGATGGAACGCGGACCGGCTGACGAACCGACCGACGGCGGCAGGGTCACGTCCAGGATCTCGGGCCGGTAGCGGCGGCCGTCACAGTCCGGGCAGCGCAGGTACACGTCGCTCAGGAACTGCATCTCCACGTGCTCGAAGCCGTTGCCGCCGCAGGTCGGGCAGCGTCCGTTGCCCGCGTTGAAGCTGAACGTGCCCGCGGTGTAGCCGCGCGCCTTCGCCTCGGGGAGGGCCGCGTACAGCTTGCGGATGACCTCGAAGGCGCCGACGTAGCTGGCCGGCGAGGAGCGCGTGGTACGGCCGATCGACGACTGGTCGACGAGCACGACGTCGTCGACCAACCCGTGCCCGGTGATGCGCTTGTGGGCACCCGGCACGTCGCCGGGCCGACCCTTGATCTCCGCCAGCGCGCGATACAGCACGTCCTCCACCAGGGTGGACTTGCCCGAGCCGCTGACGCCGGTGACCACCACGAGTCGATCGAGCGGAAAGCTGACGTCGATTTCCTTCAGGTTGTGCGCGGCGGCACCCTCGACGGCAAGCCAGTGCCCTTTCCCGATGGCGACCGGCAGTCGGTCGGCATCGACGCCCGCCGCCACCCGGCGCCGGCCGCTCAGGTAGTCGGCGGTGAGCGAGCGTCGCGAGCGCAAGAGCTGCCTGGGCGTGCCCTGGAACACGATCTCGCCGCCGCGCTCGCCGGGCCCCGGCCCCATGTCGATGACGCGGTCGGCGGCGTGCATCACCTGCGGGTCGTGCTCGACCACCAGCAGCGAATTGCCGGCGTCGCGCAGCCGGTGCATGACGCCGATGATGCGATCCATGTCCCGCGGATGCAGGCCGATGCTGGGCTCGTCGAGCACGAACAGGGTATTGACCAGCGAGGTGCCGAGCGCGGTGGTCAGGTTGATGCGCTGCACTTCGCCACCGGACAGCGTGCGCGACTGGCGCGACAGGGTCAGGTAATCGAGTCCCACTTCGACCAGGTAGTCGAGCCGCGCGCGGATGGTGTCCAGCAGCAGCTCCGAGGCCTCGTCCAGCGGCGCGGGAAGGTGAATCCGCCGAAAAAACTCGCGCACCGCGCCGATGGGCAGGCCCGATACATCGGCCATGTTCAAACCGGGTTGCCCTTCGAGCACGTCGTCCGGGACGTTCGCGCCGGCGGGCTTGAAGCGCCGCGCCGGGCACAGCACGGCGTCGGCGTCGGCCTTCGAACCGATGCGCCACAATAGCGACTCCGGCTTCAGCCGCGCGCCCCGGCAGGACGGACACTCGTCGTAGGCGCGATAGCGCGACAGCAGCACGCGGATGTGCATCTTGTAGGCCTTGGACTCGAGGTAGTCGAAGAAGCGGCGCACCCCGTACCAGCCGCCGCTCGTGGACTTCCACGTCCAGTCGGCGTCGCCCTCGAGCACCCACCGTCGGTCCTTTTCGTCGAGATCCTTCCACGGCACGTCCGTTGGCACGCCGAAGCGGCGGCAATGCCTGATAAGGTCGCGCTGGCACTCGTCGTAGCTGTCGGTCTGCCACGGCTTGACGGCGCCCTCGGCCAGCGACTTGTTCTCGTCCGGCACCACCAGGCGGTAATCGATCCCCATCACGCGGCCGAATCCCCGACAGGCCTCGCAGGCGCCCACCGGCGAATTGAAGGAGAAGGAATTGGCAATGGGATCGGTGTAGTCGCGGTCGCAGTCCGGGCAGTGCAATCCTTCCGAGTAACGCCAGTGCCGTGCGGGGCTTCCTTCCCGATCGAGGACGGTGACGCCCATTCGCCCTCGACCGGCGCGCAGCGCGGCCTCCACCGCCTCGGTAACGCGATCGCGCCGGCCGCTCTCGAGCCGCACCCGGTCCTGGGTCACGCGCAGGCGGTTCGCGCCGACGGCCTCCACCCGCGTGTAACCTTGACGCGCCAGTTCCGCCCGCACCTTGTCCCCGGCGACGGCGCCGCTCAGCGCAATGTCGAAAGTGACCACGGCCCGCTCGCCCTCGCCGCGCCGCAGCAGGTCGGCGACGATGGCGCCGGCGTGATCGCGGCGCACCTCGCGTCCGCAACCGGCGCAGAACAGACGCGCCGCGCGCGCGAAGAGCAGCTTCAGGTGATCGTTCAGCTCGGTCATGGTGCCGACCGTGGACCGCGAGTTGCGCACCGGGTTGGTCTGGTCGATGGCGATCGCCGGCGGAATGCCCTCGATGGCGTCCACGGCGGGCTTGTCCATGCGGTCCAGGAACTGGCGAGCATAAGGCGAAAAGGTCTCGACGTAGCGGCGCTGGCCCTCGGCGAAGACGGTGTCGAAGGCCAGCGACGACTTGCCGGAGCCGCTCGGCCCGGTGATCACCACCAGTTTGCCCAGCGGGAGCTCGAGGTCGAGGTTCTTGAGGTTGTTCTGGCGCGCACCGCGCAGGCGAATCACGTGATGGGGCATCGGGCGGCGGCGTCTTGAGGAATCGGGGTTCAACCGGGCCGTATGATTATCGGTGTTCACGGCAATGGGCTCAATTCGTCATGCAGGCACTCCGGCACGCGACCGAGCCGCCGGGTGGCGCGATCCCGGCAACCGGCCACGCCTTGCACGCGCCGGTGAATTCCTCCACGATTGGTCGGAAGACGTGGTCTTCGCCAGTCAAGGGTGCGTCACATGAACGATACGAGCCATTCACCCGGGAACCGCGAGTTGCCCGCCAACGATGTCTCCGTACACGCGGCGGAGCCGGTTGGCGTGTGGAGAACCTGCCAGACATACGACGACTACGCGCATTGCCGCGACCGGCCCATCGCCGAGCCCGGGCAACGCGCGACCGGTCATCGCGGCCGGCGCGCGGGCATTTCCGGTTGCCTGATCGTCAGGAACGAGTCAAAAAATCTCGCCGCCTGCCTGGAGAGCATCAGGGACCGGGTCGACGAAATCGTCGTGGTCGACACCGGATCCACCGACGGAACCCAGGACATCGCGCGAGCGTACGGTGCGCGAGTGATCCAGTCCCGGTGGAACGACAGCTTCGCCGAGGCACGAAACGTTGCCCGCGACCATGCCCGCGGGGAATGGATACTCGCGATCGACGCCGACGAGGTCTTGTTGCCGTCTTCCGGCGACTACCTGGACCAACTGGTGCGCGACGACTCGGTGTGCGCGTACTACGTACTGTTCCGGCGCCGCACCCGTCTGACGCGCAACTGGCAACTCAAGCTCTACAGGCGGCTGACCGCGCTGCGACACCGGTCCGTCATTCACGAGGGAATCACGCCGGGTCAACTTCGCGCCGCCAGCGGGAAGCATATCGGCCGCTGCATGCTGCGCTTCGATCACTACGGCTATGACGGGGACCTGACCGCGAAGCACGAACGAAACCTGCCGCTGCTCGTCAGGGCGCTGCAATCCGAACCGGACGAGATCGACAAGGTGTATATCTGGGGCCATCTCGGCGACGTGTACGCCGCGCTCGGCGATCCCGAGTCGGCGGAACGCGCATGGCGGCGCGGCGTCGCCATTCTCGGGCGCTATTCGCGACACCATCCCGCCCACTGCTCCGTGCATCTTGCCCTGCTGACCCACCTGGTATCCACCGGCGTGGACGCAAAGTCGCTGCTGAAGGAGACGGAACGCTTTTTTCCCGGCAACCTCCAGACGACGTGGATCAAGGGTCACTGGCTGATATCCCGCGGACGATTCAGCGACGCCCGCGTCGAGTTCGAGCGCCTCACCCAGAGCGGCGGTGCCGACAATCTGGACAAATGGGTCGCCTACGATCGTCGGCTGTTCGACGAACTGCCGTGCCGCATGATCGCGTTCTGCCGCGATCGACAGGATACCGGCGAAACACGACCCGATGCCTGCGAAAGACCCGTGCGCGTGAACTGATCCCGGATTCACATGATGACGTCAGGACGGTCGGGCGTTCAGTTTCTGCCGAATCAGCGCCGCGTCGGCATCGGAAACGGCTTGCAGCTGGAGCCCTCGTTCGTCGAGCATGTACGCATAGTCCGCCTGGAAGGTATTGTCGGGATCCTCGACGGCGTATTTGCGCACCCTTGAACGGCGCAGCTCCGCGGTCATGCATCCGGTATGGTAGGCGACGTGTTCCGGGTGGACCATGTCGATCACCTTGAGGTCGGCGGGAAACGCCGCCGTGTGCAGGCGAAGGGAGGGGTCGCGCAGCGTCGCGTCGCCGTAGAAAAACCAGTTCCGGCGCAGCACGGGAAAGGTCTTGCGGGACCAGACGCCGTCGACGCGAACCTGCCGGTGCGAGTCCCACAGATCCCTGAGCGGGAAATGGCAGATATCGGCGCCACGCGCCTCCATGGCATCCACCGCCTCCTCCACGTCGCCCCTGGATCGAAAACCGGAAGAAAGAATGATGTCGTCGTCCAGCGATACGATCCACTCGCAGCCGTGTACGAATGCGCGGTAGATGAGCAGCGTAAGGTTCGCCGGGGCGTTCCACGGCAGGGCGTTGCGCATGGACAGGTACTCGGTGCACAGCGCCTCGTGCGGGAAGGGCGAATCGGAATTGTCGTCGAGGACGATGGTCAGGTCGCTCAGTTCCTGGAGCGTTTCGAACGTCGAGGTCGCGCCGTCGTAGTTCCTCGTCGCCATCACGCCCGCGATCCGTCGCGCGCCCGGCCGTATCGGCGGCCTGACATTGCGCAGCCGCCGGATGATCGATCGGGGATATCGTAGCAGTCGCCGCATGGAGGAATCGATTGCGATGTCGTCGGATCGGGACAGGCGACATGGTAGAGTAAACAACGGTCGATCAACAGGGCCATTCGCCGTGCCGCGACCAAACGCCCGGCACTGACATCTTCCACTCGTCATATCATCGAGCCGAACCATGCATCCGGTACATGACGGCATCGGACGCGAATGTCCTCTCGTCTCCGGCAATCGATCGTGTCGCTGCAACACCTAGCCGCCCGTTTCTGCCGTATGCGGGCACTGCGCGGCGCGTGTCGCTCGTGCTACCGCATCCTGGCCGGCGCGCTGGGATTGTTGTTCCGGTCGCTGCCGTCGGTTCGCGCGGCCTACCTCGCCGGCAGCATGGCGACCGACGACCCCGAGCCCGGCTTGAGCGACATCGACTTCGTCCTTGTCGTGGCGGATCTCCCGTGCGAAGCCGAGTACCGCCTGGTTCGGCGCATCGAGCGGCTCCTGCGCTACACCATGCCTCCGTGGGGTCGTCCCAAGGTGGGGCCGCACGTGATCATCTACGCGAGACGTGAATGGCGACTGGTCTCGGACCTCTTCCTGGGCAAGCGCTACGGCGTACCGAAGACCGTGTTCGACAAGGACGCGGCGCATCCCGCGTATCACGTGGACGAAGCGACCAAGGGACTGCACCATGTCTACAAGGCGCTGTGGCGCCTCGAGGGCGTGCAGACCGCGCTGTGGAACCACCCGAAAAGCGAACTCGAGCGGCGGTTGTGCGCCAGGATGGCCGACCGGATGCTGCATTCCATTCGCAATGCATTCGGGGAATTCCGAATGCTGCCGGGGGACACGAACGGGCGACAGGCACGTCATTCGACCGGGGAGCATGCGCCGGCGAACCCGGGACCGGCGACGGGCGCTAACGTCCTGCCCGGCCTGCTGCGGGCGCTCGATGACGCCGTGTCCGCGTGCATCGAGCCGGCGGCGAACGATCCGCGCCTCGCGCCCGGTGGAATTCGTGGATTCACGGACCGCGAGACGGCGGCAGCCATCGACGGACCGGCCGGTTCCGCCGAGGACGTCTCGATGTGGGTCGCCAGCATGGATTGCGCCGACCTGGTGGTATTGGAGTCGAACGATTGCCCGAACGCGACGGACACGTTCCTGCGAATGACGAACGCGGGCGGGCGCCAGCCGTTCCTGGTAACGACGACCGTGTTCGAGAGGCTGTACCTCAACGCGCCGTGCCCGACGTGGAATTTCACGCGGCTGCCGGAAGGCACGACGCACACGATCGCGGGGGCGTACACGCGGACCCGGGCCTTCGTCGACGCCTACGCGGTGTTTCCGAAATTGCGTTCCCTCGTCGGGTGCGACGACCCGGATCAATATGATTCCGTGCGCGCGACCATCGAGAATCTGACGGGTTACTTTGAAGCGCTTACAGGCGAAGACCCGGTCTTGCATGGCCGCGACCGCGAAAGCCCGGGCGCCGGGCCGGCGTCGAGAGCCCCTCTCGACCCGATGCTCGCCTTTCGACAGTTGCACGACCGGGCGGCGCGCCTGGTTCGGGTATTGTCGGAATACCTCGAGACCGAAGCGCGCGCACCGTCGGCGACCACGCTCCGTCGAACGTAGGACACTACTTTGTACGATCGCCGCGGCGCGGCCTGGCAGCGCGACGAACCAGGTCGCCGGCCAGGTTGAATCGCCCGGCTGTTTGTGG
Source organism: Gammaproteobacteria bacterium (assembly GCA_030429665.1). Taxonomy (GTDB): domain Bacteria; phylum Pseudomonadota; class Gammaproteobacteria; order Arenicellales; family CAJQKF01; genus BQJD01. Next base: position 11,139 of record JAUIEZ010000030.1, on the reverse strand, counting down.
CGCGCGCACAGGCACCTTTTCTCGCGGTGACTGCCGGCGCGCGGCCGAGACGCCGAGACTGAAGGCACAGACGCAGACGAGCACCAGCGGCGCGCTGGCAATCGCCATGCATCGTTCCAGTCCGCGGGTGGCCCGAAAGGCATATTGCATGGTCATCGGGAAGCGTATCGACACGCGCGCCAGGAACGGTCCCCGGTGCCAATGGGGCCAGTGCCGTCCGGCCCGTCGGCCACGGTGGTACTGGCTTCTCACCATGTGACCGAAGGTCGTCGGGTTCAAATGCGTCGCCTGGACGGAAGGCGCCCATAACGGACGGTCGGCGTCGGACAACCGGTTGTTGAACTCGGTGTCTTCGCCTATTCGAAGATCCTCGCGGAATTCACCATGTTCCTCGAACAGTGACCGGGCATAACTCACGCCATGAAGCGACGCCGCGTGTCGGGGAATGCCCGGGAGCCGGCGAACCAGGATGGCGTAATGGTACGCACAGGCATAAAGGTTCCGCGGATGACTGTTGACCACCGCGCACGCCACGGCGCGGTGGCCCTGCCGATGCAACGCCAGTCGAGCGGCCGCCCAATCGGCATCGATCACATGGTCCGACGCCAGGAAGGCGACCCAGGGCGCCCGGGTCGCTCGAATGCCGAGATTTCTCGCGGCGCCCGGCCACAGCCTTTGCCGCACGTTGACGATACGCACGGGCGGGCCGTCCTCCGGCAGCATGGACCGTGGGTTTCCGCCGCCCGAATTGACTACGACGATCTCGACCGGAACGCTTTGCCGGGCAAGGGATTCGAGCGCCGTGCGCAGTTCGGGCGGCGCGCCCACGGCAAGCACGACGACGGCGAGTTCCGGTTCCCCTCCGGGCATCGGCGGCGCAGGGCACGCGGATTCTGGGCTCTTATGGATCCCGGTCGTCCCCGGAGGCATCGCCGTCTTCGCCCGCGGGGCGCGTAAACAGACTGCACTGGTCCGACGTCAGGCACTGTCCGGTCTCGAGATCGAACTGCCAACCGTGCATCGTACAGGTCAGGATGCCGTCCTCGACGTGTGCAAACCTCGCCAGGTCGGCTTTCAGGTGGGGACACCGCCGCTGGACCACGCGCCCGTCGATCTGGAGCAACTCGTCCTCGTCGGTCCACCCGGCATAATGATTCTCGGCATACCGCAACCGTTCCACGCTGACGCACTTGAAAAAGTTGTAGACGTACTCGTTGTACGGCCCATCGCGCTCGGCCTCGAATCGAAAGGAAAGAAAAAGCGAGTTGACCCAGTCTTCCTCGTCGTTCAGGAGGCAGGCTTCGACCAGGGGCCGGTCGATCCAGAACCGGTACCTGCAATACTCGTCTCGCCATCGATACACGCTGCGGTTCAGGAAATCCAACACGATCCGCTCACCCGAACAATCGAGCAGGACGCGCGCCCCGACGCCCGCGCACAGGCGGTCGGCGAGCGCAAGCAGCGGCTCGAACTTGCCCCGTAGCGATGTCAGGAGATCGAGCTGCCGCGAGGGAAGGGCCGCCCTCGCGGCCTCGAGCTGTGGTTTGCGCCGGGCTCGATAAGCTTCCAGGTAGGCGGCCTTGTCGGAAAAAATCGCGTCGATCTCCGCGTCCGGCACAGGATGGGTCGTCGTGCAGCGCCCGGTGTCGAGCTGGATAACGCTGCCGGGAACCAGCAGCCGCCCGCCCTGCTCTCCGTGACTTCGCATGAAGTCGAGAAAGACCGCCTGGTCGCAGAAGATGTTCGAAGGATCGTCGTCGACGTCGTTGAGATGAAACAACTCGTCATCCAGGAAGCACGGCGGACCGCCGCACGGAAATACGTGGCGAGCGCCCACCTGGCGCACGAAGGCCAGGGCGCGCTGCTGCTGGTTGACGCGCTTCTGTTTCCCCAACGCCTTTTTCTCGTTCTCGGTGAACCGGTACACCATGGGATACCAGATCGCCCCGGAGAACTGGACGAAGTGCGCGTCGAACGGGCCAAGCGCCAACAACGGCTCGAGATCGGCCGGACGCGAATCGTTCTGGTTCAACACCCTGCTCTCACCGTCATCGACGATCATCGCGGAATCGCCTTCCGGGCCGTCCGATGGCGTGACCATCGCGACGATGGCGATGCGCACGCCGTCCAGGTCGACGGGCTCGGCGTTGACGGTATACAGGAACGATTCGAACCCCAGGTCACGCAGTTCCCGCTCCAGCGATCGAACCGGGTAGTCGGGCAACAGGACCGTCGTATCCCGCGATACGTGCTCGCGCAGGAATCGACGGTCCAGGTGGTCGCGATGCTCGTGCGACACGTAGAGGTAATCGGGACTGGAGAACGCACCGGGGTCGAGGGACTCGTTGTCGGGAAAGGGGAACCACGACGCGAAGTAACATGGATTGAACCACGGATCGCAAAGGATGCTGCCGGCCCGCGTCTCGATATAAAGCCCGGAATGGCCCAGGTAGGTTATTCGCATTGGTTCCGGCACGTTGTACGGCAATCCCACGAATCGGGCGAATCAGTCCCCGCACAGTATACTTTCTTCGAATCCCCCGGGTAGCGTTGCGGCGTTCCGACGGAGAACCTCGCCCTGCGCTGCGAATGCGTCGTCTCCCCCGACATTCCTACACCCAGCGCCGCCAGCGGAAGAAGGCGATTTCCGCGAAGGTGATCACCGCCAGCGCCAACAGTACCCAGGCGAAGCCCCAGGCATTGTCGGCCAGCGGCACGCCGCCGACGTTGATGCCGAGCAGGCCGGTGAGAAATCCGAGCGGCAGAAAAATGCCCGCCACCACCGTGAGCACGTACATTCGGTTGTTGAGCTGCTCCGACAGCCGGCTCGACAACTCCTCCTGGGTGACCGCCGCGCGCTCGCGCGCGGCGTCAAGGTCTTCCACCAGGCGCGTGATGCGGTCGGTTTCCTCCCTCAGCTTCTGCAGGTTGCCGTCGTTCAGCCACACCACCTTGAGGTGGTAGAGCTGGTTCATGGCATCGCGCTGCGGTGCCAGGTAACGCCGTAGCACGATGATCTCGCGGCGAATACTCGACAGCTCGGTGCGCAGGCGCTGCGCCTCGGACTCCAGCACCCGGGCCTGCAACCGATCGACTTCGTCCTCCACGTCGCCCACCGCACCGGCGATACGCGAGACCAGGTGATGAATCAGCTCGACCACGAACTCGCCGGGATTGCGCGGGCCTCGACCGGCGGCCAGCGAATCGCGAAGGTCGTCGATGGAGATCAGCCGCCGGTGGCGCGAGCTGATCACGCGACCCGGCTGGATCAGGATACGGATGGCCACCATGTCGTCCGGGTCGGCGCCCGGGTTGAGGTTCACGCCGCGCAGCACAAGCAGCGTGCCGTCTTCCATGGTGACGCAGCGCGGCCGGGTCTCCTCTGCCAGCAACGCGTCTACCGACAACTCGTCGAGATCGCTGTGCTCGGCGAGCCAGGTTTTCGCCTCGGGCGAACCCCGGTCGAGATGTACCCACAACATGCCGCCGCGCGGCGGCTCGACGCGCGGTTCCAGTAAATCCTGCCGCTCGCCGCCGCCCCGGCCGTCGATGAAAGTGATGGAATTGGGAATCTTCTGGGTCATGACGGATTCTCCCGGGTTCGCGGACGGTCGATGCTGGCCGGGGCTACCCCTGCGGCCGCTCGGGTACGGGCGGCAACTCCTCGTCGAGCATGCGCCTGAGGGATTCGATGGTGGACCGGGTCATCACCGGGTCCACGCCGAGGTCGTCGAGCAGCTCGCCGGCCGCCTCCATCTCTTGCAGCCGGCGCCGGGCGTGGGGCTTGGTGCCGGCGACGAGCCGCGCGAGCAGCGCCCCGTCGGCGCGGGTGAGCTGGTCGGCCATGTTTCGCCACAGCCAGTCGCCCACGCCGGCGGCGTGGCCGGCACGCATGGCCTCGATGAGAAGCGCCGCGAGCCCCTTCATCATCACGCTGCGCAGCAGCTTGCGCAGGGCGGCGTCGCCGGCATGCTCGCCCACCACGTCCACCGGCATGCCGAGGGCGCCGAAGGCATCGCCGAACGCCCGCGAGCCGCTGCCGGCAATACCGGCCGGCGTACGCAGTCCCTTCCCCGGCACCGGCGCCAGCAGCGCCACGTCGACAAAGCCGAGCTTCGCCGTACGCGCGATGTCGTCGAGACGCTGCTTCAGCGACGGCGCGGCGGTGGACAGGTCCGCGTACACCGTACCCGGGGCGATCGCGTCCAGCGCCTGCTCGAGCGCGGTAACGGCATCCGCCGCGGCCGTGATGCCGAGCACGAAGTCGGCGCCGCCGACCGCCTCGCGCGGCGCGTCGACCCGGTCCACGCCGGCGGGCGTCCCCACGTTGGCCGGATCGTAGCCGGTCACCGGCACGCCGGCCGCCGCGAGGTCGGCCGCTATCAGCGACCCGGCCTCGCCCAGGCCGAATACCGCCACGCGCGTCATGTCAGGCACGCTCCAGCGCCACCGCGATGCCCTGGCCGACGCCGATGCACATGGTGGCCAGCGCGAAGCGTCCGCCGCGCTCGGCAAGTTCAATCGCCGCGGTGCCGGTGATGCGCGCGCCGGACATGCCGAGAGGATGACCGAGCGCGATGGCGCCGCCGTTGGGATTCACGTGGTCGGCGTCGTCCGGCAGGCCGAGGTCGCGCAATACCGCGAGCGCCTGGCTGGCAAAAGCCTCGTTGAGTTCGATGACGTCGAAGTCGGCGATCTTCATGCCGAGGCGCGCGGCGAGTTTCCGGGCGGCAGGCGCGGGGCCGAAGCCCATGATGCGCGGCGCGACGCCCGCCGCGGCGCCGCCCAGCACGCGGGCGACGGGCCTCAGATCGTGACGTTCCACGGCGGCCTCCGAGGCGACGATGAGCGCCGCCGCGCCGTCGTTGACGCCGCTGGCATTGCCGGCGGTGACGGAACCGCCGTCGCGAAACGGCGTCGGCAGCCCCGCCAGCCTGTCGACGGTGGTACCGGGACGCGGATGCTCGTCGGCCTCGACGATGACCGGGTCGCCCTTGCGCTTCGGGATCACCACCTGGGTAATTTCCTTCGCCAGGCGGCCGTTCTCCTGTGCCGCCACCGCGCGCTGCTGGGAGCGCGCGGCGAATCCGTCCTGGTCCGCCCGCGAGACGCTGAACTCCGCCGCCACGTTTTCCGCCGTCTCCGGCATGGAGTCGATGCCGTATTGCTTCTTCATGATCGGGTTCACGAAGCGCCAGCCGATAGTCGTGTCGTAGATCTCGGCGTTGCGGGAGTACGCGGTCTCGGCCTTGGGCATGACGAACGGCGCGCGCGACATGCTCTCCACGCCGCCGGCGATGACGAGATCGGCCTCGCCCGCCTTGATCGACCGCGCGGCGCACAGAATGGCGTCCATGCCCGAGCCGCAAAGCCGGTTGATGGTGGAGCCGGGAATGCTCTGCGGCAGGCCCGCCAGCAGCAGCGCCATGCGGCCGACGTTGCGGTTGTCCTCGCCGGCCTGGTTGGCGCAGCCGAAGTAAAGGTCATCGACCATGGCCCAGTCCAGGCTCATGTGGCGTTCCACCAGCGCGCGCAACGGCACCGCGGCGAGATCGTCGGCGCGCACTGCGGCCAGGGCGCCGCCGAAGCGGCCGATGGGGGTCCTAACGTAATCGCAGATATAGGCGTCGGGCATGGTGTTCAATCCTGTCGGAAGTTGCGGCCGCCGTTCCCTGCGCCCGGAAAATGCAATCAGTCGCGCATCAGGCCGTTGCGCTGCAGGAACGTGCGCATCAGGTCGACGAGAACCTCGGGCTGGTCGATGCACGGCAGGTGACCGGCGTCGTCGATGACGTGAAACTCCGACTCGTCGATCAGGTCGGACAGCCCCTTGACCACGCTCGGCGGCGTGGAGTCGTCCTCGTTGCCCACCACGACCAGCGCCGGCACGGACAGTCCGTCGGTGTCGTCGCTGTAGTCGGTGTCGCGAATCGCCATCATGGTGCCGAGATAGCCGGCGAGCGACGTTCGCACCAGCATGTTATACCAGCCCCTGACCTCGTCGCCGCGCTCTGCGCGGAAGGCGCGGGTGAACCAGCGTTCCATGGTGGCCCCGGCGACGGCCTCGATGCCGCCGTCCTCGACCGCCTCGATGCGCGCGTTCCAGGTGTCGGCGTCGCCGATTTTCGCCGCGGTGTCGCACAGCACCAGGGCCTGCACCCGCTCGGCGTCGCGGGCGGCGACCCCCTGTGCGATGAGCCCGCCGACCGAGTCGCCGCACAGCACCGCGCTGGTGACGTCGAGCGCGTCCATCAGGCCGACGACGTCGCCGACGTGGTCGCTCATGCTGTAGGGCGCCGGCGGCGCGTCGCTCAGGCCGTGACCGCGCTTGTCGTAGCGCACCACGAAAAAATTGTCCTCGAAAGCCGGCGCCACCCGGTCCCAGATGCGCAGGTCGGTGCCCAGGGAGTTGGAGAACACCAGCGCCGGGCGCGTCGGATCGCCGGCCGTGGCGTAATGGATGACCACCGATCCGAGCTGGATGAATTGCATGGCGGGCGTCGTGCGTGGGTTATGTGGTGGCCCGTAACTATATAAAAATCGCCGCGTACGGGCGAGAGCGGCGGCAACGACGATTGGGGTAAACTTGTCGTCACCAACAACAAAAAATCATCCCGCCATGGCACGATTGAGCCTCGCAATCCCCGTCGCGATCGCGCTTGCCGCCGGTTGCACCGAACAACAGACGCCGGTCGAGATGCCGCCGCCGGCCGTTTCCGTGCATGAGGTAACCGCCGGTTCTCCCGCCATCCACCGCGAGTTTATCGGCCGTGTCGACGCCCCCGATCGCGTCGACCTCAGGGCGCGGGTATCCGGCATCCTGCAGGCGCGCAACTTCGAAGAGGGTGCGCGCGTCGAGCGCGACCAGCTCCTGTTCGAGATCGAACGCGACGCCTACCAGGCCCAGGTCGACCAGGCCGCGGCACAGGTGGCGTCGGCCGAGGCACAGGTCGCGGATGCGGAGGTGCGTCTTTCGCGCATGGAGCAACTCGGCGTGAACCGCAGCGTCAGCCAACAGGACGTGGACGAGGCGCGCGCCGCGGCACAGGTGGCGCGCGCGGGCGTGGAAGGCAGCAAGGCGGCGCTGCAACAGGCCACGCTCAACCTGGATCACACGCGTATCACCGCGCCGGTGGCCGGTCGCATCGGCGAAGCCAACGTGGACACGGGAAACCTGGTCGGTCCCGACAGCGGCGTGCTCGCCACCATCGTCAGCCTCGACCCGGTGCACGTGCATTTCACGCTGAGCGACGTCGAGTACCTGGCCCTCAGGCGGCGCGTCGCCGAGGACGGTGCGGCGCCGAACATCGAGCCGGCGCTGCGCCTGTCGGACGGCACCGAGTATCCCCACCCCGGGCGCATCGAGCTCATCGCCAACGAGATCGATCCCGGCACCGGCACGCTGACCGCGCGGGCGGTGTTTCCGAACCCTGACGAGCTGCTGCGACCCGGCCAGTTCGTCACCGTCGTGTTCGAGGGCTCGGCACCGGAGGCGGTGCCGTTGGTGCCCCAGGCGGCCGTACTCTCGGGACAATCCGGCCGCAGCGTGATGGTGGTGGGCGACGACAACGTGGTCGAGCAGCGCGCCATCGAGACCGGCGAGGCGAGCGGCGACATGTGGGTGGTGACGTCGGGGCTGGCCGCGGGCGAACGCGTTGTCGTGCGCGGCCTGCAGAAGATTCGCGACGGCATGACCGTCGACGTGACGGCCAACTGAGGACCGCGCCGTGTTCAGCCAGTTCTTCATCAGCCGGCCCAAGTTCGCCTTCGTCATCTCCATCGTCATCACGCTCGTCGGCCTGCTTTCCCTGCAGGCGCTGCCCATCGCCCAGTTCCCGCAGATCACGCCGCCCACCGTGAAGGTCACGGCGGTCTACCCGGGCGCCAACGCCGAGGTGGTCGAGGAAACCGTGGCGGCGCCGCTGGAAGCGGAGATCAACGGCGTCGAGAACATGATCTACATGAGCTCGAAGTCGGCCAACGACGGCTCCATGACCATTACCGTGACCTTCGACGTCGGCACCGACGCTGACCTCGCCGCCGTCAACGTGCAGAACCGCGTGGCCGCCGCCACCTCCAAGCTGCCCGAGGAAGTGGTCCGCCAGGGCGTGACCACGCGCAAGACCTCCACCGACATGGTGCTGGTCATCAACCTGACCTCGCCGGACGGCACCTACGACGGCGTATACCTGTCCAACTACGCCGCCGTGAACATCCGCGACGCGCTGTCCCGCGTGCCCGGCGTCGGCGAGGCGTCGATACTCGGTGAGCTGCCGTACGCCATGCGTATCTGGCTCGATCCGCAGCGCATGGCCAGCTTCGGCATCACTGCCACCGACGTCGCCGCCGCGCTCAACGAGCAGAACGTGCAGGTCGCCGCCGGCAAGGTCGGCGCGCCGCCGCTCGCGGCGGACCAGTCGTTTACCTGGTCGGTGGTCACCCGCGGCCGGCTGGCCGAACCCGAGGCGTTTGCCGACATCATGCTGCGTGTGCAGGACGACGGCTCGCGGGTGACGCTCGGCGACGTGGCGCGGGTGGAACTCGGCTCGTCGTCCTACAGCGCCTACGGTCGCCTCAACGGCAGGCCGTCGGTGGTAATGGCCGTGTACCAGCTGCCCGACGCCAACGCCCTGGACGTCGCCGACAACGTGCGTGCCGAGCTCGATTCACTGTCGGAACGATTTCCGCCCGACGTCGAGTACAGCATCCTCTACGACACCACCCGCTACGTGCGCATCTCCATCGAGGAAGTCATACACACCCTGTTCGAGGCCCTGTTCCTGGTGGTGCTGGTGGTGTTCGTGTTCCTCGGCGACTGGCGCTCCACGCTGATACCCGCCATCGCCGTACCGGTGTCCCTGGTCGGCACCTTCGGCGTACTGCTGGCGGCGGGTTTCTCGCTCAACACGATCGTGCTGTTCGCCCTGATTCTCGCCATCGGCATCGTCGTCGACGACGCCATCGTGGTGGTGGAGAACACCCAGCGTCACATGGCCGAGGGCAAGTCGCCGGTAGAGGCAACGCGGCTCGCCATGCGCGAGGTGAGCGGGCCGATCGTCGCCACCACGCTGGTTCTGTTCGCGGTGTTCGGGCCGGTGGCAATGATGCCCGGCATCACCGGCGAGCTGTACCGCCAGTTCGCGGTCACCATCACCGCCTCGGTGGCCATCTCGGCAATCAACGCGCTGACCCTGAGCCCGGCGCTGTGCGCGGTGCTGCTCAGGCCCGAGGGCGAAGGCGCGCGCTGGCACAAGGCGTTCAACCGCGCATTCGAGAAACTCACCGGGGCCTACACGGGCCTGGTGCGTCTGCTGGTGCGCCGCGTGCTGTTGACGCTGCTGGTGCTCGGCGTGGTGCTCGGCGGGACCTGGCAACTGTTCGCGGCCCTGCCCACCGCCTTCGTGCCCAACGAGGACCAGGGCGCCTTCATGATCGACCTGCGACTGCCCGACGGCGCCTCGCTCAACCGCACGGAGGCCGTGCTGTCGGAGATCGAAAACCAGGTGCTGGCGATTCCCGGCGTCACCGACGTGATGTCGGTGCCCGGCTTCAGCATGCTGAGCGGCGCACAGTCCTCGAACGCCGCGTTTGCCATCGGCATCCTCGACGACTGGACCAACCGCACCGAGCCGGAATTGTCGTTGCGCACCATCATGGGCCGCCTGCAGGCCATCGCCCTGGCGTTGCCCGACGCCACCATGCTGCCCTTCATCCCGCCGCCGATCCCGGGCCTGGGCTCGACGTCCGGTTTCGAGTTCGTGTTGCAGGACCGTGCCGGGGGCACGCCGGCCGAGCTCGAGTCGGCGATGAAGTCGCTGGTGGTGGCGGCCAACGGCTCGCCGGCGCTGGCCCAGGTGTTTTCCAGTTTCTCGACCAACTCGCCGCGCATCTGGCTCGACATCGACCGTGCCAAGGCCAAGACACTCGGCGTGCCGCTGAACGAGGTATTCTCGACGCTGCAGGCGCAGCTCGGCGGGTTGTACGTGAACGACTTCAACCGCGCCGGCCGCGTCTACCGCGTGATGGTGCAGGCCGAGTCGGCCTACCGCGACGCACCCGAGGACATCGGCAGGCTCTACGTGCGCAACAATGCCGGCGAAATGGTCCCGCTGTCGACCATGGTCAGCTTCGAGCCGGTCACCGGGCCCGACGTGATCGACCGCTACAACCTGTTCCGCTCGGCAACCGTCAACGGCAGCGCCGCGGCCGGCTACAGTTCCGGCGACGCCATCGCCGCCATGTCGACACTGGCCGAGGAATCCCTGCCCGACACGATGGGCTACGAATGGACCGGCATGTCCTACCAGGAGATCAAGGCGGCGGGACAAACCACCGTCATCCTGGTGCTGTCGCTGGTATTCGTCTACCTGTTCCTGGTCGCCCAGTACGAAAGCTGGTCGGTGCCGCTGTCGGTACTGCTGTCAGTCCCGGTGGCGATCCTCGGCGCATTGCTGCTGGTATGGGCCGTGGGCATGCCGGTCAACCTGTACACGCAGGTCGGCCTGGTCATGCTGATCGGCCTGGCGTCGAAGAACGCCATCCTGATCGTCGAGTTCTCGCGCGAGCAGCGCGAACGGGGAGAGTCGATCCTCGACGCCACCATGGCGGGCGCCCGGCTTCGCTACCGCGCGGTGATGATGACCGCCATCGCCTTCATCCTCGGCGTGCTGCCGCTGGTGCTGGCGAGCGGCGCCGGCGCCGCCAGCCGCGTGTCCATCGGCATCACCGCCTTCGGCGGCATGCTGGCCGCCACGGTGATCGGCGTGGTCATGGTGCCGCCGCTCTACTACATCGTGCAGTCGACCCGCGAGCGATTGAAGGGCGCACCCCGCGGCGCGGCGCGGGAAGAGGCGGAAAAGAGCTAGTTCGCCCGATCAGCGGTATGGCGGAAAAATACCGAGTGTCCGGGTGGCGTCAGAAATTTTGTGTGTGAGCCGTTTTCGTGATTACTCATCGACTCGAAATCGGTCACCGAATTGTATCGCGAACTGGGACTTGGCCGACGCCCAGGCGATAGGTGGATTCTTCCACTTCGCGGTGATATTGCGTAGCGCCAACCAGATCAGCTTGGTCGCCGCCTCGTCGCTTGGAAAATGACCCTTGTTGCGAATGCTCTTGCGCACACCGCTGTGCAGGCTC
>JAUIEZ010000029.1 GCA_030429665.1 Gammaproteobacteria bacterium | reverse complement strand
GAGCGCGTATGTTGATCGCGCATCGGATTTCTCGGAGAATTCTCCGATATTCATGCGCGCTTGTTTACGACCTCACCCAGAAGCAATTCGATGCCCGAGATATTCCGTACAGACGCCCCGAACGTAATGCACGAAACAATCGATGATGAAGTCGTCATCGTGAACATGGGAAGTGGTGCTTATTTCAGCCTCGTGGATTCGGGGGCACGGATTTGGAGCCTGCTGGGCAACGCCGGCATGACCCTGGAGCAACTCGTCGATGCGCTGGCAATGCGTTACGCGGCGGACCGATCGGTGCTGTCAGCCGCGGCAGCAACGTTTATCGAGCAACTGCGCGAGGAGGAACTCATCCGCGTTGTCGACGGAGACGTCCCGCCGGCGCCCCGTCCCGACGAAATGGTGGTTAACCGAAGTTTCGAACCGCCGGTACTCAACAAGTACACCGACATGGAGACACTACTCCTCGTCGATCCGATTCACGAAGTGTCGGACGAAGGCTGGCCCGACCTTAAGCAAAAGCCTCGTGACGACCAACGCCCAGGTTAGTACGATCATGCCGGCAGGAACCGATTCCGGGCCAGTTGGCGGAGAGAAGTGACCGGGATGCAGCCGGCCGACACCCCCGTCGAGGGAATGATCATCGCGTCGGCAACGAAGCGTTTCACATTACCTCATGTCTAGCCCGGCCGAATCCCCTTCGGCCGAATCCCCTTCGTCCGAATCCCGTTCGCGAATCAAGCCTTTACTGAGAATTGCGGCGCATTTCATCGAAGACCGGCCGGCGATCGCCCGCACCTTGCTCTCCGTGATGCGAACCGCGTCCCGCATTCCCCTGTTGGGTCCATGGATGTACCATCCGATCGGCGTCGTCAGTCTCTCGGTTGGTCGGTTGGACGATGCCGTCGAAGCATTGGAGAGCACGCTCGAGCGCCGACGCGCCTGGAACAACGTGGCCGATCAACATCTTGCCAGGGCGCGACTGCAGGCGGCCATGACCCGTCTCGGTTTGAGCGGAAAACCCGATGCCGGCAGTCGACGTCGTTTCGAGAAAGACAGCGAGCGGGATCGGCGCCGGGACCAGTTGCTGGACCTGGTGATAGAAGCAGCGTCACGCGCGCCGCGAGACGCGGGCCTGGCCGGGGTCCCGCTCCCCTGGTACCTGCTGACTCCGGACCTGTGCACCGACGCCCGGGTCGACAGTTTTCGGGAAATCGCCGATCGTTACCGCGAAGACCCAAGGCCCCAGGCATTCCTTTCGCGAATGCTTTCCTACCGGGGCGACTATGCCGAAGCCACTCAACTTGCCCGCCGTACGATCGCCGCCACTTCGCTTCCCGATAACGCGGGAGACGAACCGACCAGGGATCCGGCGTTTATCATCGTCGGTCAGGCAAAGGCCGGAACGACGTCATTGTTTACGTATCTCTGCCGACATCCGTCGGTTTTGGCGCCCGTGTTCAAGGAACCGAACTACTTCAGCGAGTTCCCGGATGCCGGACGAGCCTGGTACGCAAGTCATTTCCCCGGGCGGGATGCGACTTCCACCGACATCACCGGCGAGGCAAGCACGACCTATTTCGATTGCCCCGCGGCGCCCGGACGAATCGCCACCGAGCTACCGGGCACGAGGATCATCATACTGCTGCGGAATCCCGTCGAGCGAGCCTACTCCTCGTTCCAGATGTTCAGTCGACTGGGCATCGAGAATCGCAGCTTCGCCTCGGCTATCGAGTCGGAACTCCACGCCATAGGCGATTGCCCATTGAACGAGGAACATCTCGCATGCGCGGAAGGTCTGCCGCTCGATCGGCGCCGGCACCTCCTGCCGGGCGCGGCGTTTCCCTATCTCCTTCGTTGGCTCGAGGCGATACCCGTCGAGCGGATGCTGTTGATACACTTTGCCGACCTGGCCGGGAATACCGAGTCCGTCATGAGACGCGTCGAGACTTTCCTCGGTCTGCCGCATTATCGGCACGACCGGTTCGAACCCGTCAATCGGGGCCGGTACGATGCCATGGACCCGCAAATCGAGCGGCGATTGCGCAACTGGTACGGGGAGAATAACGAGGCGCTCGGGAAACTGTTGGCCGAACTGATCCCGAAAGGTGCTTTCGGATACGACGTGATCCACCATCGCATTCATTGAATCTCCACAATCACGATACTCCACCGGCAAGCAGTCGATGAACCTCATTCAGGAAGCGGACCGTCCGGACGGCGAACTCCGGGACCCAAACGGTGAGGAATCAAAACGACGCCTCGCGACGGGCTACCGCGGCATGGCGTTCGCATGGCTCAAGCGAGACAAACTCCAGCCGGCGATCGTTTGCTTTCGCAAGTCGATCGAGGTCGATCCGACATTCCGCGAGGTCTATATCGATCTGGGCAGAATCCTGCTGCACATGCGGCGCTGGCGAGACCTGGAAGCATTGTGCCGGCACGGGCTGAACTACGCCATGGATCTCGCCGAACTGCACAAACTGATGATCACGGCGCTCGAGGAACGCGGCTCGCCGGCGGATGCGCATACGCGATACGCGCTGGAGCGACGGGACCGGAACATCATCGATATCTCGCCCGACGAGATTCTGTGCTGCGTCACGGTGCGCAACGAGCGGGCCCGCCTGCCCTGGTTCGTCGACTACTACCGGCAACTCGGCGTGGACCGCTTTTTCTTTGTCGACAACGGCTCGACCGACGGAACCTTCGAGTGGCTGACCGGGGAACAGGACATCCACGTCTGGACATCCGATCTCGAGTTCAATCGCTCGAATTTCGGTTCGGCATGGTTCGAATTGCTTCTACGCCAACACGGCGTCGGTCATTGGTGCCTGACCGTCGACATCGACGAATTCCTGGTGTTCGAAGGATCTCCCGAGCGGAATCTCAGGACGCTGTGCGCCGATCTCGATCGTCGCGACAAACGGGTGGCCACGGGGTTGCTGCTGGATCTTTACGGCGACCGGCCGATCGCCGATGCGGTATACGAGGACGGCCAGGACCCGTTGTCGCTGTGTCGATACTTCGACCGCCGGGCGTATCATTCCCGCTCGGAACGGGCCGGACAGTACGGCAACCAGGCGGTGTACTTCGGGGGTGTGCGCCAGCGCGTTTTTCCCACCGAGCACGACTACATCCTGAGCAAGGCCGTGTTGTTGAGATACACCCCGGACGTCGTGCTGACTCCGGGTCAGCATTTCACGAACGTTGACGAAGAGAACATCGCGGCGGACGAGATCTGCCTGCTGCATTTCAAGTTTTTCTCGAGTTTCATGAACTACGCGCGCAATGAAGCCGCGCGCGAGGTACACGCGATGGCAGGCGAGCAATACAAGGCATACCTGCGCGTACTGAAAGAAAATCGGTATCTCTCCCTGTACGATCCGTCGCTGTCGGTTCGATACGAGAATCCGCAACAACTTCTCGACCTCGGACTACTCAAGCCGTCGATGCCTGCGCCGCCATCCGCGGCGCCCGTCATCGCCCCGCCGATGGCAAGCGGACGCGGTCGGCCGTTCTGGTCCGTGATGATCACGGTCCACGATCGCACGCACCATCTCGAGCGGGCGCTCGCGAGCGTTTTGTCCCAGGCGAAGGATGACGCAGAGGTAGTGGTGGTTTGCGACCCGGCCGGTGACCAAATTCGCGCCGAGGTTGCGGCAATTGTCGGAAAGTTCGATGCGGACAGGGTGCGTCTTCATGCCTTGTCCGGGCACGTCGGACACCCGCAGATTTTCAACCTTTGCATCGAGCAGTCGACGGGCCGGTGGGTACACATTCTGCACGACGATGACTGGCTGGAGCCGGGCTTCTACTCCGCCTTGCGTGAAGGCGCGGAATCATCGACGCAAGTCGGCGCCACGTTTTCACAGCATCGCATCATCTCCGAGGAATCGTGGGGCCGGGACGTCTGGGAATCGTGGGTCGAACGCGAAACGCCTGGCGTCGTCGAGAATTGGCTGGAACGCATTGCCATCCATTGCCGCGTACAGTTCTCGGCCATGGTGGTGCGCCGGGACGTCTACGAGGCAGTGGGCGGGTTTCGCGCCGACGTCCGGTCCGCCTTCGACTGGGAGCTTTGGGCCCGAATCGCATCCGGGTATGCGGTCTGGTTCGTGCCAAGAACGCTCGTAAACGTCGGGCGAGACGCCGGTGCCGAGACTTTCAAATTGCTGAGGTCCGGCCGGCAGATTCTCGACGCCTACGACGCCGCCGACATCATCGCCGCGCAACTGCCCGAGGAACACGCCGTCGCCTTTGCCAGGAAGACCCGGGAGGAAATCGCGAGGCACGCACTGTCCACGGCGCGAAAGTATTCCGAACACGGCGACGCCGAGGCCGCGCTGTCCAACCTGCGCGCGGCTGTCGCGCGCACGCCGTCGGATCGCGTCCAGCGGTGGTTGGTCGAGTACTTCCAGGAAACCGAGCGTGAGTTCTAGACGCCATGCCATCGGCAACGCCCGTGCTCCGCAAGTCGCGTCGCCCTTCGTGACACCGTCGCCCGGGGCGGCGCGGCCGTGGCGAAAACCTGAGGTCTCGCGACCATGGTGAGCGCGTCCGTCGACACACTATCGCCAGCCCGCCGGGATGTGCTCGCGACGGCGTACCACGGGGATGACGAAGCGGTGGACGCCTGGCGGCGCTGGCGCGCCGCGGTCGACATCGACGAACATCTCGACGAAAGCACGTTCTCCCTGCTGCCGTCGATCCACCGCAGACTGGCGCGTCTCGGTATCGAGGATCCGCTGATGCCGAGACTCAAGGGCGTGGCGCGCCAGGCATGGGTCGCCAACCGGCAGTTCTGCTGGCAAATCGAACGGATGCTTGCGCCCTGGTCCGAGCGCGCCATCGTGCCCATGATACTTCCCCCCTTCGATCGACTGCTCGATGACACCACGGCGGTGGTCAATCGCGCCGGCGCAAGGTTCGCCGTACGTGCCGACGACGCGCTGCCGGCACTTCGGGCGCTCCTTGACGATGACTGGCAATGCCCGACCGTTCGCCTGCCCCTGCGTACGCTGGAAGCATTCGTCCTCGGTGCCGGGAGCGTAAACCTGCAACGGGACGACATGCCGGCGTTGCGGCTCGAATGGAATCTCGAGCCCCGGTTCGCCGGTTTGCCGGACGCAGCCTGGGACCGGAGCGTTGCCGCCCGAATCGGTAACCGCGACGTTCGGCGCCTCGACCCGACCGACGCCGTCGAGTTCGCGATTCGCCAGCCGCTCGCACCCGGACCATACGCGCGCGCCGTCTCGATTCTCGGCGCGGCGCAACGCCCGGACATTGATTGGGAAAGGCTCGTGCGAGCGACCCGGGAACGACCCGTGCACACCCATTGGATTCCGGTGCTCGAGTGCATCGCGCCGTTGCTCGAGTCGCTGGGAGCGCCCTCCCGAATGGCTCGCGAGATCATTGATGCCGCGAGTATCGCCTCCCCGGGCAAGCAGCCATCGGTCACGGCGCGAGCCAGGCAGGGTTGGATCGACTACCAGTCGGCATTGGGCGGGAACGCCTCGGTTGCCGTCGCGTTGGTCAATCTTCCCGGCTATCTCGTCGGCCGCTGGCATCTTGCGAGTGCTCGACAGATCCCGCGACGGGCGGTGCAATGGCTTCTTTACAAGTGAATCGGGTTCCGGGCGCATCCGCCTGTACGCGCCCCGTGAATACCCTCGGGAACCTTTCGATTTCCACGGTACTGGCCGCGTTGGTATTCGCGTGCGGCCAGGGAAACGCGGAACAATCCGAAGCGGCGGTGCGCGAGGACGAGCGGCGCTTTGCGGAAACCTCGGTGGATTATGTTTTCGGCAGCTATTACGACCTGAAGGTATCGAGCTACCGTGTGTTCGACGAGAAGAGAACGGCGAACGGCGGTGGCCTTGCGGTCGTCGGCGACGACAGGGTGCTCCTGGTTGGCGGAGACGGCGCGTCCCACCTGATCGGACTGGAACACGACGCAGCTACCCTGCGCCCCCTGCCGATCCCTCCGCCCCTCGATATCGATGATTATCTGGAGCACAACCCGAACCCCGCGCCGAGATGGTACCGGGTCACGGGCGTGTTGACGGAACCGGGCAGCGGCTCGGGGCGCTTGCTTCATGCGGTGAGCACCCATTGGAACGGTGATGAAGCGTGCTACACCCTCCGCCTGCGCGAGGTCTCGATCGATATCGATCGAGACGCATACGGCGACTGGGTCACGCGATACGAAACCGAGCCGTGCCGCGAGCTGGGCAGGCTGCACGAGGTGCAGGGAGGGCGTCTCGCCCTGGCGAATAACCGCTCGCTCCTGCTGAGCGTCGGATTCCCCTATCATGAAAACGAGCGGCAGGACGCGGCGGATCATCCGTACGGCAGCGTCGTGGAACTTCAGCGTCCCGGATGGACGGCGACAGTGCTCACGAGCGGCCACCGCAATCCGCAGGGCTTGCTCGTCGACGACGACGGTAACATCTGGGAAACCGAGCACGGTCCCCAGGGAGGAGACGAACTCAATCTGCTCCTGCCGGGAAAGGATTACGGTTGGCCGCGGGAAACCTACGGCACCAGCTACGGAAGAAAAACGTTTCGCGGAAAGCGATTGACGGGCGACCACTCGCGATCGCAGCGGCCCGTGTTCGCGTGGATACCTTCCATCGGCATATCGAACCTGATCGAGCTTCACGGGAATGCCTTTCCCGCCTGGACGAACGACTTGATGATTGCCTCGCTGAATGGAGAAGGAAACGGTCGTTCCATTTTTCGCGCAAGAATACGGGAAGGCAGGGTGATCGTCGTCGAGAGGCTTGAAACGGGACAGCCGATACGGGACCTGGTGGAATTGCCGGACGGACGACTCGTGCTGTGGAACGGGTCGGACACCGTGCAGGTCGTGGCCTCGGCCGAGCACGTCTTCTCCTCTTGTAACGGATGCCATACGCTGCGCAAGGCCAATCACGGCATCGGTCCGGACCTCATGGGTGTGGTGGGCAGAGAAGTCGCGAGTCACGCCGGCTACGAATACTCCGCGGCCCTGCGCGGGTACGCGGGAGAATGGACGCGGGAAAGGCTAGACGACTTCCTCGAGGACCCGCAAGGAACCGCGCCCGGGACGACCATGGACTTTCAGGGCATCGACGATCCGGGCACAAGGAAGGAGATCATCGACTATCTCGAAAAGCTGACGCTGGCCGGCGCGAAGTAGACCGGGATACGGCTTGTCACCATGTTGACCAGGGACCTGTTGCGCCTCGTCGTCATCAAGAGCGACAGGTTCTGGCCATTTCGGGTATTGAACCGTAGCGCCTACGGGTTTGCCACGGCGGCATTCGTTGCCTTGTGCCGCACCTACCCTTGCGTGAAAAGCGTATACCTGCGGCACGCCTTGCACGGCGAGAACTTTCGACCCGGTCTCAGCGATATCGACCTGACCGTGGTCATCGACGCGACGCTCGAACGGCGCGCCGAGTATTGCTTCCTGCGCAGTTTCTGGCAGCGCGCCGCCTTGTTGTCCAGGCTGTTTCCAATGATCGGCGAAATCGAGATCCTGAACCGGTCTCACCTCGAGTCCTGGAGCCGTTTCGGCCCGGAGGGACGAAAGACTCGGGAGTGGCGGCTCCTGCACGGCGTCGAAACCGTCGTAGACGTGCCCCCTGCGACGCCGGCGCGCTATTCGGTGGAAACCTTGAACCAGGCTAGCTGGTTCTACATTTGGCACATGGCGAGGGAGCTTGGGCGGGAACGACGCATCGCCTTCCTGTCGATCCAGGACACGTTGCGCGTTCAGAGGAAAATTTCGCGCCACCTCGCGGAACTCGGCGTCGAAGCTTCGCCTGAAGAATCACGAGACGCGGCTGGCGATCACGCCACGATCGTACTACGCACCCTTGGCCTGCTGGAGGCTGGCGTGGCTACGCTTGGCACTGACGCCGTCCCCCCTCCGTCACGCCGGGTCGCGTGGCTACTCGAACGCGTGCGACCGCGCCCGAGGCCGGTACTCGAGCCGCCGGTGCCGCTCGATTTCGAATCCTGGAAGGACGTCGTTCGTTCGGTTTACCTGGACAAGCACAGAGGATTGTTCGTCATCCTCAAGGACAGCGCTTCCTCGCAACGGAACCATCAGTTCGTCGATTGGATTCGGGCCATGCTGAAGGGCGAGGACACCCTTCCGTTGATCCTCTCCCGCGATCTGTTAGCGTACCTGGTCCGATTCCTGTTTCCCTACGAACACGCACACTTCGTGAAGGACGTCGGACTGTTGTTCGGGGACGACCTCGTGGAAGAAATTCAGGTTCCGGGCGACGACTGTCTTCTTCGCGAGTTGATCGCCTATACCCCGCTTGCACTGACGTTCGCGACGGGCGAGACCCTGATGCGGGGAACAGTCCGTGATCCCGCTTTTACCGAGGAACTCGTTAATGCGCTCAAGCGGACGCTGGGTTTGAAGCTTTACCTGGAGCGCGGCATCGGCGGCTGGATCTCGTCGCAACCATTCGAACGGTACTACGCCGCGTATCCGAACCAGGCGGGCGACATACAGGCGTTGTTGGCCGACCTTTCGCGGGGGCACTGCGACCGATGGCGCTGGTTCGCCCTGATGCGAAACCTGACCGACGACATACACGCGGCCCTGTCGACGAACACGTCCTGGGAACACGACCCCTTGCCGTCACCCGGCGATTGATCCCGCTGGCGGCAGGATGCGTACCGGAATCTCCACCGGGTGCCGTTGGCACGTCGTTGCTCGACAAGTGCGAGGGGACGTCGCCGTCCGGTGCGCTCGACGAAACGAGTTCCGGTATAGTAAGACGAAACGCGAAAACGTTTGCCCGACGAGATCGGTGGATGGGCGCCTTCCTTCGTCCCTCCCGGTTCGCCGTCACCATCGGGGATCGCATGGCGATGATCGTCCGGGTGCGGGCGCCATGCCCGCCACAGCGCGATCCGTCCGATGACAAGACCAACAGCAGCCTGCTTGAAGACCTGGCGATGAGAGACGACCCGACCCGGCCAATCGGACGATTCCGCTTCATGAACAGCCAATCGGTCAACCTGGACGGCTTTGCCACGCCGGCGCCCGAACTGGGCCTGGTGGCGTTTCAAGGTCCGGGCGATCCCGTGCCGTCGATCAAGGTCGCCGACGGCCGCGTGATCGAGATGGACGGCCGCGGCGAGGACGAGTTCGACGCGATCGACGCGTTCGTCGCCCGCTACTGCATCGACATCGCCATTGCCGCGCAGGCGATGGCGATCGACAGCCTCGAGTTCGCCCGCCGCCTCGTGAACCCCGAAATCCCGAGGGAAGAGCTGGTTCGACTCGCGGCAGGAATGACGCCGGCGAAACTGGCCGAGGTGCTTTCCTTGCTGAACGCGGCGGAGCTGGTCATGGCGATGACCAAGCTGCGCGCCCGGCGCACGCCGAGCAACCAGGCACATGTCACCAATCGTTCCGACGACCCACTGCTGCTGGCCGCCGATGCCGCCACCGCGGCGGCGTTCGGATTTCGGGAAATCGAAACCACGGTACCGGTGTTGGCCGACGCCCCCTCCAACGCCGTCGCGGTAACCATCGGCGCCGCGGTGGCGTCGCCCGGCATGCTGGTCCAGTGCTCCGTCGAGGAAGCGACGGAGCTCGACCTCGGCATGCGCGGGCTCGTGTCCTACGCGGAAACGGTGTCCCTGTACGGCACCGAGCAGATTTTCGTCGACGGCGACGACACGCCGTGGTCGAAGGCATTTCTTACCAGCGCCTACGCATCGCGCGGCATCAAGATGCGCGTTACCTCGGGCGGCGGCGCCGAGGCGTTGATGGGAGGCGCCGAGCGCTGCAGCATGTTCTACCTGGAATCACGATGCGTCGCGCTGGCGCGCGCGATCGGCGCCCAGGGCGTGCAGAACGGCGGCATCGATTCGGCCGCCGTCGCCGGCTCGGTGCCGGGAGGCGTGAGGTCCTTGATGGCGGAGAACGTCATGGTGATGTTGCGCAACCTCGAGGCGTGTACCGGCAACGATGCCTTGATGAGCGAGTCCGACGTGCGCCGAACGTCGAGGACGCACCCGATCTTCATCGCGGGTTCGGACTTCATCTGCAGCGGCTTCGGCTCCATCCAGCGCTACGACAACATGTTCGGCCCCAGTCAATGGAACTCGGAGGACATCGACGACTTTCTCGCCATGCAGCGGGACTGGGGCGTGGACGGCGGGCTGAAGACCGCGCCCGAACCCGAGGTGGCGGCGCTGCGGGCGCGGGCGACGGAAGCCGTTTGCGCGGTCTACCGTTGGCTCGGCCTCGGCGACTTCACGCCACGGTGGGCGGCGCAGGCGGTGGACGCCGCCGGCTCCAAGGACGTCGACGCGGCCGACCTGATGCTGCCGATGAACGCGTCGCGGACGATCATGGATACCGGCATCACCATGCTCGACGTCATCGCCGCCCTCGCCGAGAACGGGTTCGACGTCGAGGCCGAACGCTGCCTGGACATGCTCAAGGCACGCGTCGTCGGCGACTACCTGCAAACGGCGGCGATTTTCGACGAGGAAATGAACGTGCTCTCCCTCGTCACCGACCCGAACCGCTACTCGGGCCCGGGCACCGGGTACCGACCGCCGGATTGGCGACAAGGCGAGATCGACAACATCCGGCAACAGATGTCGGTGGCGGACCTTCGCGCGGAGCAATTCGGCCACAGGAGTTCGAAGATTCGCGTCGCGGGTTCCGCCGAGGCGGTCCACGACCCGAGGGACGTGGTCGTCGGCGTCTCGCCCGCCACCGGACGCGACATCTGGCAGACCCTCTCCGGACTACCGGTGACCGATGTCATCGACGAGCTGCTCGCGGGACTGGAGGAAGAAGGCTGCATCGGCCGCGTCGTGCGCTTCAACCGTTCCATCGACCTGGGCATGATCGGTCTCGGCGCCGCACGCCTTTCCGGGTCCGGCATCGGGATCGGCCTACAGGCCAAGGGCACCGCCCTGATCCATCGCCGCGATCTCGTCACCCTCGCGAACCTGGAGCTGTACTCTGTCGCGCCGACCATCAGCCGGGACCATTACCGCCTGATGGGCATCAACGCGGGCAGGCACGCCAAGGGCATGACACCCGAGCCGGTGCGAAATCCCTATTCGGACGAGGCCATCGAGGCGCGCTACCACACCCGGGTGGTATCGCTGGTGGCGATCGAGCGCTCGTGCTGCGCGGACCTGGAACCCGAGAGCCTGGAGATCGAGCGATGACGAAGGGTTATTCCGGCAAGTCCGTCGACGAGATCGGCGTCGATGCCATTCGTCGCGGTGAAGTTTCGCCCGAGGACGTGCGCATTCATCCGGAGACGCTCGAACGGCAGGCGCGTGTCGCCGAGGCGCACGGCAATCCGCAGCTCGCGCTCAACTTCCGCCGCGCGGCCGAACTGACGCACCTGCCGGAAGCGGACATCATGCGGCTGTACGAATCCCTTCGTCCCCATCGTTCGACCGCCGGGGAACTTCGTGACATCGCCGAGGAGCTTCGAACGAAGGGTGCGCACCTCAATGCGGCGCTGTTTACCGAAGCGGCCGATATCTACGAGCGCCGCGGGCTGCTTAGGAAATAGCCCGCGCATGACGCTGATCGCCGGGGTGGATATCGGCAATTCCACCACCGAAATCGTGATCCAGGATGGTGGCGCGCCGGTGGCATGGGGGCGCCGACCGACCCGTGGAACCAAGGGATCAGCGGGTTCGGTCCAGGCGGCGGCGGCCTTGCTGCGCGCCATCGAGGCGGAGAACGACATCCGCGTGGACCGCGTGTTGGTGGCGCCGTGGCGCCCGGTGACGACGGCGCTGACCCGTGTCGCCGAGCCGCCGCCGGACACCGGCCGAGTCCAGGTCCTGGATTGTGCCGGCCACAGCGTGTCCGGCGACGACGCGGTGGTCGGCACGCCGTGGGACGTCTCCGGCCAGCCGCCCGATGCCCGGTCCGTGATCGCCGTGGTACCGCCCGGCATCGGCTACCGGCAGGCGGTCGCGCGTATTGGCGAGATGGCGGCCCGTGGTTGCCCGGTCTCGGGTGTCGCGGCGGCCCGGGACGAGGCAGTCCTCATCGCCTCGCGCCTCGGGCTCGACATACCGGTCGTGGACGGTATCGACACGCGCTCGGCCCTGGGTTGCACGAGACTTCTCGTCGAGGTGCGCGCGTCGGGCCAGTGCGTGAGAACGGCGTGTGACGCCTTCGCGCTGAAGACGCTCCTCGGCGTCGACGATCGGCACGCGGATGCGGTTTCACTGGTCGCGCGCTGGGTGCGCGACGAACGTGCCGTGGTGGTCGGCCTGCGCGAGGCGGGTGCCGGGGGGGACGAGAAGCCCGCGACAAATCGCACCATCACCTGGCGCAGCGGCGAGACGGTCGACCTGTTCGATGCCATCGCGCTGCTTGCTTCGCGCCCGGTCGGCGCGGTCACCACGTGCGCGCTACCTCGGACGCAAGCAGTCTCGGACCTGTGGGGCGTCGACATCACCCGCGTGGTCGCCGAACGCGGCATCCGCTCCCCCGGCCGAAATCGGGAGGTCGTACTCGCGAGCCTGTCCGGGGAACACCCGGATCCCGTGGAAAATCTTTCGGCGACGTTCGGCGTTCCGGTCGACGTCGCCGGTTCCGAGGCCGAGGCGGCCTCGACGGGCGCCCGCACCACGCCCGGCCTCACGGCGGGAGCGCTCGTTCTCGACATCGGCGGCGGGACGATCGACCTCGTCGGCGAGGACGGCGTGACGGCGGCCGGTGGCGGCGAGATGCTCAGCGCCGCGGTGGCCAACGTGCTCGACGTGCCGCGCGGCGCGGCGGACTGGATCAAGCGCGCACCCGCGCGGCGGGTCGAGTCGCCGAAGGTCCTGCTGAACGAGGATGGATCGCGTCACTTCGCATCGGAAGACGAACCGCCGGTCCCGCCCCGGCTCGTCGGCACGCTCGTCACCCGCGGACCAAGCGGTTACGCGAGCTTCGGCGGCGCGCTGCAGCCTGCCGAATGGCGGATCATTCGCCAGTCTTTGAAACTGGAAGTCATCGCGAAAAACGTCGGGCGCGTGATACAGACCTATCGCGACAAGGTAAGGCGCAGCGGCATGGTGGACGTGGTCATCGTCGGCGGGCCCGCCGGCGACGACGAACTGCTGCCGGCCATCGGGCGACTGGAGAACGTCGCGTCCTTCGGACGGGGAAACGTAGCCGGCCGACTCGGGCACCGATACGCCGTCGCGTACGGCCTGACCTTGCTGGGCGGCTAGTCGCCGGACCGCCGCTGGCCGGTGCGCCGATACCGCTGCGGGCTCATGCCGGTCCAGGAACGGAACGCCCGCGAGAACGCGCTGAGCTCCGAATACCCCAGGTTATAGGCAATCTCCGTCAACGGCATGTCGGGTTCGTTCAGGTAGTGCAGCGCAAGCTCGCGGCGCGCCGCGCGAAGCAGGTCCGGAAACAGGAGATTGTGCGCCCTTAGCTGCTTCTGGAACGACGTTCCGCTCAGGCCCAGCACCTGGGCGATCTCCGAGAGCGTGGGAAGCTTGTCGCCAAGGTGCAGCTTGATCTGGTTTCGAACGATGGTGGCGAAGTCTTCCGGGTTCCCGACGATCCTCGAGCGCGACTCCAGGAACGAAGAGATGATCGAAAACAGGTAGGGATCCTGGTCCGGCATGCGCGTATCGAGATCGCGGCGCCTGAAGCCGATGGCGTTGGTGCGGCGACCGAACTTCACGGGAGCATTGAAGCAGGCCTCGTGATGCCGGCTGTTCTCCGGGCGGTCGTGCTCGAAGCGAATCTCGAGCGGCGCCCAGTCCGGACCCAACGCGCTCCTGAAGATGTTGCAGAACATGCCGAGGGACAGCTCCGCGTCCTGCCGGCGGTTCTGTATTCGCGGGTCGTAGATCCGGTAACTCAGCCACAGTATGCCGCTGTCCTGCAGCAACCCGAAGCTGGATTGTTCCTGGTGCGCCGCGAAGTACTTCTCCATGTTCCTCAGCGCCGCCGAAAGCGTCGGAGAACTGATTGCGGCGTAGCCGATGGGGCCGAGTTGTCTTGGCGCGAAGTTCTGTCCGAACTCGAGGCCGATGTTATCGTTGCCGGTGATCCGCGCGGCAACTTCGAACAGGTTGCAGTACTGGATCAGGTTGAGTTCGTTGATCGGGTCGTTGATGTCCTTCTGGCGAATGCCGACCCTTCCGAAAATGCTGTCGACGTCTCCGTCATTGGCCTCGATGTGCTGAACCACGCCGCAAGCGGCGGAGGCAAGCACCTTCGACGGCGGGAGAACATCATCGACAAGCTCGACGCGCATGGTTGGACCGGTAAACCTGACCTGACCGGGCGGAAAATAGTGTCAACATCGGTTCCAAATGTCAACTTTCCGAACCGTTTCAAATCAAGGACTTCTCGTCGCAGGTCGACGCGTCACGTGAAACGGGCGTCGTACCTCGCGCCGTTTTAATGTCAAGCACCGCGATAAAACTATGGCGATACTAATCCAACATCGCGTACCCGCGTCGGTACCTCGCGGTGCGCGACGTCGCTGCACCAGAGAAGGTCGACAGGAATAAAAGCGGGCGTCGGATTGGTGCAGTAGCGACGTGCGGGATGATGGTTCGCGAGTCGTTTTGCGCTGCGTACGGATGCCGCGCAAGCCTCGGGAACTGGCACGACAATTGCTTGGTAGCATTGATCAACCCTTAGTCGGACAACTCCCGGAGGAGATAAATATGAAACTGAATCGACGACAATTCACACTCACGATGGCCGGCGCGGCTGGGCTCGCAGGTCTCGGGCCGTTGAGCAAGGCGTTTGCCGCGCGCGACAACGAGATGAATATCCTGTGCTGGGAGGGATACAACTCGGACGAGGTCCTGGGACCTTTCCGGAATGCCAATTCCGGTTCCAGCGTACGCGCCGAGAGCGGCACCTCCGATCCCGACATGATCAACAAGCTGCGCGCCGGCGAAGTGAACGTCTGGGACCTGATCAATCTCAACCAACCGTGGGCGCGGGACCAGCTCTATCCCGAAAATCTGATCAAGCCGCTCGACAAGGATCGTTTCATGCCCTACTTTGAGAAGATGATGACGGGATTCTCCGATCCCTATCCGCTGGCGTTCGCCGACGACGGCAACCTGATCGGCATGCCGCAGCGCTTCGGTCCCTTCAGCTTCGTCGTGAACACGGACAAGATCAGCCGCGAGATGGCCGAGGACGAAGGCTGGAACCTGTTTCTCGACGCGGGTATGAAGGACCGCTACGGCGTACTCACGTACGACAACTGGAACGTGATCCACATGTGCCTGACGGCCGGACTGAACCCGTTCGAGGAAGTGACGGGCGCGGACGCCGAAAAGTTCAAGGCGACCGCCGAGCAGATTTTCGCCGGCTCGAAACTCCTGAGCGACGACCTCGTCGCCATGAACACCGCGCTGATCAACGGCGAGATCGATGCATACTTTACCGGCGGCACCTACACCGCCTCGCCGGCCCGTTTCGACGGCGCGACGAACATTCGCGGCATCACGCCCAAGTCGGGCCCGGTGGACGGCAAGGGCGGCGTGGTCTGGATCGAGCTGACCTCCGCGGTGAACAATCCCGACCCGTCCAAGCTGGCCGAGGATTTCCTCGAGTACGTGCAGGCGCCCGAGATCTGCAAGGCCGTGGCCTTCGCCGAGGGCACCTACAACCCCGTCTCGCAAATGGGTAACCCCGACGTCATGGCGCGGTTCGACGAGGATGAACTCGACGCCATCCAGTGGGACAGCCTGGAGGAGGAGATGTCCCGCTCCCTCGACTACCAGGTGGTCGCCTCCTACAGTTCGCTCATCGAGATCTACAACGCCGCCAAGCGCGGATAGCAATGTGTGCAATTCGCCCCGGCGATCCCGCCGGGGCGCTATCTTTACAGCGGCCAGACCATGTCTTCGGAACCCATACTCCGGCTCGACAATATCGTTAAACGTTTCGGCCAGTTCACCGCCGTGGACGGCGTGGACCTGGCCATCGAGGAAGGCGAGTTCCTGACCATCGTCGGACCGTCGGGAAGCGGAAAATCGACCTTGATCCGCATGCTCGTGGGCATGGAGGAAGTCTCCGAGGGCGCCATCTGGTTGCGGGGCGAGCGGATAGAGGACACCCCCGCCAACGAGCGTCCCACCTGCATGGTTTTCCAGTCACTGGCGTTGTTCCCCCACATGACCGTGGGACAGAACATCGAGTTTCCGCTGAAGATCAAGGGACGATCGCCCGCGGAGCGCAAGCAAAGAGCGCTGGAACTGCTGGCCTTGTTGCGCCTGCCCGAGCACTACTACACGCGAAACGTGACCCAGTGCTCCGGCGGCGAACGCCAGCGCATCGCGCTGGCCCGCGCCCTCGCCTTCGATCCCGAGATCCTGTTCTTCGACGAGCCGTTGTCCGCTCTGGACTATCGCCTGCGCAAGACCCTCGAGAAGGAACTCAAGGACCTGCACGAGCGCACGCGCAAGACGTTCGTCTACATCACCCACAGCCTCGAGGAGGCCATGGTGATGTCCGATCGCATTGCCATCATGAACTCGGGGAAGTTCGTGCAGATCGCCGTCGCCGACGACATCTACGCGAAGCCGGTCAGCCGCTTCGTCGCCGAGTTCATGGGCGAAGTCAACCTGTTCGATATCGAGGGCACCACCTCGGACGACCTGCACGGCACCGGCATCGAGATCCATGTCAACGGACAGGCCGGGGAATTCGGGATCAGCCTCGCGCCGAATGAAAAAGGTACGCTGATGGTGAGGCCCGAGTTCGTGCGGTTCCTCTCTTCCGGCGAGACCTCCGACTTTCTCGTGCGCGGCATACTGCGCGCCGAGTACGCGCTCGGCTCCCGGATACAATACAAGGTGGAGACCGCGAACGGGTCCAAGCTGACCGTCGAGAACCTTCGCGAGGACAGGTACCAGGGCGCCATCGGCGACGCGGTGATTCTCGGCTGGGATATCGAGTCCACCCACATCATCCGCGAGTAGCGACCCCCGTACCATGGAGCGTCTCGACCGAAAACTCGGAACCGCCAGTTCGCTGCCGCTGCTCGCCATTCTCCTGGTCGCGTTCATCGCGCCGATGCTGGTGGTGGCGGTGTTCTCGGCGATGCCGAGAAAGGTGTTTTCCGTCTTTAACTCACCCGACTTCTCCGCCTACGCGGCGCTGCTCGAGCAGGGCTACTACCGCTCGCTGCTGTGGTCGCTGGGCATGGCGCTGGCGTCGACCGTCATCCTGTTCGTGGTGTGCTGGCCGCTGGCCTTCGGCATGGCCAAGGTATTCAAACGCTTCACCATCGTGCTCACGATCGCGGTGGTGGTGAGCCTGTTCGTCTCCGAGAACATCCGCTTGTTCGGCTGGGTTCTCACGCTGATGAAGGGCGGGCTGATCGAAGGGCACGTCCGGGCCTGGACCGGCGAAGGGTTCGAGAGCCCGCTGTACAGCGTGCCCATCATCGTGTTCAGTCTGGTATACGTGTATTTCCCGTTCATGCTGTTTCCGCTCGCCCAGGGCATCGCCATGGTCCCGGACGACGCCCGTCAGGCGGCGGCGGACCTGGGCGCTTCTCGCTGGCGGATCCTGTTCGAGATCGACCTGCCGCTGGCAGCGCCAGGCATCGTGGTCGGATCGCTGTTGAGCTTCGTGCTGGCCGCCGGCGCGTTGGCCGAGAGCAAGATCCTCGGCGGACAGACCGTGATCGTTATCGCCGACGAGATCGAGACGGCATTCACCTACGGACAGGACTGGCCGCTGGGCTCGGCGTTGTCCATGGTGCTGATCACCATTATCGCCGCGCTCGCGATCTACGGCATCGCCAAGGTTGATTTGGATGCGATCATGGGGAGGAAGGGCCGGTGAAAACCTCCCGTCTTCTCAGGGCCGCTCTCATGGCCTACGGCATCGGGATCATCGCGTGGCTGTATCTTCCCCTGGTTTCGGTGACGTTCGCCTCCATTTCCAAGGCCCGCTACCTGAGCTTTCCGGTCAAGCGATACTCCATGACCTGGTACACCCGGGCGCTGGAGAGCGACACCGTCAGCGACATCGTGTTCACTTCGCTCAAGGTGGCCGTCATCGTGACCGTCGTGTCGATGGTCGTCGGGTTTTTCGGCGCCCTCGCCTTTGCGAGGTATAACTGGCGGTTCCGCAAGCTGTACCAGAAACTGATACTGCTGCCGATCTTTTTCCCGCAGACGGTGCTCGGACTTGCGCTGCTGATGTGGTTCAACTCTGTCGGCATCATTCCGACCTGGAAGACCGCCGTGATCGCGCACCTGGTATGGATTTCCCCGATAGCGACGCTGATCATCGCCATTCGCGCGTATTCGTTCGACGCCGCGCTCGAGGAGGCCGCACGCGACATGGGCGCCAGCACCTGGGTGACGTTGCGGGAAATCACGCTGCCGTTGCTCATGCCGAGCGTCATATCCGCGGGGCTGTTCGCCTTCCTGTTGAGCTGGGGCAATTTCCCCCTGTCGCTGTTCACCACGGGCGCCGACTCCACCTTGCCCGAATGGCTTTACGCGAAGATGGTGTCGGGATATTCACCCCTGGTGCCGACGGTCGGCGTTCTCTCCATCATTGCTTCGTTCTGTCTCGTGACGCTGGCCGTGCTGTTCCCGTGGATCATGCGCGCGGCCCGGAAGGATCGGTAGGCGACGAGAGCAATGCCGAAAACCAAGACTGTGATCGACCACGAGGAGTAGACCAATGCTTACATCAATCAAGGACAGAAGCGTCATCGTAACCGGCGGTTCGAAAGGCATCGGCAGGGGTATCGCCCGCGTATTCGCCGCCCAGGGCGCGAATGTCGCCGTCGCCGCGCGCGGCGAGGAATCGGGGAAGGCAGCCTGCGACGAGATTAACGCCGCGGGAGGCAACGCCACGTTCTACCCTTGCGACGTCAGCAACTGGGACAGCGTCAGGAACATGGTCGACGCCGTGGCGAAAGCCAATGGCGGCATCGACGTCATGTGCGCGAACGCAGGCGCCTTTCCGCAGACGAAGATGGTCGACATGGATCCCGCCGAGTGGGACCAGGTCATGGCCACGAACCTTCGCTCGGCGTTTTTCTCGGTGAAGGCCTGCATTCCGCACTTCGAGAAGGCCGGCAAGGGACGGGTCGTTCTCACGTCGTCGATCACCGGACCGGTGACCGGCTTCCCGGGCTGGTCCCACTACGGCGCGTCCAAGGCGGGCCAGCTGGGATTCCTGAAAACGGCGGCCATGGAGTTGTCGAAGTACAACACCACGATCAACGCGGTCATGCCGGGCAACATCTACACGGAAGGCTTGCAGGATCTCGGCCAGGAATACCTCGATACCATGGCGGCCTCGATTCCGCTCAAGCGCCTGGGCGCAGTGGAAGACATCGGCAACGCGGCGTTGTTCTTTGCCTCCGACGAGGCGGCCTACATTACCGGCCAGACCATCGTCGTCGACGGCGGCCAGATTCTTCCCGAGTCGCTCGAAGCCATAGCGGAAATCTAATGCAGGAAGTCGCAAGGCAACCAGGAGAAACGATGGCCGGCAGCGATATTCCCATGGAGGAACTCCTCGGGTACCTGGAAGTACTCGCGAACCAGTCCCTGCCCCTTTGGGAAATTCCCGACGGGGCGCGCGCGCGACTCATCAACGTTTCCGAGAACGCCACCTACCTGGTCGAGGGGCCCGGCGGGTGGAAATCCATCCTGCGGATTCACCGCGAGGACTACCACACGGAACGGGCGATCCAGTGCGAGCTCGAGTGGTCCACGGCGCTGCGTGAAGAGGGCGGCATCGTAACGCCGCATTATCTCGTCGGGCGCGACGGCAGCGCCATCCAGTCCGGCATCGCGGACGGCCTGCCGAGACCGCGGTACATGGTGATGTTCGAGTTCGTCAACGGCACGCAGCCCGACGAGACGCACGACCTGGTCGGCGCCTTCGAGGAACTGGGCGAGATCGCCGCGAAAACGCACCTGCACTCGATCGGGTGGAAGCGTCCGCAGCCGTTCGAACGATTGTCATGGGATCTCGATACCGTGTTCGGTCCCGATGCGACGTGGGGCAACTGGCGCGACGCGCCGAACGTAACGCCCGAGGTCCGTGACGTGCTCGAGCGCGTCGAGCGGACGGTGACGCGGCGGTTGCAGGAATTCGGCAAGGAACCCGACCGGTACGGCCTGATCCACGCCGACATGCGCCTGGCCAACCTGCTGATCGACGGCAACGGCACGCGACTGATCGACTTCGACGATTGCGGGTTCGGCTGGTTCCTCTACGATTTCGCCACCGGGATCAGCTTCATGGAGGACCATGAGCAGGTACCGGCGCTGAAAGCGTCGTGGGTGAAGGGGTACCGAAAGGCGCGCGCGTTGTCCGACGAGGACGCCGACCAGCTCGACACGTTTGTCATGTTGCGGCGGCTCGCGCTGCTCGCCTGGATCGGAAGCCATATCGAGGCGCCCGAGCCCCAGGCGCTGGCGCCCGATTTTGCCCGCGTTTCCGCCGAGTTGGGCTCGGACTACCTGGGCAAATACGGCTGACGGCGTTCGCTGTCAACCAAACCCGGGAGACTGTCAAGCAGCGCGGGCGCGGGTAGGACAATCTACACCGCGTTCCCGCCGTCGATAGCGAGGAGGTATGCGCGTGAGCGAGGCCAAGCTCGAATTTCTCGAACGATCGAAGTACTTCTGGAATCCCGGCAAGACCCAGGATTGGCAGGACATGGGCGTCGACCTGGTCATCGATCGACGCGAAGGCTATTACCTTTACGACATGGACGGGCGCCGGCTGATCGACGTTCACCTGAACGGCGGCACCTACAACATCGGTCACCGCCACCCGGAACTGGTCGAGGTGTTGAAGGCCGCCACGGCGCGCTTCGACATGGGCAACCACCATTTCCCCGCCCTCGCCCGCACCGCGCTGGCGGAAGCCCTCGCCGCGTGCGCCCCGGCGCCGGACATGCGCTACACCATCTACGGCGCCGGTGGCGCGGAAGCCATCGACATCGCGCTGAAAACCGCCCGCCACGCCGCGCAGAAGCGAAAGATCGTATCGATCGTCAAGGCCTACCACGGCCACTCCGGCCTGTCCGTGAAGACCGGCGACGAGCGGTTCTCGAAGATTTTCCTCTCCGAGGACACCTCCGGCGAATTCATCCAGGTGCCGTTCAACGACCTGGACGCCATGGAAAGCGCGCTCAAGAACCGCGACGTGGCCGCGGTGATCATGGAGTCGATTCCGGCGACCTACGGTTTTCCCATGCCCCACGAGGGCTACCTCCCGGGCGTGAAGCAGCTTTGCGAGCGCTACGGCGCCTTCTACATCGCCGACGAGGTGCAGACCGGCCTGATGCGAAGCGGCGAGATGTGGTGCTGCAACCGCTACGGCGTCGAACCGGACATCATGGTGACCGGCAAGGGCATCTCGGGAGGCATGTATCCCATTGCCTGCGTGGTCGTATCCGAGAAATGCGGCGGCTGGCTGAAGCAGGACGGTTTCGCCCACATGTCCACCATGGGCGGCGCGGAGCTTGGCTGCATCGTGGCGATGAAGACGCTCGAGATCGTGCAGCGGCCCGAGGTCAAGACGATGATCCGCTACGTGGCCGACTACATCCGCAACGGCCTCGACGAAATCATGGCGGCCTACCCGGACTTCTTCGTCGGCATCCGCCAGCACGGACTCATCATGGGACTCGAGTTCAATCACGAACAGGGCGCCAAGCCGGTGATGAAGCACCTGTACCAGAACGGCGTATGGGCGATCTTCTCGACCCTGGATCCGCGCGTGCTGCAGTTCAAGCCCGGGGTGCTGATGACCCAGAAGGATTCCGAGGACCTGTTGCGTCGCGTGGAGATCGCCATCTCCCTGGCCCGCGACGAGGTGATGGGCAAGAAGCGGAGGTGGACGTGATGGAACCGCAGATTCGCACGCTGATCGATATCTCCGGCACCCCGGCGGCGCTGCAGGGACAGGCGGATATCGTCCTGGAGCGCGCCCGCTGGGCCACCACGGTATTCCAGCGCTTCGACCGGGCCTCGACCATGGCGATCGTCGAGGCGGTGGCCGCCGCCGCCCACGACAACGCGGCCCGCTACGCGCAATGGGCGGTGGAGGAAACCGGATTCGGCGTGGTAGAGCACAAGAAGCTCAAGAACGAACTCACGGCGCACCCGCTGGTGGATTTCTACCGTGACGACGACTTCGTCAACTGCCGCATCGACGAACGCCGCGGCATCGTCGAGATTCCCCGGCCCGCGGGCGTGGTCTTCGCGCTGACGCCGTCGACCAACCCCATCGCCACGGTGAACTACAAGGTGATCATCTCGTTGATGACCCGCAACGCGATCGTCCTGAGCCCCCACCCCGCGGCACGGGCCTGCTGCGTGGACGCCGCGAGAAAGCTCGCGGAGGCGGCGGTCGCCGCCGGCGCTCCCGAGGGCGTGATCCAGATCATCGAGAACCCCTCCATTCCGCTGGTGGAAACGTTCATGGCCTCGGAGAAGACGAACGTCATTCTTGCCACGGGCGGGACCGCGATGGTGCGCTCGGCGTATTCGTCGTCCAACCCGGCCATCGGCGTCGGCCCGGGCAATGCGCCGGTATTCGTTGACGCATCCGCCGACGTGGCGGAGGCCGCGCGGGTCATCGTCGAAAGCAAGAGCTTCGACAATTCGATCCTGTGCACCAACGAAAGCGTGCTGATCACGCTGCCCGAGGTCGAGAAACAACTGGTGCAGGCGCTCAGGGCGGCGCATGCCTACGTCTGCGACGAGGACGACGTCGAGAAGTTGCGCCGATTCCTGTTTCACGAACGCGGGTTCAATATCGAGAGCATCGGGCGCGACGCCACGTGGATCGCCACGGAATGCGGCATTCGCGTACCGAACAACACGAGGATACTGGTCGCGCCGATCCGGCAGATCGGCGTCGAGGAGCGCCTCAGTCGCGAAAAACTATGCCCGGTGCTCGCAATGCACGTGGCGAGCAATCACAACCAGGCCATCGCCATGGCGAAGGCCGTCCTGAGAATGACGGGCGCCGGCCACTCCGCCGCCATCCACACGCGGGACGAACGATCGGCCATGCGCTTCGCGA
This sequence comes from Gammaproteobacteria bacterium, assembly GCA_030429665.1. Classification (GTDB taxonomy): domain Bacteria; phylum Pseudomonadota; class Gammaproteobacteria; order Arenicellales; family CAJQKF01; genus BQJD01. The sequence continues at coordinate 19,456 of JAUIEZ010000029.1, read as the reverse complement.
GCACCGTGGAAGCCTACCGGGTGGTCGTCAATGCGCCCTGCTCCCAGGGCGCGGCCGGCTACGGCACCGGGTTACCGCCGACCTTCACCATCGGCACCGGGTACTTCGGCCGCTCTTCCGTGGGCGAGAACATCGGTCCCCGCCACCTCGTGCACTGGACCCGGCTCGCCTACCCGACGGGCGAGTCACCCAACCTGGACGCCTACCGAAACCTGGGACAGGCCTTCGAGGGGCCGTTGCCCGCGGCGCCGTCGGACGGCGTGCCCGGGTCGCCGCGGCCACGACAACCCGGCGGCGGTGGCGCCACGCGACAACGGGATGAACTCGACCATGCCGTGCGGGCGCAGATTCGCCAGATCATTGCCGAAGAACTGCGGGACATCCTGAAGAAATAAGCATGGCCGAACTTCGCTCTTTCATCTTCATCGACCAGCTGCAGCCGCAAACGCTCGCCTACCTCGCGACCTGGATGCGGGGAACGCTGCCGAGGAAGAACATGGCCGCGCAGGTCATCGAGATCGCGCCGGGCCTCGACATAGAATCGTTGACCGACGTCGCGTTGAAAGGCGCCAGCGTGCAAACCGGCCTGCTGGTGGTGGAGCGCCAGTTCGGCACGGTCGAGTTCCATTCCCACTCCATCGCCGAGGTCAAGGCCGCCGGCGAGGCGGTCCTCGACGCCCTCGACGCCAGGCCCCAGGACGCGGCGCCCCCGAAGATCCTCGCGTCGAGGATCGTCACCCGCGTCGATCACCAACACGCATTCCTGATCAACCGCAACAAGCTCGGCTCGATGATCCTGGGCGGCGAGAGCCTGTACCTGCTCGAATGCCAGTCCGCTTCCTACGCGATCCTGGCAAGCAACGAAGCCGAGAAAGCATCGAACGTGAAAATCGTCGACTACCGGATGATCGGCGCCAACGGGCGCTTGTACCTCGCCGGCGACGAGGCCGAGGTTCGAAACGCCAAGCACGCGGCGGAAGCCGCCCTGCACGACCTGGGAGCCGCGTAATGGAAGACATCCGCTCGATCGTGCGGGAAATACTTCGGGAGGAACTGGCCCGGCACGGACACGGCGATGCCCGGGTACGCCGGGAGAAGGTGTCGATTCGCAACAACCGGGACCTGAACGCGTTCGCGCTGCGCGTGCTCGAGCTTTCCCGCAGCGAGGACGTGGCGGGACAGATCCGGGCGGGGCGATTGCACTTCGAGCTCGAGGACTCGCCGGCCGTCGAACACACCCGGCCGCAGGTCGGCCGGTCCCAAGGCATCGTGTCCTTCGATCGGGGCCTTGTCACCGAGAAACACATTGCCAGGCTGGATCGGGCGACATCGATCAGCGTCGCAAAGGGTGTCTGCTTCACGCCCCTGGCGAAAGACGAGATTCGCCGCAAGGGGATCAAGATCGAGAGGAAAACGTAATGATCCGTGGAAAAGTCATCGGCCAGCTCTGGTCCACGAAACGCATCGAAACCATGCCCAACGGCGGATTGCTGGAGGTGGAAACGGACAAGGGCGACCGGCTGATCGCCTTCGATCCGTTGGGCTGCGCGGTCGACGAAGCCGTATTGATTACGCAGGGTTCGGTCGCGGCCGCGTATTTCACGAAGTTCAAGGCGCCAATCGATGCCCTGATCATTGGCTCCATTGACGAAACGGGCTAACACAACCAAGCATCGTAGGAGATTCAAAATGGCAAACCAGGCAATTGGAATGATCGAAACGCGCGGCTACGTCCCCGCGCTGGCGGCCGCTGACGCGATGGTGAAAGCGGCCAACGTGGAAATCGTATCGAAGAACGAGATCGGCGGCGGGCTGGTGTCGGTGGTGGTCAAGGGCGACGTCGGCGCGGTAAAGGCGGCGACCGAGGCTGGCGCCGAAACGGCGAACCAGATCGGTGAAGTCGTCGCCGTGCACGTCATCCCGCGGCCGCACGCCGACCTCGGCCAGCATTTCAACCTGGCGCCCGGCAAGTAGACCGCACGCCCCCAGGCCTGGATCGACCCGTGACGGACCTTAGAGTTTATCTCCCGATTCGCGACCTCATGCCCCAGTTCGCGGCGTGGCTCTCCACGCCCACGCGGGCCAGGGGCTACCCGCCGTTCGAGGGCCAGCAGAGCCTGATCATCGAGGTCGCCCCCGCGCTCGCCATTCACCGGATTGCCGACCTCGCGTTGAAGGTCGCGCCCGCGTTGGAACTCGGCCTGTTGTACACGGAACGCCAGTTCGGCCTGCTCGAACTGCACGCCGATTCGATGCGGGACGTCGAAGCGGCGGGCAAAGCCATCCTGTCGGGCATCGGCGCCAAGGCCGAGGACCAGCTGCGGCCGAAGACGCTGTTCAACGACATCATCGAGAATCTCAACGACCAGCACGCGATCATCCTCAACCGCACGAGGGATGCCTCCATTCTGGTTCCCGGCGTCTCCCTGCTGATCTACGAGATGCAACCTGCCTTGTTCGCGTGCGTTGCAGCCAACGAGGCGGAACGGGCCGCGCCCGGTTCGGTGATCAACGACATCCAGATGATGGGGGCCTCCGGCAGGGTCTTCATGTCCGGATCCCTGGAAGAGATGAAGGCGGCGCGAAACGCGATCAACAAGACCCTGAAAGCCATCAAGGGACGCGCCGAGTGAGCGACTGGAAACACGCCCACCGAAGTTTCTACTACGCCAAGGCCGAGGCGCCGGACGACATCGTTCTCGGCGTCGAGGACACCGCCGTGCTGGTGATCGACATCCAGAACACCTACATGGAAGTACCGTCGGACGCGGACGAGGCCGCGCGCTGGGCGCCTTTTTTCGATCGCATGAACGACGTCGTCATTCCGAACACCGCGAAGCTTGCCGAGGACGCGAGGAACCGGGGCGTCGAGGTGATGTTCGCCCGCATCGCCTGCCTGACCGAGGACGGCCGCGACCGCTCCCTGAGCCAGAAGAAACCCGGGTTCAACTACCTGCTGCTGCCCAAGGACCGGGAGGACAGCCAGATCGTTCCCCAATTGTCGCCCCGGGGCGACGAGATTACCGTCCTGAAGACCACCGACAGCGCTTTGACCGGTACCAACCTTCGGCTGATGCTGCACAACATGGGGATTCGCAACGTCGTCGTCGCGGGAATATTTACCGACCAGTGCATCAGCTCGACGGTGCGCAGCCTGGCCGACGAGAGCTTCAATGTCGTCGTGGTCGAGGATTGCTGCGCCGCCGCCACCATGGATCTTCACCGGCACGAGCTCGAGATCATCAACATGATCTACTGCCACGTGGTGCAGCTCGAGGACATCGACGGTTTCTTTCGCGCCGGCGCCTAGCCCTTCCGCCGCCTCGCCGGGCAGGGCGATGCCTACTCCACCTTCAGCCAGTCGATACTCATCACGTTGTCGAAAGGGATGCAATCCCGATAGTGACCGATCCTGATCCTGGCTTCCGACTCCCGGCCCGATTTCAGCCGTTTGCCGATTGACCGGCGACCTTGACGATTTTCCTGTCGTCGTCGGCGTCTCCATGCCCGGCAAACACCTCGATGCAGGCATTTCCGGCGCGCCCGCCCCGAACGTCATCGCGCCTCTTCACCCGATACCGCGAGGGGTCGGGACGATTGCAACGAAAAAAGTGACGGGTGTCGCTCTGCCCATCACGCACCATCGCGCGGCGGTCCGTCGCGTTCGGGATGTTACTCCTCGTCTTTGCGCGATCTCGAAGAACCCGGATTGGTCGCCGAACGTCGTGATTTTTCCGTCAAATGATCGGGTATCCGCCGCATTACGATACTGTCGTTCGAAGTGAGCCGGTGACCTCGGCTAACATCGACCCCCTGGCCCCTGGAACAACCGGCGAGGCGAGCGGATAGCAACGATGTCACGATTTTTCAAACTGCTGGGAATACTCGGCGCGACGCTCGCGGGTCTCGTTCTCGTCGTGCTGGTGGTCGTGCTGTCGATCAGCGACGAACGATACCGGCAGTGGACGATCGAGGCGGTCGAGTCGGCGACCGACCGTTCATTCTCGATGGACGAATTCTCCTTCGATGTAGGCAAAGTGACCGCCGTCGAGGCGGGCGGCCTGCGCCTTGGCAATGCCGCGTGGGCGAAACACGAGGAGATGCTGCGTATCGACCGGGTCGAGGTGCTGGTACGCCCGTTCGAACTGATTCGCGGCCGGCCGGGGATCGAGGCGCGCATCGAAGGCGCGGCGCTGAACTTCGAACGGACGAACTCGGACGAGGCAAACTGGCGCATGGCCGGTGAGTTCGTGGAGCACGACGACCGAAGCGCGGACGAGGACCGGGGCTTTCCCGCCATCGCGCTGGTGCGCGAACTCGCGGTTCGGAATGCGCGCGTCACCCTCGAAGACGCGATAAGCGGCACGGTGCGCACGCTGACAATCGACACGCTCGGCATGCGAGCCGGCGAAACGATCGACGTCGACTTCGACGGACGGGCGCAGGAGGTACCGCTCGCCCTGTCCGGCACGTTGGGGCACGTGAATCGACTTGCGGCGGCGCGCTCGACGACCCTGGAACTCGCCGGAACCGCCGGCGACGCCACGCTCGACATCACCGGCACCTGGAGCCCGATGCTCGAACAGCCAGCGGCGGATCTGCGGGTCGAGCTCGACATGCCTTCCGACATGGCGGTCGTGGCGCTGACCGGTCTCGAGAAGGGCGCGGTCGAGAGTGGCCGGATCGAGGCTCACTTCGTCGCTGGCGAAGGGAACTACGCGCTGCCCACGCTCGACGCGCGCCTGAACGGCGAACGCGTCGCCGGCACGGTGAGCGGCGTCGTCGGCCGGCTGTCACCGCCGGGGGACATCGATCTCGCCGTGGACGCGCGGGTAAGCGGACCCGCCGACCTGTTGCGGCAACTTGGCGTGAACGTCGACGCCGCGCTCCCGACGGAGATCGCGTTGCACGGCCGGCTCTCGGGTGACGGCGAGACGATACGCGCCAGCGACGTCACCGTAACGACCGGCGAGGAAGGCCTTTCGGCGTCCGCCTCGGGCACCATCACTTTCACGAGCGCCGCCATCCCCGATCTCGATATCGCCTTCGACGCCGGCGCGCCGTCCAGCAACGCACTGGCGCCCTACGCCGGCGTGAAGATCCCCGACCTGGGCGCGCTGCGTGCAAGCGGACGCGTCGTGTCGACCAACGAAACCTTCGGGGTGGAGGCGCTCGTCGTCGAGCTCGACGGACGCGGCATCGACGCGCGTGTGGAAGGCTCCATCGCCGGCCTGGCCGGGCTCGCCGGCACCGAACTGCGCGCAACCGCGAAACTGGACGATCTCGGCGACGGTACCGTCGGCGCCATCCAGGCGTTCGCGAACGAATTCGGCGTGAACATACCGCCGGCGGCGCTTGCAGCCCACGCCGTAGTCGAGGGTCGGTTGCAGGGAGACCTCGAGAATATGCAAGTACCCGAACTGACCGCCGCGGTTCGGGACGACGGCGTCGCCATCGAGTTCGCCGGGAATATCGTCGACTTGCTGGGCGAGCCGACCGTCGAGGCAAAGGCGTCGGCGGACGTCGACTCCCTTGCCGTACTCGAGCGCTACACCGACAACGAGCTGCCGGCGACCGGTCCATTATCGCTTCGCGCATCGCTCGGCGGAGGCGCCGGCAACGGAACGCCCTTTCGCCTGGACCTCGCGACCGGCGCTATCGAGACAATCGTCGAGGGCAATCTCGGCGACGTTCGCTCGCTCGAGGAAATGGCGCTCAACTTCAGTACCACCGCCGATTCTCTCGCTGATTTCAGTGCCCTGGCGCAGCGTGAACTGCCCGCGAACGGTCCTTTCCTTCTGGCCGGCCGATTCGAGGCATCCGGCGGCGCCTACAGGCTGAGTGACTTCACCCTGAAGATCGATAACCAGGAAGCAACCGGTTCGCTCACCGTCACACCCGGCGCCGGCAGTTCTGTCGGCACGGTCGACGGCCGCCTGACCATCGGCCGCCTGGATCTCGGTCCGCTGGTGGGTCTGTCGGACGAAGATGCGCCGGCGCGCGCGTCCGCCGAGGCGGACGCGGACGCCGCGCCGGCAACCACCGCCGAAACCGAAGGCGCCGAACAGCGAATTTTCAGTGCCGACCCCCTGCCCTTCGACCTGCTGCGTCAATACCAGGGCAACGTCTCGATCACCGCCGAGCACATGACACTGGGGAAGTCCAACCTCACCAACCTGGAAACCGTCGTGCGGCTCGAAAACGGCCGCCTGGCCGTCGAGCCCCTCACGTCGGCCGTCGACAACGGCGCGCTCACCGGCAGCGCCAACATCGACGTCTCCGGCGCGCGACCGTCCGTTGCGATATTCCTGGACATGAAAGGCGCGGCGATGCCGCGGCTCGGCGGCAGTCTCGAGTTGGGACTGGACGTGCGCGGGGAGGGGAATTCCATTGCCGAGATCATGGGCGAAACAGACGGCGAAGTACTCGTCGTCGTCACCGGCGCGCGCATCGCCAAGTCGCTGTTGACTTCGTTCGGCACGGATCTGCTCAACAGCCTCAATCCCCTGTCGAAGAGCAAGGACTTCTCGACGATAGAGTGCGGCATCCTGCGCGCGGAGATCACCGACGGCATCGCGAGCTTCGACGACCGGCTCGCCGCCCAGATGACGGAAACCACGTGGCGCGGCGGTGGCGAGTTGAACCTGAAGACCGAAGAACTCGACGTTGGCATCGTCCCCAGGGCCCGCAAGGGACTCGGTATCAGCGCCGGCAGCCTGGCCAGCCTGGTACAGGTAACGGGCACCCTCGCCCGGCCCAGCGTGCGGCCGGATCCGACCGGCCTGGCGAAAAACTACGGTCGATACGTCGCCGCCGTGAGCACCGGCGGACTGTCGCTGCTGGCCGAGGGACTGCGCGACCGGTTCAAGGCAAATGCCGACGTGTGCGCGGAGATCCGGGAGGGCACGGTGTTCGAGATGCCCGCCAACGGCACGGCGCAAAAGACCGAGGAGTAACGGCCGGCGCAGCCGCGGTCGTTTGGCGTCACCGCGGTTCGAACACGAACGCGTGGACCGACACGATCGGGACGAACCTGCACGACGCTGTTCATCCAGGTTCGATGCAAGTTCCGGCAGTCGGGCTCTCCAATACGGCTCGCGTCAGCGAGGACGGCGCGAATTCGCGCGCCGACCGTCAGGCGGCGGGGTGTCGGCCCCTGGCATAGGGCGACAAGGCACGAAATATCGTCTCGTGAACGGGTGTTTCCACGCCGTGACGATGTCCCAACCTCGCCACCGTACCGCTCAGGAAATCCAACTCGAGCGGTTTGCCGCGTTCAAGGTCGTCGAGCATGGATGAACGCATCCCGGCGGGCAGGGAGCGGGCGAACGCGAACTGGCGCGCGCCGGTATCGGCGGGCAAGGCGGGACATTCTCTCTTCCCGACGCGGGTCGTTTCCTCGAGGGCGTCGCGCAATAGCGCGGCGCATTCGTCGCTGGCCAGTATCTCCCCGACGGACAACCGGGTCAGGCTCGTGACCCCGCTCGTGGCCGACAGCAGCACGAACTTCTCCCAGGTACGCACGTGAACGTCGTCCACCACTTCGTGGTCGACGCCGGCATCACCGAGCGCCTCGGCCAACGAAACCACCCGCTTCGACCGGCGGCCTTCGAGTTCGCCGAATACCAGCCGCGCCAGCGTTCCCCGGTGACGGATGACGCCGGGCGCTTTCACGTCGGCGAATATGTAGGCCGATCCACCGAACACGCGCCCCGTGCCGATCGCTTCGCCGATCAGGCGCCAGCCGTCGATGCCGTTCTGGAAACTCGCGACACCCGTGTCCGCGCCAAGCAACGGCATCAGCGAACGCGCGGCGGCCTTCGTATCCTGCAGCTTGACCAGGAACAGCACGAGGTCGACGGGACCGACTTCGGACGGATCCGCCACCGCGTCGAGCGACGATAGGTGGACGTCTCCGAGGGCGCTCTCGACCCGTAGCCCATCGTGCCGCATGGCCTCCAGGTGGGCACCGCGCGCGATGAATGTGACGTCATGTCCCGCCTGGTGCAGCCGGACGCCGAAGTAGCCGCCGACCGCTCCCGCCCCGAATATGGCGATCTTCATCTTCTGCCTCGACCGCACTCGCGGCGCATCGTCGCGCCGTGAGTCACTGCGTTGCGCGGCGATCATGCCGACGCGGCCGCGGTCTCCCCGACTCGCCGCGCGCGTGGGGCGTCCGGCGCCTCGGCCGCGCGCTGCATGATGCCGGAGATCATCGAGTAGGCGGCATGCCAGGCGGCACGGGCCGTGGGCGTCCACGCGTCACCGAGACCTTGCTCGAGCGTCCACAGCAAGGCCTCGCCGACCGTTTCGTAGTGGACGCGTTTGACGCCGTATCCATCATGACGCCTTCCGAGGTCGGCCAGCACCGGTGCCAGCGTCTCGGGCGAATCCAGTCGCTCGACGACGAAACCGACGGCATCCAGGAGCCGCCTGCGCTGCGCGGGCATGTCGACCTTGTGAAACAGCGCGTGAATGGAGGGATCGATTTCGAAAAGGCGTTGATAGAAAAGCGTGGCGGCAGCGTCGCCGATCGGCATCACCTGCGCCCACGTTTGACGGACGACGAGAATCTGCTCGGCTTTCATGATTTCACTCTCCTGCCCGGATTTCGGGTCGTGCGGGTTATGCGGAAAACGAGGCGGAGTTTGACGACGGCTTTTTATCTTGTAAAATGAAAAATAAAGAATTTTTTAATCTTGATTAAAGATATATGGATCTGTCCCAACTTCGCATGTTCCTCGCCGTGGTCGAAGAAGGCAGCGTTACCCGGGCGGCGCGCAAGTTGCATCGGGTCCAATCCAATGTCACCACCCGAGTCCGCCAGCTCGAGGAGGAATTGGGCGTCGACTTGTTCATTCGCGAGGGAAAGCGTCTCAGGCTTTCCCACGCCGGTCATGCCCTGGTCCGCTACGCCAGGGACATGCTCGACATGGAGAGGTCGGCCCGGGAGGCGGTGCTCGACCGGACACCGCGCGGGCTCTTTCGACTCGGAGCGATGGAGAGCACCGCCGCGGTGCGGCTGCCCGGTCCGTTGACCGAGTTCCATCGACGATTTCCACACGTGAAGTTGCAGTTGAGCACGGGAAATCCGCGGCAGTTGTCAGCGGCGCTACTGCAGGGCGAAATCGATGCCGCGCTATTCGCCGAACCCGTTGCCGAAGCGGATTTCGACAAGACGGCGGCGTTCGAGGAAAAGCTGGTGCTGGTCACGGCAAAGGACCATCCGGTCATCACCGCGCGCAACGAGCCCCCGTCCACCATCCTCGTGTTCGAGAACGGCTGCCCCAACCGGCGCTTGCTGGAACGATGGTACGAACACCTCGGTCACATGCCGACGCGAACCATCGAAATGGCGTCCTACCATGCGATGCTCGGCTGCGTCGTCGTCGGAATGGGCGTCGCCCTGCTGCCGGAAAGCGTGCTTCGGACTTTCCCCGCCCACAAGCAACTGCGGCGTCACGAGTTCCCCGGCGAAACCCGGGTCTTGCGCACGGCCCTGGTATGGCCGAAAGGTCACGCGACGCCGAACGTCGAGGCGCTTGCCGACCTGCTTTCGTCGCCGGCCCGCTCTCGAACCGCGCGCCGGCTGACTGCGACACCGGAACGTTAAGGCGGGTTCGAACGCGAAGCCAGCCAGGAAGGTGGAGAAGACGGGTCGCCGCGGGGCGAATGGCAGGACCGGACGGCGACCGGGTGTCGCCCGAAACCTCGCCAGTCCGGCGACCGCGTAACGTCCTTCACGGACGATTATCGAGATCTAACCGTGCAGTCGGTTCGCGCCAGTCGGCGTGCCGCGCGCGACCGCGGGCAAGCCGGTGGACAGGATCGCCGCGCACAGCACGAAAGCCGCCGACCACCACAGGCAGCCTTCGAGTCCGTGGGCCTGGTATGCCCAGCCGGACAGCACCGTGCCGGCCAACCTCCCGCCGGCATTCGCCATGTAGTAGAAACCGACGTTCAGGGAGACCCGCTCGGCATCCGAGTAGGCCAGGACAAGGTAGGAGTGCACCGCCGAGTTGAGCGCGAACACCACGCCGAACAGCACCAGCCCGATGATCAACACCGGCGCGGGCGCGTATTCCTGGCCAAGGGCCAGCGACATTCCCACGGGAATGACGGCGAGCATGGCCGCCAGCGTTTTCGCCGTCCTGCCGCCCGGACCGCGCCCGTGCCCGATCCTGCCAAGCAGTTGCGGCGCCGCCGCCTGCACCATGCCGTAGCCGATCACCCACGCGGCGAGGAAGCCACCGACCAGCATGAACGACCAGCCGAGCACCGAATAAAGGAACACCGGCAGGCCGACGACGAACCACACGTCGCGCGCGCCAAACAGGAAGAAACGCGCCGACGACAGCCAATTGATCGCGGCCACGTTGGAGAAGACCTGCGAGAATTTCGGTTTCGTCGACATCCTGCCGAACCCGGAGGGCAGCGCGAACACCGTCGCGACCAGAACCAGCGCCAGCATTCCCGCCAGCACCGCCAGCGCGCCGCGGAATCCAAGCACCGTGAGCAGCGCCGCGCCGACGAAGAAGCCTACCCCTTTCAGCGCGTTTTTCGATCCCGTCAGTACCGCCACCCAGCGAAACAACCGCCCCGCGCCATCGGCGCCCGCCAGCGACTTCACGCTTGCCTTCGCCGACATCTTGTTGAGGTCCTTGGCGATACCCGACACCGCCTGTGCCGCCATCACGTACGGTACCGACAGCCAGGCGTCCGGAACCGTCAGCATGGCCAGCGCAACGACCTGGAGGCCCATGCCGATATGCATCGTCAGGTTCAACCCGATCCGCGCCCCCAGCCAGCCCCCCGTCAGGTTGGTGACGATGCCGAAGAACTCGTAGAAGAGAAACAACATCGCCACTTCGAATGGCGAGTAGCCGAGCATGTGGAAATACAGCACGACCAGCATGCGGATCGCGCCGTCGGTGACAGTGAATGCCCAGTAACCACCAGTAACGACGAGGTAGTTTCGCGTCGCCGCCTCCATCGGCCTACAAGCTCCGGGCGACCATGCGGGCGACGTCCACGAGCCGGCAGGCGTAAGCCCATTCGTTGTCGTACCAGGCGTATACCTTCACCTGGGTGCCGTCCACGACCATGGTGGACAACCCGTCGACGATGGCCGATCGCGGGTCGTCGACGTAGTCCACCGACACCAACGGCCGCTCCTCGTAGCCGAGAATGCCGGCGAGATCGCCTTCCGCGGCCTCACTGAAGTACTCGTTGACTTCGCTCTCCGTTACCGGTCGCGCCGACTCGAACACGAAGTCCGTCAGGGAAGCATTGAGAAGCGGCACCCGAACGGCGTGTCCGTTGAGCTTACCCGCCAGCTCGGGAAATATCCTGGTGATCGCCTTGGCCGAACCCGTCGTCGTGGGAATGAGGGACTGGCCGCACGCGCGCGCCCGTCGCAGGTCCTTGTGTCCCTTGTCGACGATCGTCTGGGTGTTGGTCACGTCGTGAATCGTGGTCATCGAACCGTGCACGATGCCGATGCGCTCGTGCATCACCTTCACCACGGGCGCCAGGCAGTTGGTGGTGCACGACGCCGCCGTCACCACGTGGTGCTCCTCGGGGCGGTAGAGGTCGTGGTTGACGCCGTACACGATGTTCAGCGCGCCCTCGGTGGGCGCCGCCACGACGACCTTGCGCACGCCCTGGTCGAAATACGCCATGAACGATCGGGGGTTCTTGTGGTGACGCCCTGTCGCCTCGATCACGATGTCGCAGCGCGACCAGTCGTAATCGTCGATTGTGCTCGCCCGCCTGTACGCGACCGTGGCGCCATCCACCACCAGCGAATCACCGTCACCGCTGCATTCCGGGCCCCATCGACCGTGCACCGAGTCGAACTTGAGCAGGTGGGCCGATCCGGCCGCATCCGTCGCAATCTCGTTGACATCCGAAACCTCGATCTCCGAATCGTCAAACGCGGCCCGAAACGCGAGCCTTCCCATTCGGCCAAACCCGTTGATTCCCACTACAGCCTTCATTCGATACCTGTCAGATGTTGGATACGGTAATTCCCGGCTTCATGCCGGCCCTGCTGGAGGGTGTCGTCCCTCGTTCCGCCTCGGTTCTGCTGCCGACTTCGATTCCCTCGTCCGGCGATCAGGATCGGTCCGACTTGACGCGAGGCTTCATCGACGGCGCGATCCCGCACCGTGACCCACCCGGCCGATTTGGCATTGCCGCCAGATTCAACCGATCCGGGCGGTATGGCTCGGCGCCGGCGTGATTCCCGGCGAACGGGTCGAGGACGGCACCGACCCAATGCGTCAAGTCGAGGTGCAACCGGTAGTCGATCCACTTTCCTTGACGCCGGTCCTCAACGAATCCCGCTTCCCACAATCAACGCGGTTGCCTGGACATGCTCGGCTGCGCCACGCCGATGACGCAGGTCGATTTGCAGACGCAAAGCCTTCCGATCCCGGCGAGGCACGGCAGAGCTTGCAACCTGTCGGTATTCGCGACCGCAGAGACTACCTTCTCCGGTGAAACGCCCATGGTGCGATGTATACCATGTTCCATATACATCGAGTTTGAAATATTTCTTACAGCGGCCCGTCATCCGTGGTCGGGCCCCGAACGATTCCGTGTTCGTCGATTCCCGAAGAACACGCAAGACGCGGAGTGGACCATCGAAGCGCGATGTCGACTGTTTGCCGGCCGCGGGCTGAAGCCCGGCTAGCGCCGGCGGGACGATCCGCCGACCCCCGACGGGTTGAAAGCCCGGTTGCCGACCTCTATGCTTGGCGCCTCGAGTCGAAATGCCGTCGGCACTTGTTCCGGCCGCGGTCGTAATCCAGAGTGTTTCGTACCGATGGGAACAGTCAAGCCATCGCGTCTGACCGTCGTGGTTGTCTGCGGTCCCAGTACGGAAGCCAGGGCCGGCGAGATCGTGCGCCGGTACTTCGACCGCGTCGAACTTCTCTCCTGGAACTGCAAGGATCCGAACGTCGAGAACGAACATCGGCGGTATCTGTCGAATCGAACCTTCGATCTCGCGATTTCGTTCTACAACTGCTTCATTTTCGGGCGCGACGAACTCGAACGCCTTGCCATCCCGATAAACATTCACCCGGCCACGCCATCCCTGCCGGGCTGGTCCCACGAGTTGCTCCCCTTTCTCGCAGGACAATCCCGTCTCGGTGTGACGGTGCACTTCATGACCGAGGAAATCGACGCGGGCGACATTATCGAGGTGTCCGAGTACGAACTTCCGAAAGACCGTTCGCTGGATGTCCTGCGCGAACAGGTTTTCGAGAAAAACTTCGAGGCGCTCGACAGATTGTGTCGTCAATTGCGTCATTTTGGCGACGTCTCCTCCGCGAGACGATTTCTGCGCGACCGCGTCGAAAGCACCAACCGGCAATGGACCGGACAGCACTACTCTCGGCAATCCATTAACCGATTGCTCCGCGCGCACCGGAACTTTCTACGCGAATCGAGATCCCGCGACGTCTAGTCGATGACGTACGTCTCGGCGGAGAAGATCGCGACCCGCGCGGGGAAGGACAACTCGAGCCGGCGGCGCAGGGAGAATCGATAGGTGTGCTACTTCGCACCGCCGACGAACCCGCTCCACCCGACGGTCGACGCCAATGGCTGTCGCCACGGGCCGAAATGACCGGGGCGTCGTGCAGCCATCGCTCGTCGTGGTTATCATTGCGGCACCGGATGCAAAGCGCGCGAAGTTGGTCGTTCGGGCGGCGTCCATGCATTGACTCGAACGGGTGACGCGAATTGAACGAATACCGTTGCAGGCGCTTGCTGTCGCTTGTGTTGCTCGGAGCACCAGGGACCGCCGCGGCGGCGGGCGCGGCGGCATTGCCGTCCCTCGTGTTCGACATCGCCGCTTGCTTCATTGCCGCCGGGCTGGTCGCGGTAGTATTCGCCCGGCTGAATATCCCGGAGATCGCCGCCTTCCTGGTTGCCGGCGCCATCGTCGGGCCGTTCGGCAGCGGTATCGTCAGCGACCCCAACAACATCGACACCATCTCCCAGCTCGGACTCATCCTGCTGCTGTTTCTCGTCGGGCTCGAGATCGACGTCAAGAAGCTGATGGCCAGCGGCTCGGCGCTGGTGACCACCGGGCTACTCCAGTATCCGTTGTGCGTCGCCGCCAGCATGGCCTTTTTCAAAGTGCTGGCATGGCTGGGCGTCGGCGGCGCGGTGCTGTCGTCCGGGGGTTACGCGCCGCTCTACGCGGGATTCGTGGCGGCCGCGTCCTCGACGCTGCTGGTGGTCAAGCTGTATCAGCAACACCTGCAACTCGATACCCAGGCCGGCCGAATATCCCTCGGATTGCTCGTTTTCCAGGACTTCTGGGCAATCGTGGTGATCGCCCTGCAACCCAACTTCGACCGCCCCGAGTTCGGACCCATTGCCGCGGCGCTCGCCGGCGTGGTCTTGTTGGCGGCAATTGCCTACCTCCTGGCGCGTTATCTTGTCCCGGTGGCGTTCGACTGGATCGCACGGATACCCGAGGTCATCCTCGTGGCCGCGGTCGCCTGGTGCTGCGCGGTAGTGCTGATTGGCCTGAACCTGGATAGGCTGGCCGGCGTGTTCCCTGCCATCGACTCCTCCATCGCGGTCGGTGCGAGCATGGGCGCCCTGATCGCCGGCGCCAGCATTGCCAGCCTGCCGCACAGCCACGAGATCACGGGGAAGGTCGGCGCGGTAAAAGATTTTTTTATCGTCCTGTTTTTCGTCGGTCTCGGCATGAGCATTCCGCGACCGGACGGCTTCGACGTGCTGGCCGTGGCAGTGCTCTTCGCGATCGTCGTGGTACTGCTGCGCTACGTGGTGTTCTTTCCGCTGCTCTACTACACCGGGCTCGACCGGCGCAGCGCCCTGGTTTCGTCGACACGACTTGCGCAGGTCTCGGAGTTCAGCCTGGTCGTCGGCTTCCTCGGTTTGCAGCTCGGACACATCTCCGCCGAGTTCAACAGCGCCATCATCTTCGCGTTCGTCCTGACCGCCCTGGTTACGCCGGCGCTCTATCGTAACGCGGACGCCATCCACGACCGGCTCGGCCCGCTGCTCGACCGCATCGGCTTTCGCAGCCCGGTAACGAGCGGCAAGGACGAGGACAAGCGCTACCAGATCGTGCTGCTCGGCTTCCATCGAACCGCCTCGTCCCTGCTGCACGAACTCGATCGAACCCACGAGGGCATCCTTCACGAGGTGCTGGTTGCCGATTTCAACGTCGCATTGCACGACAGGATCGCCGCCCTCGGGCCCACGGTGAAGTATGCCGACATCGGTAACGAATCGACGCTAAGGCACCTTGGCCTCGAGGAAGCATCCGTCATCGTATGTACAATTCCGGACGACCTGCTGAGAGGCACGTCCAACCGCCGACTGGTGCGCATGGTGCGCCGGCTCAGCCCGGGCGCGTTGATCGTTGCGAATGCCCTGGAATTTCCGGAGATGCAGGCGGTCTACGAAGCCGGCGCGGACTACGTCTACCTCTCCCGGGTCGAGACCGCCAGGGCGCTTTCCGCTGTCTTCGAGAAAGTCTTGAATGGTGATCGCGATGCAATCGACACGCTGCGCAAGGGACAAGCCGACTGGCGCCAGGACAAGGAGGTGATGCGGTAACGACGGTCGCTGTGCGATTCCCCTTGCCAATTTTGAACATTCTGATGTCAATCCGATGCAGATCAACGATTCCGGAGATCCTGTTTGACATCGTTTTCCGGGCTGCCTAGTGTCCACAGGTAGTGACGTGTCATTCGAATCCGAGGGGGATGAGCACAATGAAAAAGCGTACCACCAAGTCGAGAGCCGCACCGTCCGGTAACGACTTCGAAGCTTTGAGCGGGAAATTCCTGGCGCTCGCGGAGAAACAGGACGTTCCCAGGTCACTGGCACGCAGTGTTGTCTCGATGAGCGCGGGACCGGCTCACGGCGTAATTGCCTACACGACTTGGTATCGCTGGTTCAATGCCACGCCCGGAGACCCGGCAGGCTCGCTGACGATTGGCGACATTCAGCGCTTGTTCTCCAACAGTGCACGCAGCTGGGACAAGGCCGCGAAGGCGACCGAGCGCCTGGCCGGCAATCTCGCGAAGCCGGCCAACCAGGACGCGCTCGCGGCGTTGGTGAAGAGACGCGACTGGAAAAACGTTCGCGGCCTCGCGCTGCAGCCAGCGACAGCCGACCAGCTGAATCCCAGTGCGGCGGTTGTCGACACGCCGCTCGGCGCCGCCGAGAAGGGAATGTTTCAGCAGGTGTACCTCGAGTCCATGCGAACGGCAGGCGTCGCCGCGCAGTCCAACGCGGAAATGCTGGAGGAACTCGCGTCGGGCGGCGCCGCGGCCCTGGCTCGCCTCGAAATGGGGCAGTTCGGCGTAATGCGGAGACGACGCTCCAGCGGCTACTACGCCGCCGAAGCGGCCGGCTGGGGACTGGTGGCCACGGCCGGCGCAGTGGGGCTTGGCATGGCGAGTATGCCGATCGCCGCGGGCACCGCCGCCGGCGCCGCGGTGGTATGCGCCGGTTATGCGATCTACACGGCGATGATCTGACCACTGTTCGACACGGTGGAACGGCCGGAGTTGATCGCACCGCCGGACGGCGCGTTGTTCGCATTGCGGGAGATGGCGCGTTTCCGGTGGTCGCTGGTCGCACCGGAGGCGGGTGCGGCGGCGACCAAGATCGCCTTGTATATCGGATCCGACCAAACCCGGCCCTACGCCTCGAGCCATGTCGTGAAAACCTGGATCAGTCTCCCCGGGGATCCGTGGGAGCGATTCAACGAGACCATTGAAGCGCTCGGCCTGCAGGCTGGCGAAACCTACTATTGGCAGGTCGCGCAGCAACTGCCGGGCCAGGGAATGGTACCCAGTTCGGTACGACGTTTTCACGTCGTGTCGCGGGAGGCGCTGAGGAAACTTCGGGTCTCCGTGTATTTCCCCCGGAGACTGCGGCCCGGCAGGCCCTTTCGCGTGAGATTGCACATCGACAACCGGTCCGACGAAGCGGTGAGACTGACGTTTCCCGGAGGACGGGTCGTCGACCTGACCGTCTTTCAGACCCGCGGTATATTGAAAGACGTTCGGGTCTGGACCAATTCGGAAACGCCGGAAGAACTGCAGCCAATGGAGATTCCGCCGGGGTCAGGCAGGGACCATGTCGAGATATGGGAGCCCCGTCGCTCGGGCAAGACCCTCTCGCCGGGTCGATACCGTCTGCACGTGCGCTTTCTGGCCGAGCAGTACGCGACGGAAGCCGACTACGGATTTACCATCGTGTGACAAACCGCCGTTGTTAATTGGTGCCCGGCGCAGAAGGCTTCCTGAATCACCCTCTTGACCGTTCGTGCTGCACGCTCCGCAGTGTCTTGGGTAGTGGAGATCGACGGGCCAGGAATTTCTGGTCGAAATATCCCACGGCATTGAGTACCTGGGACCAACAAATCAGTCCGCACATCTGCGCGGCCCGGAATACGTCGGATTCGTGCTTGAATGGATACTTGAGCATTCCGGAATAGAAATACCAAGGTTCAGGTTCGAACCGCCCGGCGCCGCGAGAGGCCCGGACCCGGTGATAGTTGTAAGCTCCGCGACCGTAGTTGATATGCTGCCGTGAGTAATTCCTGAAACTCATCCTGTTGAAATGAATGACCTTCACATCCGGCGCATATACGAGGCTTTCATTCGAACGGGTCCAGCGATCGATCAGTTCGCGATCTTCGGCCGCCGGCAGCGTGAACGACTCGTCGAACCCCGCGATATCCACGAGCTTTCGCCGCGGGAATGCGAGGTTGTTCGAGGTGCCAAAACCTTTTCCACGCCGTTTCGAATTGAAGTATTCGCAAAGGTAGTCGACGAGCAGTTGACTCGACGAGGAATAAAGACTTTCCGGACTGCCATTCTCGACGCGCCCGGCGATCGCCGAATCCGGCTTGCATTGGAAATGGCGATGCAGGCAGGACAGCCAATCAGCGGAAAGGACGCAATCGTCGTCGGTAAAGGCAACGAAACGTCCCTCGGCGGCATTCAGCCCCGTGTTTCTCGCCTTGGCCGGACCGGCGGAATCCTGACACAACGTACGAAGATTGATTCTGTCGCGTCGAAACGTATCGGCATCAATCTCGCATGGTCGACCGTCCGCGACAACGATTACTTCGAATCGGTCCCTGGGATAATCCAGGGCACGGATAGAGGTCAGGAAACGGGCAAGTTCCGCGGGCCTGTCGTGGGTCGGCACGACCACGGAAAAATCGAAGCCCGCGTCCGTCATAGCCGATCAAGCGCGATCGAATTCCGCTGCGGACGATATCCGGGGTAAAACCCGTGGGTGGCTGGGGTTTCCCAGTCCGTTTCTTTACGTGATTTCAACATGAAAAAACCCGATCCACGGCGGGAACCCGGCTCCCGGCGCTCAATAGTCCACCTTGTGCGATCCGTACCCGAAGCCTCGAGGAAAACAATTGAAAGCAATCGTGTATCGCGTTTCCCTGCTCAGGTTCGGTGCTACCGCGTGCAGCAACCACGCTGGAAACAGTATGAGTTTGCCGGGCTCCGGGCGTACCGTGGCGACGACAAACGGATTGAACTTGTCGTGCCGGGGCGTAAGCCTGCCATTGGCGTCGTACTTATACCATTCGTAGAATTTGAAGGAAAACGCTCCGTGGGAACCGTGTGGATCGGTGGTGTGAGGTCGACTCGGATCCAGGCGCACGGGAGACACGTGCCAGCGGTTCACATCGAAAAGTACCGTTTCCCCACCCTCCACGGCATTCAGGTACCAGACCCCTGAAATCACGGAATTGCTGTGGTCGTGCGGATGATGAGTCTGTCCCTTGGTGGCAATGGCGGCCGTCATCTGGGTTATTTCCATCGATTTGCACGCGTAACCCAGCTTCTGCGTCACCTCGTCCACGCAGGCCTTGAGCCAGTCCACACACTCGGCGTACTCCTTTTTCGTATACAAGTCGTGCCGGGTGGCGTAGTTCTCCCTGTTCTTGGAGCGTGTTTCTCTCTCTACCAGCTTTCTGACATTTTCGTGCAAACGGCTTTCTGAGTTGAACGAGTAAACGGTGGTCGGCAGGATATCGATCTCTTCCATTAGTGCCTTGGAAATCTGCGGTTGTGTTTGTATGATAGCACGCGTACCCCGATAACCTCGGCCTGGTTCGCGACGCAAGCGCGATTGAACGGGCTAGCACGGATTCGCCGGCCCGAGTGAAAACGCTTCACGAACATGACTCCTCCTGGACCCGGGTCCTCGGCACCGCCAAATGGTTCCTGGACGACGCGGTATGGCGCTACCGTGCCGCGGTGGTCGCGACCATCGGACTCGAAGTGGGCGGCCTGGCCTCGGAGATGGGGGCGTATGGGGTTCTGTATCTGTACACGACGGTCGTTGAAGGCAGGCCCCCGGAAGTCCTGAGCGCGATAGGAATTTCCTCGGATTCATCCGGCTCGTTGCTGGCGGC